>JBFISJ010000021.1:0-21250 GCA_041608595.1 Nitrospiraceae bacterium
AAGAGCCCGAGCACATAGAGGGCAAAGGGGAGATAGAACGTGTAGCCCATACCCATCTGGAAGATCCAGCTTATGCCCTCGCCCCCTTTGCGCACACTTTCAGCCAGTGCCGCATCGTAGAGCCCGAGAAAATAGTCCATAAACAGTAATATTAGGAAGACGAGCCCGCCGACCACCGTGAATGTCAGGACCCGACGACGCTGCCGCCGATTCTTTGTCCAAAACCCTCCCGTGCCATAGGCCCAGAAGGCCAGAATACTGGCAAGCACCATCAGGGCTTCTCCCGCTCGATTCGCCTCGTGTACGATCGGGGGAGGCTGGAACATGCCCAAGTACCCGTAGGTGGTCGAAAGGATTTGATAGTACAGCCACCCGGAGATACCCAAGAAAAAACACACCATAAATGCGCGTTGCGACACGGAGCGACGTGAGCCGACATACTGAATGACCAGGAAGAGAATCACGGCAAAGCTCAGGACGTTATATACGATGGATTCGAGCATGTGGGGCTCGAACAGCAAGTACACGACCGTGAGCAGCAGGAGGAGGGACACGGAGGGGACTACCAGCCAGCCAAGAGGCTCGGCGGTCGCCGTGACCGTCTTCTTAAAGAGGAGGAGCAGCAGGGCGAGAAAGAGAAGCAGCGCCACAGTGTTGAGAAGGACGAATCCCAGGGATGACAGCACCTGGAAGGCAACGCCGACAAACTCGTATTTCTCAGCTACCTTGCTCAGGTGCATCCCGAGCCGGGACACGAGCCGGTAGAGGATCAGCTCCAGGAGTCCCGCCGCGAGCAGGAGCCTGACGGTATACTCAAAGAGTAACCCGTGCTCGTCGACCCGCCCCCCGGCTTTGTCCAGCGCCGCGGCCCCTACTGCCATGCTCTTCTAAGGCCTCTTCGTATCAGGAGTTTCTGCCCGGCTGGGGATTATAACCACCGGCGGCTTGGGGGGTCAACCCGGCGCTGAAGGAGGCGAGATTGGGCATTCCAACGCCCAAGAACGTCAGCTTCGCAGGGGCTTACGAAGTCGTGGGCTGGGGGACCTGCTGGGCCTGGGCCTTGGCTCTGGCAATGTAGAGCAAGCCGTCCGCCATCGAATAGTTGAACGGCAGCTCACACACGAGCTCGCTGATCTTTCCGTAGACGTGTTGGTAGAGGCGTTCGGCCTGCTCCGGCGTCATCCCTTCCTGCACTTCGTAGAAAAAGCCCAGACTGAGGTCCTCGCTGGCGGGTCGCATGATGCGCCTGATCCCATAGGCTCCGGGATCGCTCATGATCGGCGCCTCCTTCTCCAAATCGAAGAGACACGGCTGACAGGAGAATCCGAATGAGCTGTGCAGACGCGTGTTCTCCACGATGAAGTTCATCGTATCCAGTGCTTCTTCCTCTCTCTCGGTGGGGAACCCGACGATGACGTAGCAGTGGACCGCGATGCCGAGGTCCAAACAGTCCTCGGAAATACGTCTGACGTGTTCCTGCTTGATCCCCTTCTTCATGAAGTCCATCACCCGCTGATTAAACGACTCCAGTCCGAAGACGATCTTCAGACACCCTGCGTCGCGCATGAGCGTGAGCAGCTCTCGGGACAGATTCTTCTCGAATCGCATTTCGCAGGTCCATTGGAGATTGAGATTGCGGTCGACCAGTTGCTGGCACAACCTCTTGGTCGGGGACAACGCGAAGCACTCATCCGTGAAGAAAAAGTACGGACTGCGGTATTTTCCGGCGAGCATTTCCAGCTCATCGGCAGTCTTTCCCGGATCCTTCTGACGAAAGTTTTGATGGTCCAGCGTCAAGGCGCAAAACGCGCAGTCCTTATAATAGCAGCCACGGGAGAATTGCACGGGCAATACAGTTTCAGGAGACAGATACAGATCGAGGGGGAATCCATCGTAGTCCGGCGCGGGGAGGGCATTGATGTTTTCTGAATAGAACGGCTGGTTGACCGTGATCCGGTCGTCCTGGCGATAGATCAGGTTCGGGACCTTGTGAAACTCCCGCTTACCGTCCAATTGATTGACCAACTCGAGCAGTGCGGTCTCGCCTTCGAAGACGATGAAGTCGTCCGCCAACTCGAAGAGGCTCGGACAGCGACGCAGGTTGTCGACAAGCCTGGTGAAGATACTCCCGCCGATCGTCACATGGACGTTGGGGTTAGCCTCTTTGAGCAACCGGCACAGGGTCAGCCCGGGGAGGACCTGGGACGTGGCGGTGATGGACACACCGATGAGATCAGGCTGCTCGGCAAAGATCGAGGGAAGGAACGTTTCCTTGTACAAACTGATGTAAGGATTCTGGGCTTCGTCACGAATCGCGTGGTGCAAATCCTTGGAGGAATAGATCGAGAAGCTGGAAAATTGATTGTCCACGACCGTCATCCGCGTCGGGAAGTATTGGGAGGACAGCACCTCCAACCACTTATCGATCACGAACAAGGCGTCGCGGTACTGCTCAATGTCGTAAAAATTCTCTCCGCGCAGGGTCTCCTTGGCAAGCTCGATCCGGTCGATCAAATACGGGAACATGTCCAACGATTCCGTCACCCGTGCATAATGCTCGTCGCTCCCGGGGCCGGACTCGCCAGTTCTCCCCTTCTCCAGCTCCTTCACCTTTTGCTGAAGCCGACCGTGGACTTCCTGCGCATAGGTGCGGGTCAGCAGCATGTCCAGAACCTCAATACCCAGGTCTCGCTGGACGACGTTGGTGACACCCGCCTGCGAGAGAAACCCCTTCAGCGACGGGAGGCTCAGGTAGGGCTGGGAAGGATGCCAGGTTGGGGGGAACAGCAGGGAAACCTTCATGACCAACCTTTCTATCGGATTCGAAAAAGAATCGTGCGAACTCGAGGTTGACGCGCTCACATCCTCAAATTTTTATACACCCCCGTGTCCGCCAAATGCAACCGGGTCGGGCGCCCAGCCGGCCGCAAGAGGACGGACCCGAGGACGGGCTCTGTCGGCATCCGGACTCAAAAATGAGAAAAGCCCCTTGTCGATACCTCCTCGCTTGAGGCGGACGACTCGGGGCTTTTCTAGCTGTACGAACAGCTCTTCAGCCTGGCAGAGCGCTCGCCGCAGCGGCGAGCGCCTTACCCGGGCTGTGTTGAACTTACGGAAGCTTCAGGGTGAACCAGGTGGAGATACCCTTCATGCCGTTCCGCTCGACGTTGGAACCATCCCAGACGGCGAAGGCCACCGGCACCGTCGCGCCCGACTTGAACTGCACGTCGTTCGCGTCGTTCGTCGCCAACGACCGCTTCATCACCACGCGCCAGGACGGGCCGATGCAGCAGCCGCCCTTCAACGCGCCGTAGGGCTCCCACAGGCCGTTGCCGTACACGTTCTGGGCGGCCTGCGTCGTCAGCGTGCTGAAGCCGTTGGCGTTGAGATCCTCGACCGAGCTGACGCGCAGCGTCGGATCGGAGAGGATGTTCCCCGACCAAATGCCAGGGTTGAAGGGGCCCAAGCTGCGGCCGATCCGATCTGGATAGGTAACGCCGCCGGCCGGCTCTTCAAAGTAGTAATCCCAGGCGATGCTCGGATACTGATCGTCCACGTCCCACATCCCGGCAGAGTCCTTGCCCAGGTCCTTCTGCCACTCCGCGTTCCAGCGCCAGATGTTCACGGTCCCGCCGGACTGCCCCATACACTGGAACGGCGGCGCGCCGGACGTGTTCACCGGAAATTGCACTGCGGCCTGATCACGAAAGTCCTGCGGTCCGATGACGGTGTCGTTCTTGGTCTGATCACCCCAGTTGAGCCAGATGCCGAATTCCTTGCCGTTCGTGATGGCTTTGACCATCACGGACTTCACGGAGATATTCGGGTGCATCGGCGTGGTGATCGTCTGACCGCTGAGCGGCACAACAACGGCTGGCGCGGTCTCCCAAAGCGGGTTCGCGCCATCCATCGGAATCGGCATCCCGGCTTTGAGGGCCTTCGCAGGAATAGTCACCGGCTGGCTGACAGCCAAGGGCACCTGCCCCAACGTCAGCATGAACCCGATGACCAATGCGGAGAGAAGGATACCAAAGACGACCGATTTGTTCCTTGTCTGCATTAGTCTCATATGAAAATGCCCTCCCCTCAAAAGTGATGATTAAAGACTGCTGCGCATTACGACTGTGCCTCAAACCAGGTCGTGAGAGCTCCTCACCTGGTCAGGCGTTTCCAACCGGACCTCCGGTCTCGTCCTCCTTTGGTTTTGGATCCAGGAACGACTGGGCGCCGACCTCGTCGAGCAGCAAGTTCAGCTCGTTGCCCTGATCCTGCGCGCCGCACTCGTAGGTCTGTCCTTCCGGAGCATTGAAGGTCGCCGGCCGGTAATCGGTCTCGTTGTACGGCTGGGGGCTCACGCCCAGATAGGCCGCCTCGAAGTCCATCCAGTCACCGGTCAGATCCGCCATGTGCCGATACAACCCGTAGTCGGCTTTCCTCGCCAGCATCTTGCCGAACAGGGGAACCCAACGACCGATATGCTCCTTCACGAACTTCTTCTGCGCATCGACTACGATCTGGGTCTTCTCCGCCCCGTCGTGGCATCGCGCATAGGACTCCTTGTACGCGACGAAGTGCATGAACTCCAACTCCACGCTCAAATGGTCCATGCGCTCATGAATGTCACGGGACAGCTCCACGCCAAAGGCTTTGTAGAATCCGGCGATGTCCCCCATCACGTGGGCCTGTGCAAAGACGTGATCGTTCCCGAAAAGTGTTTCGTACGGTGGGCAATCCAGCGTGATGACGTTGCTGAAGACGCGCCGGTGCTCACTCTGCAGGTCCGACAATTGCCAATTCACGCATTCGGATGAGACCCAGGACTCGATTTGATCGAAATACTTCGTAATCGCCGCCAGCTTGGCTTTGGCCCGCTCCCCACCCCCTCCATCAAGCGCCGCAGTGAGGGTTTCGATCGCCGACCGCCCGTCTTCGACAAACTCGCCGCTCTGCAGGTAATCCAGGAACTCATCGTCCTCCGGATAGAGCAAGCTCCAAGACATCAGGAGGTAAATCTTGCTTCGACTGAGTGCACGTTCAACTGCTGGTGAGTCCTTGACGGTTACTGTTCCGGATGATGATGATGATATGGCTGCGTTCGATTTCACCACTCTAACCTGACTCTCCTTCATGCTCATCGCGTGGCACCCTCTCGATAGCAAAGCACCCCGACCCAGATGGCGCCTCCCGACCGGATTACCCTCTGAAGATGCGAACTTCCCGTGAAAGGCGTGCGTATATTAGGCAAAGCCGAAAACGAAGTCAAGCACCAACTGAGCCGATCGAGCCGCTCCTTGCTGTCCAAGGTTTGCATTAAAAATCCAGCATTTAAACTCAGATTGGAGGCCCTCTGTCTCCCCCCTTCTCACCGACCTGCGCCGACCCTAGACACGCAAAAGCCTCGCAGGAACGACGCGGATGGCGATCTTGTCATTGACGGTCTTGCAGGTTCCCTCACAGAGCCCGCATCCGACGCAGCGTTCCTCCGCTACCGTCAGGCGGAAGGAGGCAAAATCCATCGAGAGCGCGTTGGTCGGGCACTGAGACACGCACGCGTGACATCCTTGACCCGCGGTGCAGACGCGGTGGGAGACCCGCGCCAGACCCATGGCGACATTCTCGCGGGTGTCGAGCGGGAGCAGCGCGTCCGTCCCGCAAGAAGCCACGCAGGGGAAATCCTCGCAGAGGTAGCAGGGCACTTGGTCGGGGTAAATTTCCGGGGTACCGTCCCGGCGGCTCAGCGTGATGCTGTTGTGGGGGCACGCTTTGACGCAGTCGCCGCAGCGGGTGCACCGCTCAAGGAACTGCGCTTCCTCCACCGCGCCGGGTGGCCGGAGCCAGTCGGTCCGGTGCGTCTCCGGCGGCTTGGTCTCGGGCGCCGCGTCCCGATGTTTGACGAACTCATGGGCGGTTCGGGCGAAGGAAAGGACGGACTCCTTGAAGAACCGCCGTCGCCCGTATTCAGAATCTTCCGACATGAATCTCAGCTGTCCGTAAGCACGGATTGAGATGTTTGCCGTCGATGGCGGGGGTCCTGCCGCTACACCACACCGTCCGCGCGCAGCTTGTAGACTTCCACGCAGCGATCGCATGCGCCGAACTGCGTGTCCCACCCGGGATGGTTCTCGCGAATGTAGTCGAGGACGTAGGGCTCGACTTTGTTCTCGAGGTCCTCAACCCAGGCATAGGTCGCGAATCGACACAGGGGGCACGGAAACCCAGGAATGAGCATAACCTGGTTGTCACCAGGTTCCGGGACCTCGCTGCCTTCGACCTCCACAGCCCGATCCATCACGCGCACCGTGTCACTGGCCATTTCCACGAGCTCCGCGTGGGCGAACAGATCGGTCTGCCAGAGTCCTTCAAACACCGACCGGATCTGGTTGGCCGGAATCTTCCGGTACCAGGAGCGGAACTCCTTGAACCGATCCTCCTTGGAGAACATCGGCTCCTTGCCCTCGCGCTGCAGTCGCGCGTCGATGTTCAGGCACCACAGCACGCGGTACCGCTGGAGGATGAGCGTTTCCTCGCCGGGATTCTGTCCCACTTTGGTGTCGGGGTCGTAATCGAAGCCTTCGTTCAGGATGTCCGAAATGTGCATCAGCTCGTGACGGCAGTAGCGACTGAGCGCTGGATCATAGAAACGGCGAGGGATGAGCTTGATGCCAACCCCCTTCTGGCCTTGCTCCTCGAACTTCTTGGCCAATTCCTGCTCCACCGATCCCCATTTCCTCAGAATGTCGACGCCTTCTTGATCCTCTTTCAGCACGCCCCTGACCAGGACGATCCCAACGCGCTTCTTGAGCGCGGGGAACTCGTCGAAGGCACTGGTGATAATGTCAGAGAACCCCCAGATGCCAAACAAATACTGATACAGCTTTTTGAACTCCGCCTCTCGGTCATCAAGGGAAAACTTCTCGTAGATAGGGTCGGCAAGCTCGTGAAATTCCTTGTAATAGGTTGGGTCGCCCTCACGTTCTGTTTTCTCGATGAAGGAATCAATCACTTCTTGCAGCAGGGCCGGCTGGAATCTAATGTCCATAGAATACGCTCCGGCGGTGAAAGGAAGGGCTCTCGGTCGACCCGCGTCGCCTTTTCCGACAGGATAAGGCGCCTTGACTTGATTTTAGACCATCTCTTAAGATGCCCTGTTCGCGACGATTCGCATTATATCCGCCGCGACCGCGGGATTGTCAATGCCGGCTTGGCCGGCTCCGTTATGAGAGAGCGCCCCGCCAGACGGCAACGTTCCAAAAGGAGTGAGTCCCATGGCTGAATCCGTGACACCGCACCCCGGCCTCCATCCCGGAGCCGCGCCCGAGTTGGGAGCCATTCCACAGCCGCCTGCAGTTGATTTTCTCGAGTACTGGAAGGCGGGGATCCGCGAGATCAAGACGTTTCGAGGGCACTCACATGGGGTATGGGCGGTCGCCTTTTCCCCGGACGGCCTCACGCTCGCCAGCGGCGGCTGCGATCGTTTGGTGCGGATCTGGGATATCGACACCGCGCGCCTCCTGCGCTCCCTGCGGGGACACACCCACGACATCCGGGCCATCATCTATGCGCCCGACGGGCAATCGCTGATCACGGGCAGTGAGGACCGCACGATCCGTCTGTGGAACCCGACAACCGGCGAGCCCACCAAGTTGCTGTTCACGCGCTACGATCACAACGTCTGCAGCCTCTCCCTCTCCCCCGACGGCCTGATGCTGGCACGGGGCAGCCACAACAAAGATATCAAGATCTGGGAGGTCACCACCGGAACCGAATTGATGACCCTGCTCGGGAAGGACCAGTACGACAACCATTGGTCGGTCTGCGTGGCGTTCGCCCCGGACGGCATTCACCTGGCCAGCGGGAACGACATCGGCAAGGTTAAGCTGTGGGAGGTTCTGCCGAACGGTGAGGAAAAGATCGTCCATGCCGGCCATTGGAGAGAGCCCATCGACGACGACGACCCCGAGGTGCGCGGCTTCTTCGTCGACGACAACCTGGGCGCCTTCCAGAAGCCGATGGAGTACTGGGTCGCCGCCATGACGTTCACGCCGGATGGCAAGATCCTCATCACCGCCAGCCGGGACTCTACGATCAAGTTCTTCGAGATGCCCACCCTCAAGGAGCTCCGTACCCTGAAGGGCCACAGCGGCTGGGTGCGCTCCATCGCCGTCTCACCCGACGGCAAAGTCCTCCTGAGCGCAGGCGACGATAACACCGTCCGACTGTGGGATATCGCGGCCGGCCGTCACTTCCGAACCTTGAAAGGGCATACCGGAGGGGTACGAGGACTCTGCTTGTCGCCCGACGGACTGCGGCTGGCTACGGCCTCGTGGGACCGGACCGTGAAGCTGTGGGAAGGTGGATCGGAAGGGGCAGACTAGGACTCCCCCTCGGGATCGGGTTTGCCCTGGGAGATGTCGTACCGCTTGCACTTCTCCCATAGGGCTTTGCGGGAAATGCCAAGCACTTTCGAGGCCAGGCTGCGGTTGCCGTCGACCCGCTTTAGCACCGAGACGATGTACTGCCGTTCAAACCCCTCCCGGGCCGTGGCCAGTGATGCCGTCGGCGCCGCTCCCTGTGGCGCCTTCCCCGCCAGCCCTTCGCCGCAAAACCCGCAGGTCTCCTGAGGAGCCCCGCCCAGGAACGGGCAGGTTGGAAATCCGCACAGGTCCCAGGGGTGAATCTCTTCGCGCTCCCGCCCGAGCGCCACCGCACGCTCGACCATGTTTTCAAGCTCGCGCACGTTGCCGGGGAAGGAGTAGCGCAGCAGCACCGCGCGTGCGTCCTGAGAAAACCCTTTTACCTCCTTGCCTGTCCGCGTCGAGCGGATCTGGAGGACATGCTCGGCGATCAGCTCGATATCCTCGCGACGCTCCCGCAGGGCTGGCAGGGCCACTGGAACGACGTTGAGGCGGTAGAAAAGGTCCTCCCGAAATCGTCCCTGCGCGACCTCCTTTTTGAGATCCTTCTGCGTGGCACAGACCACCCGGACGTCCACCTCGAGCGTTTCGGTCCCCCCGACCCGCTCGAATTGCCGCTCCTGCAGCACACGGAGCAGCTTGACCTGGACGAGGGGGGAGATTTCACCGATCTCGTCGAGGAACAAGGTCCCCTTGTGCGCCAGCTCGAAGCGTCCGCGCCGCTGGCGCAGCGCGCCGGTGAACGCCCCCTTTTCATGCCCGAAGAGCTCCGCCTCCAGGAGGGTCTCGGGCAAGGCCGCGCAACTGACCTTGATAAAGGCGTGGTCCCGGCGCGCGCTGTTGTGGTGGATGGCATTCGCGATCAGCTCCTTTCCCGTCCCGCTTTCCCCTGCGATGAGCACCGTGGAGTCCGTGGCCGCGACCAGTTTCACCTTCTCCAGCACAGCCCGCATCCGGTCGTTCTTACCCAGAATGCCTTGAAAACTGAACTTTCCTTCCAGCTCTTCCCGTAACTGTAAATTCTCTTCGCGAAGCGCAAGCACTCTCGTCACCCGGTCCACGATGAGCAGCAGCTCGTCCATTTGGAAGGGCTTCGTAATGTAGTCGTAGGCCCCCATCTTGATCGCACCCACGGCGGTCTCGACGGACCCGTGCGCGGTGATCACGATCACCTCGGTTCGAGGCGAGCGCTGCTTGGTCACCTGAAGCAGATCGAGTCCGCTCATGCCGGGCATGCGGAGATCGGTGATCAGAATTTCGACCGGATCTTTGGTGAGCTGCTGGAGCCCCTCGTCGCCGGTCGCCGCCGCGTTGACCTCGTATCCCGTAGCCTTCAGCGCATCCACCATCGACATGCGCATCAACGGCTCGTCATCGACAATGAGAATCGACGGGGCCCTCACGCGTCCCTCCCAACCGTCTGGCGCACCGGAACGAGAGGGAGGCTCACGGTGAACGTCGTCCCTTGTCCAACTTCACTGTCCACCAGGATCTGCCCGCCGTGCCGCTCGACGATACCCAGGCTTACGGACAGCCCGAGACCGGTCCCCTCCCCCGTCCCTTTCGTCGTGAAGAAGGGATCGAAGATATGCGGCAGCACCGTTGCCGGGATGCCGCAGCCGGTATCCTTGACTTCCAGTGTGCACATGCCGTCGAGGATTCGTGTCCGGATGGCGAGGGAGCCGCCGCTTCGGATCGCCTGCACGGCGTTCAGAATCAGGTTCATCAAGACCTGCTCGATCATGTGTCGATCCACCATCAGCGGCGGCAGATCCGGCATGAGGTGTTTCTGCAACCTAATGTTGTTCGCCACGATCGCATGGTTCGTGAGCACCAAGACCCGCTCCACCAGGGCGTTGATGTCGGTCGGCGCGAGCTCCGGGGCATGTTGCTGTGAGAAATCGAGCAACTGACGGACGATCTTCTGCACTCGGCGCAGACCGTCCTCCATGGAGGCGACGTACTCTTGCTCACGCTGCGGGGATAACGTGCCTTTCCGGAGGTTGTACAAGCAGTTCAGAATCCCGCCCAGTGGGTTGTTGATCTCATGCGCGACGCCGGCTGCGAGCTTCCCGACCGAAGCCAGTTTTTCCGAGTTACGGATCTGCTGCTCAAGACGCTTGGTTTCGGTCATGTCGCGGGCGATCCCCAAGACACCCAGGATGCGACCTTCGGCGTTGGAGAGTGGGGACACGCTCACCATGACCGTCCGCGCCTCGCCGCTCCGGGCGAGCACCTCCACCTCGTACACCTGCTTGGCGCCAATGTCCAGGGTGCTCTTGAGCCGGCGTCCGCGGTGGCGCTTCGATAGGAGCGTCAGGTAGGGCCGACCCAGCAATTCTTCCTTGCGGTAGCCCCATGTCTCGACCTTGCTGTTCACATAGGTGAAGCATTGCTCCGTATCCAGCGTGTAAATGACGTCGTTCGCGTTCTCGAGCAAGTTTTCGAGATACTGTTTCGTTTCCTCGATTTCGCGGGTTCGCTCGCGAACCTTGATCTCGAGGCCTTCGCGGTATTCCTCGAGTTGCTGTTCCAGCCGTTTGCGCTCGGCGATGTCGCGGAGCTGCACCATGACCGAAGGCTGGTTCCCGCTTTCGATCCGAATCAGATCCATCTCAACGACGGTGGTCGTGTTGCCGCCCACGATGATCTCGATTTCCTGCGTGGGAATCCGACTCTCGCCCTGCAGGATCTTTTCGAAGGACCGTTCCAGGACGGACTGGTGCTCAGGCAGCACCAGCTCCTTGAACGCTCGGCCGACCACATCCCGCTCGGCGTAGCCCAGAGCCAGCTCCTCCCTCCGGTTGACGGCGACGACGCGGCCCTGGGCATCGACCATGAAGACCGAGTCCGCCACCTGGTCGAACAGCACTTTGTACCGCCTCTGGGAGGCCAGAAGCTCCTGGGTCCGGACCGCGACCTCGTGCTCCAGCTGGGTGGTGTAGCGCTGCACCTGTTCCTCGAGCTGCTTGCGTTGCGACACGTCGCGGACGAAGCTGCGTGAATACACCAGGTTGCCCGTTTCGGCCTCGAAGAGCGCCGTCGAATGAATCTCGACGTCGATCGGCCGGCCGTCATGGGTCACGAACACCGTCTCGATCGTCGCGCTACCCTGCGACACCAACCGCTCCAGGTAATTCAACACGTCCGGCTCTTTCCCCTTCGGCACGATGTCCCACACGTGCATGTTCAGCATTTCCTCGAGCGAGTAGCCGAGTTTCTCGAGCTCGGTCTTGTTCACATGCACGAACTGACCCGATCGACTCAGCTGGTGAATCATCTCCGGCGAGTTCTCGATCAGGTCTCGATACTTCGCCTCCAGCCGGTGGATGTCAGCCATGCGCTGCTCAAGGGTGCTGAAGGACTGTTTCAAACTGGCGGCCATGGCGTTGAACGCACCCGCCAGGTTCTGGATCTCGTCGCCGGTCTTGATTTCGAGCTGATGGTCCAGATTGCCGCCGCCGATCCGCTGGGCGCCCTCGTGCAGCATCTGGATCGGCTTGGCGAGCCGTCGCGCCGCAAAGACACCGGTTCCGACCAGCACGCCCAAGACGACCAGGCCGTAAACGGCCAGCTTCATCACGAGCTCGTTCAGGGGCGCGTAGGTCTCCGAGGGAGGCTGGCGGACAAGGGTGACCCAGCGCCTGCCGCCCAGGCTTTCCGGGGCCAAATTGTCTCCCAAGCGGACGGTGGCGAACCCCACGATCGAATCGCGGCTTCCGTGCGAGTCGTCGCTGGCGAGCATCCAGCCGCCGTAGGGCAGCCGTGCGATGCTGTCGAGGGCGGACGTCACCGTGTGCTCCTCGGGCGCGAGGACGGGACAGATGAGCGTGGTCCCGTCTGAGCTCAGCAGCATGGCGTGCCCCTGCTCACCGATGGTCGCCTCGGAGATCGCTCTGAAAATCGTATCCCGCCGGAGCAAGACGCTCACCGCGCCGATCGCCGACTGCTGGTCGTCCGACATGATCGGCACGGAGACATTGAGCACACGCGTCCCGAAGGAGGGGTCGAAATAGATGTCGCCCACATAGACCTGTCCCAGACCGCCATCGTAGACCGCGTTCCACCACGTGCTCGAGCCGTAGTAATACTCGACTTGGGGAATGGAGCTGAGCACCAGCGCGCCCTGGTTGTCGGTGACGAGGATGCCCACGTAATCGGCCTTCCGGATATCGTGCCATCGGATGAGGTAATTCGTCGCAATCTGATTGATGAAGGCGGGAAACTCGTGCTGGCGCTCGCGCTCACGCCAGCGCCGCTGCCAGTCACGTATCATGGACTGAATACGGGGCTCGTCCTTCCCTTCGTAGCTCCGGTTCGCCTCCGATACGGCCGTGCGCAAGAACGGCGTGGCGGCCAGCTGTTGGGCTTCGTTGATGCCCCTGGTGACCTCCATTTCGATACGCCTGGCGGCCTCCACGGCAACTTCCTTGAAGCTCCCGCCGATGGTCTCCTGGATGGCTTCGCGTTGATCGATGTACGTGAGGGCGAGGAACAGCGTGAGGGGCAGAAGGCCGACCATCAAGATGGCCGCGATGATCTTCCGCTGGAGGCTACGTGACCGGCTCCAGAATCTCATAAATGACCACAAAATGGCCCGCGTACCTGCCCATTGTTACGGATCGGTAACGCCAAAGTCAAGGATAGGGAGGGGGGTCAGCCGCGTTTGAGGAGCCGTCCTTCCGAGCCGGGCCAAATGATCAGGAGGGGGCTGGCCACGAACACCGAGGAATAGGTGCCGATCATGACGCCGATCAGCAGGGCAAGGGCGAAGTCGTGCAGGACCTCCCCCCCGAAGAGGGTCAGGGGCACCAGGACCAGAACGACCGTCAGGGTGGTCACGATGGTCCGGCTCAAGACTTGGTTGATGCCGTTGTTGATCACCGCGATGATGCCCTCGCGACGCCGGAGCCGCAAATTCTCCCGGATGCGGTCGAAGACCACCACCGTGTCCGTCAGGGAATACCCGGCCAGGGTCAGCAAGGCCGTCACGACGAGCAGCGTGATTTCCTTATCCATGAGATAGAAGAGGCCCAACACGACCAGGACATCGTGAAAAGTGGCCGCGGCGGCAGCCACACCGAATCGAAACTCGAACCGTGCCGCGATGTAGAGGATGATGCCTACCAGCGAGATCCCAATGGCGATGAGCGCATCCTGCTGGAGTTTTTTTCCGATCGTCGGCCCGATTTCCGTGCTCGACTCCACCACGAACTCGTTCTCCGGAAACGCTTTGCGAAACGCGTTTTTAATCTGGTCGGCGACCTTCTCCTCAATGGTCGTCTCCTCCTTCACACGGATCAAAATCTTGTCCGCCTCGCCGAACTCCTGCAGCTCGGCATCGGACAGGCCGTGGTCCGCCAAAGCCCGTCGCGCGTCCTCGATCGCGATCGCTTGCTCGAAGGCCAGTTGGACCGCCGTGCCGCCCGCAAAGTCGATACCGATATTCGCGACCCCGCGGCCGATCTGCACCAGGGCCAGCAGGCCCATCAAAACCAGGAGTCCCGACAGCGCGAAGGTGATCCGGCGTTTGCCCATGAAATCAATGTTGGTTTTCCCTAAGATCTCGAACATGCTTTCTCTCCCCCCAGTACTCCCGGAATCGCCTTGCATGAATCCGCGAGCGGACCGCTTGGATCAATCGCTTAGATACTGAGGCGCTCCAGCCGCCGATGCCGGTTGATCACGTCGTACACGACTTTGGTGCCGACCAGAGCCGTGAATAGGTTGATCGCAATCCCCAGACAGAGCGTCACAGCAAAGCCCTTGATGGGACCCGTGCCGAACAGGAACAGGGCCAGGCCGGTAATCAAGGTCGTGACGTGACTGTCGACGATCGTGAGCAGGGCCTTGTCGTAGCCGTTGTCCACGGCCAGGCGGATCGGCTTCCCGATCCTCAGCTCTTCCCGAATCCGCTCGAAGATCAGCACGTTGGAGTCCACGCCCATGCCGATGGTCAGAATGATGCCCGCGATCCCCGGTAACGTGAGCGTCGCGTTGAGGCCGGACAAGGCGCCGATGAGGCAGATCAGGTTCAACGCCAGCGCGAAGTCCGCGATGATCCCCGACATTCGGTAATACACGACCATGAACAGGACGACCAGGACGCCGGCAAAAAATGTGGTCGTGAGGCCCTTGTCGATCGAGTCGCGCCCGAGTGACGGGCCGACCGTGAGATCCTGGATGACCTCCAGGGGCGCCGGCAGCGACCCCGCACGGAGGACGATAGACAGGTCATTGGCTTCCGCCATCGTAAAGGATCCCTCTATCGACGCACGGCCACCGGGAATCCGCTCCCGGATGACCGGAGCGGAGTAGACGGTATCGTCCAGCACGATCGCGAGGCGCTTCTTGACGTGTTCCGAGGTGATGCGCTCGAACTCTTTCGCGCCCTTGGCGTCAAAGGTCACGGAGACGTAGGGTTCGCTGAATTCTCCGATGGCCACGCGGGCGTCGCTCAGCACATCGCCCGCCAGCAGGACGCGTTTCTTAACCAGATAGGGCACACGCCACTCCTGTCCGCTCTCCTCGTCCCGCACCCGTTCAAACAGGATCTCATCCCCCTCCGGGATTTTGCTCTGCAGCTCGTTGAAGAGCTCCTCTGCCTTTGCCCGGGGCAAGCGGCCGGGCAGCTCGCGCGAGAGGGGACTGTCTTCGTCGAGCAGCTTGAACTCAAGAATCGCCGTCTCCTTGATGAGCTCCTTGGCTCGATCCGGATCCTTGATGCCCGGCAGCTGAACTACGATTTGATTGAGGCCCTGCCGCGCCACGAGAGGCTCCCGCACACCAAACTGGTCGATCCGGTTTCGGATGGTCTCCAAGGCCTGATCGATCGAGGAGGTCTTGATGCGCTTGACCTCCGACTCCCGAAGCTCATAGACGAGCGCACCGGGGCTGCCGGCGTTCTCGACCGGGAAATAGGCGGGAAAGTCTTCCAGAGTTTTCTGGATCTTTTCCTTCAGCTCCTGCTCCTCGAAGCGAATCTCGATACGCGTGTGACCGCTCCGATCGACGGACGTGATGGCGAGATCCTGGCCGGTCAGCGCATCCAGGACGGCATTGACGGCCCGGTCCACGGCGATCTCGACAGCGCGATCCTCGTCCACCTGCAACACCATGTGAATGCCGCCCTGCAGGTCCAATCCCAGGGCAATGCCCTTGTCCGGAAGGACCCGCTTCATCCAGAGGGGAATAGTGTCGTAGATCGCGGGAATCGTCGGCAGGAAAAACAGCAGCGAAAAGAAGGCAAACAGCGCCAGCAGCGTGAGACGTCCCTTGACCGGCTTCATCCTTGCTCCAATCCCTTCTTCATGTCACTCCTCTCCCCTGTCGTCTTCAATCTTCTTCGTCGCCCCGCAGCCGCGAGATCGACTCGCGCTGCATCTTCACCTTCGTATTGTCCGCGATCTGGATGGTCACCGTCGTCTTCCCCATATTGGTGATGGTCCCCCAGATCCCGGCTGAGGTCAGCACCTTGTCCCCTTTCTTGAGATTCTCCTGCATGGACTTCAACTCTTTCTGGCGCTTGCGCTGCGGCAGGATGAGCAGCACGTAGAAGATCACGAATATCAGGACGAACGGCACCAACGACAGGAGCGTCCCTCCCGTGCCAGAGCCGGCCTGGCTTTGCGCCCACGCTATGTCCGCCAACATCACCGTCCCTCTCTCAGCGCGAAACCAAAATTCATTGCGCGTAAAATGTTTGTCTTCGCCTCACCCCCCTTGGGGGAGAGGCCACGGTGAGGGGGATCTTAAGCGGTCCGCCCTCACCCTCCCCCCTCAAGCGGAGGGAGAGGGCACTCCTAGCAAGATCCGCCGATTGCCTCCAGGCGGGTCCCAGTGGCTGTGTCATCGGTTCCGTTCTGCCGGGCGTGGAAGCTCCGCCTGAACTCGGCAAATCGTCCCTGACCGATTGCCGACCGGATTCGCTGCATCAGGCCTGCAAAGTAATGCAGGTTGTGCAGCGTGTTCAACCGAGGGCCCAGCATTTCCTTCGCCATGAACAGGTGATGCAAGTAGGCGCGGGAATACTTCGCACAGACGGCGCAGGTGCAGGCGGGGTCCAGCGGCCGCTCATCTCTCGCATACTGCGCCTGCTTGATGACGACGCGGCCCGAGGAGGTAAACAACCACCCGGTCCTGCCATGGCGGGTCGGAATCACGCAGTCGAAGAGATCGATCCCACGTGCGACCCCCTCGACCAAATCCTCGGGCATCCCCACGCCCATTAGGTAGCGTGGCCGGTCCGGCGGGAGCTCGGGAACGCTGGCCTCCAGCATGGCATGCATGACCGCCTTCTCCTCGCCGACGGACAAGCCCCCGACCGCATAGCCGTCGAACCCCAGGCGCACCAATTCGCCAGCCGCGCGCGCCCGCAAGTCCGCATGCTGTCCGCCCTGGACGATGTCGAACAGTCCCTGGTCGGACCGGCGACGTGCCTCGAGGCAGCGACGGGCCCAGAGCATCGTCCGCCTCAAGGCCCCCTCGACATCATCGCGCGAGCTAGGCAGCGCGACGCATTGGTCCAGCACCATGGCCAAATCCGACCCCAAGCCCTCTTGGATCTCCACGGCTCGCTCAGGGGTGATGTGGTGGGTGCTGCCGTCGAGATGGGATTGAAAGGTCACGCCGTCGTCGGTCACACGGCACATCTTCGCCAAGCTGAAAATCTGAAACCCACCGCTGTCGGTCAGCACCGCACCGGGCCACGACATGAACCGGTGGAGTCCCCCCAGCTCCGCCACGAGCTCATGCCCTGGTCTGAGATAGAGATGATACGCGTTGCAGAGAATCATGCCGAACCCAAGGGCTTGAAGATCCTCGGGCTCGACTCCCTTGACGGTTCCCGCCGAGCCCACGGGCATGAACGCCGGCGTGTCGACCCCACCGTGCGCGGTGATCAGGCGGCCGAGGCGTGCGGCACCGGCCAAGTCCGTTTGTTCGACCACAAACTTCACAGGGGCATCCTTGGGACGACGCCCATTCTACATGCGCTCCGGGGCGCCGATGCCCAGCAGATCGAGGCCATTGCGAATGACTTGCTGGATTTGCCGCATCAAGATCAGTCGCGCCGCGGTCAAGGCCGGTGTCAGGACCTCGGAGCTGCGGGCCGACGGAACCTCGGCCTCCTTCGCAAATTCTTGGTCTCGCGCGGCATCGGGATCGGCGACCGGAAGGATCCGGTGCTTGTAGTAGTAGGTGTGTAGGAGTGCCGCCAGCTCCTGCAGATAAAAGGTAATCCGGTGCGGCTCCAGCGCCGCCCCGCTCCCCTGGACCACCGAGGGGTACGCGGACACCTTCTTGATGAGCGCCAACTCATCCGGCTGGCCCAGCAGGGTCAGGTCGGTCCCGGCGATGACGGGAACCGTGATGCCGCGCTCCTCGGCACGCCGGCAAAGGCTCGACACGCGCGCATGGGCATACTGGACGTAATACACTGGGTTTTCCGCCGATTGCTGCTTGGCCAGGTCCAGGTCGAAATCCACCGGCGTGTCCGACCGCCGCATGAGAAAGAAAAACTTCGCAGCATCCGCGCCGACTTCCCCTATGACCTCCCGGAGGGTAACGAACTCCCCCGAACGCTTCGACATCTCGACCTTGCGGCCGCCTCGCAACAGGTTGACCATCTGTACCAGGACCACCCGCAGCCGCTCCTTGGGATGACCAAACGCTTGCACCACCGCGTGCATGCGGGGAATGTAGCCGTGATGGTCGGCCCCCCAGACGTCGACGAGCAGATCATACCCGCGCGATAGCTTGTCACGGTGATAGGCAATATCGCTGGCGAGGTAGGTGTACTCACCGTCGCGCTTCCGAACGACACGATCTTTCTCGTCTCCATACTGTGACGAGCGAAACCACAGCGCGTCGTCTTCTTCGAACACCAGCTTGCGCTCGCGGAGGTCCGCGAGGGCCTGCTCGACGGACCCGGTGCTGATCAGCGAGCGCTCGCTGAACCAGACATCCATGTCCACACGAAAAGCCTTGAGATCGCTCTTGATGTCATCGAGAAGCTCGCGATACGCGAACTCTCTGCACCGTCGCACGGCTTCTCCCGGCGGAGCCTCGAGCAGGCGTGCCCCGCTCTCCTCACCCAGACGCGTCGCCACCTGCTTGAGGTACTCCCCCTGGTACCCGTCCTCAGGGAAGTCCACGGCACGCCCGTGCAGCCGCTGATAGTGCGCCCAAACGGAGTCGCCCAGGAGCTGCATCTGTCGCCCGGCGTCGTTGACGTAGTACTCGTTGACCGCTTCGGCGCCGACCGCGCTCAACAGGCGAGCCACCGCCTGGCCGACGGCGGCGTTTCGTCCGTGGCCGACGTGGAGGGGCCCCGTCGGGTTGGCGCTGACATACTCCACCAAGACCCGCCGCCCCGTGGCCGCCTCTGATCGTCCGTAGGCCGCGCCCTGTGCCTCCACCTCGCGCAGGACCTTGAGCCACAGCTCGCGCCTCACGGTCATGTTCACATAGCCGGGGCGCGCGACCTCGACCCGTTCAAACACCGTCTCCTTGTCCGGCATGTTCCGAACGATGAGCTCGGCGATCTCATGCGGTGGCCGGCGTTCGGCTGAGGCCAGGCCCATGGCGACCGTCGTGGCCAGATCGCCCCACTCCGGCCGCTTCGGCGGATCAAGCGTGAGCGCCGGGAAGGGATCCGCCTTGAGCAGGCCCTTGCTTCGCGCTTGATGCAGCGCGGCCTGGAGAATTCCCAGCACGGTTTCGCGGACGATGTCTTGGGCCACGGTCGGCGCTCCTAACTCTTCTCGCCATAAGGAAAAATTCAACCGCGCACTGTAGCATAGCGCTGCCGTTAGCTCAAGGCAGACGCGTGACGCGGACCCCCTGATCCTGCGGCCGGCGCTGCAACAAACGCTGGCAGGTCGCGAGCACGGACTCGACGGGAATCGAGAGGCACGGTTTCTCCTCACAGGCCCGGATGTGAAGCCATCCGTCACAGCGGCACGGCGGGCCGGACAGGATGGCAACGGCGCGACCCCGCGGCGCCCAGCGCGCCACCGCGGTCGGTCCAAACAACGCGACCGTGGGCATGGCCACGGCGGCCGCCAGGTGGGTGAGCCCCGAATCGTGGCCGATGTACAGGTCGGCGGCGGCGAGCAGCCCGGCCGCACCGACGAGGTCCAAGCCCTGAAAGGTAGGCAATGCAACCGGCATGAGATCCTGCAGCCGTGCCGACAGGTCGCCGTCCGCAGGCCCGACCACGAGGACGGGCGAAATCCTCCGATCTCGCAGTCGCGTGATCAGCTCGGCCAGCAGGGGTGGCGCGCAGCACTTGTGAGGGCTTCCGCTTCCCGCATGGATCACGGCGCACGGCTCTCCCTGCGCCCTGTGCACCGCTCCGAGGCGTCGCCTGCCCTCCGTAACCACGGGCTCCGGCAGGTGCAAGGGCTCCCATGAAGCGGAGCGCGCCTCCTGTGGGGTCAGCACTTCCAGGAACCGGTCCGCCTGATGCACGGCATGGACCCCGGTGTCGTGCGGCGATCCGACGATGACACGCGGAATCCCGAGCGCCTCCAGGGCCTGGCGCACGCGACCGTCCTGATCCGCCAGCCAGCACACGGCGACCTCGCAGCGGCCGAGCGCGTCACCGACGACCCCCTGCACCCGATGCGAGCCCGCACAGAGATCCGCCAGGGCCGGATGCCCGATTGAGAACAGCCCGTCGATCTCACCGCAATTGCGGAGCAACCTGCCGATCTCCTCCTGGGCAGCGAGCAGGAGCGCATGGCGAGGATAGGTCGCCCGGAGCGCTCGGATCGCCGGCCTCGCAAGCAGGACGTCCCCCAATGACCCGGGATGCCACACGAAGACGGTCGGCACGGGGAGCGTGCCCATGTCAGCTGTCCCGGCCTGGGCGGGACGCCACCAGCTTGCGGGCGAACTCCAGGTCCGCGGGCGTATTGATGTTCAGGAAGGAGAGGGCTTGTGGGTCCATCTCGCGGAGCTCGTCTTCGGGTACGATCCGGGTCACGAGCCCTTGTTGCTGTGCCATCTCTTGCATCTTAAGGTTGCCTGCACGCGCCATGGCCTCCAGATAGGGCAGGCATTGCTTGGAATAGACCGCATGCATGGGCTGGAGGCCTTGCGGGAGGCGGGCCATGATGACGTCGGCGCGCGGGTCTCGTTCGACCATCGCTCGGATGACGGGTGCGCTCAGCAAGGGCATATCGCAGGCGGCCACGAAGACCCGCGGGTGTGTCGCGAGTGAGAGGCCTGAGTAGAGCCCCCCCAGCGCGGCGCAGTTCGGGATCAGGTCGGTCACGACTCGATGCGCGACCTCCGCACCCTCCGGGAGCGCATCCGCGACCGAGACCAACACCTCGGGAAAGAGGTCGTCAAGCACCGACAGCGCCCGGGCGAACAGTGTAGCGCCCTCGAGCTCGAGAAACCGCTTGTCCCGCCCCATCCGGCGGGACCGTCCACCAGCGAGCAACAGTCCCGTGACGCCCGCCATACGGCCATGACCTTGCATGTTCACTCCAGCTCGATCCTTGCAGGCAGCATGGCACAAAAAAAGGGGGTGGGTCATCCCCACCCCCCTTCTTTCTCATGCGGATCAGCCCGGCTGATCAGCTGACCGGCATCTTGCCCTTCCTCTTGTTCGCTCTCCGGACGAGGACCCAGCCTTCGAGGCCCACGACCCCGATCGCGATCAGAGTCGGATAGAGATAGACCGTCATCGGGATCGGCGGCTTTAAGAAGGTGTAGTAGAAGGCCGACACGGCCATCTTCCTTCCTGCATCCCCGTTGTGTCCATCCCAGGCGAAGAAGACGGTCGGGATGTACTTGCCGACCTCGAACCAGGTGTTGTTCTCGTA
>JBFISJ010000022.1:0-21173 GCA_041608595.1 Nitrospiraceae bacterium
TATTCCGACGCCGACGCGGGCGATCGACAAGCCGTTTTTGATGCCGATTGAGGATGTGTTCACGATCAGCGGGCGCGGGACGGTGGTGACGGGGCGGTGCGAGCGCGGGATCGTGAAGGTGGGCGACGAGATCGAGATTGTGGGATTCAAGCCGACGTTCAGCACGGTGGTGACGGGGGTGGAGATGTTCCGCAAGGTGCTGGACGAGGGGCAGGCGGGCGACAACATTGGGGTGTTGCTGCGGGGGACGAAGAAAGAGGAAGTCGAGCGCGGCATGGTGTTGGCGAAGCCGAAGACGATCACGCCGCACACGAAGTTCAAGGCGGAGGTGTACGTATTGACGAAGGAGGAGGGCGGGCGGCACACGCCGTTTTTCAACGGGTACCGGCCGCAGTTCTACTTCCGGACGACGGACGTGACGGGGGTGGTGACGCTGCCGTCGGGGGTGGAGATGGTGATGCCGGGGGACAACGTGACGCTCTCGGGCGAGCTGATTTCGCCGATTGCGATGGACGCGGGGCTGCGGTTTGCGGTGCGGGAAGGCGGCAAAACGGTGGGCTCGGGCGTCGTGACGGAAATTATTGCATAAAGACGTGAGGCGTCAGGCCTTCGGCGAGCTCAGCCGAGCCGCGTAAGGCGTAAGGGGATAAAGAAGTGAGAGTTGACCAGCGCATCAGAGTTCGGCTGAAGGGATTTGATTATCGGATCCTGGACCAGTCGGTCGAGGAAATCGTCGAGACGGTGCGGCGGAGCGGGGCGAAAATCGCCGGGCCGATTCCCCTACCGACGCGCATCGAGCGGTTCACGGTACAGCGTGCCACGCACGCCGACAAGAAGTCTCGCGAGCAGTTCGAAGTGCGCACGCACAAGCGTCTCCTCGACATCCTCGAGCCGACGCCGGAAACCATGGACGCCCTCATGAAGCTGAATCTGGCGGCGGGTGTCGATGTGGAGATTAAGCTCTAATGGCTGAGAAGAAGGAAGCCACTCCCGCGATGACATCGGGGCTTCTCGGGAAAAAGCTGGGTATGACCCAGATGTATGACGACGACGGACGGCTGGTTGGCGTGACGGTCGTCGAGGCGGGGCCCTGCCGGGTGGCGCAAGTCAAGACGAAGGAGCGGGATGGATACGAGGCGGTCCAGCTCGCCTTCGGCGATTTGGCCGAGCGTAAGCTTAACAAGCCGGAGTCCGGTCACCTGAAGAAAGGCCAGGTGCCCGCGAGCCGCTGGCTGCGCGAGTTCAGAAAGCTCGGAGAGGTGGAGGTCGGACAGGTGATCAAGGCCGACCTGTTCAAGAAAGGCGACTGGGTCGATGTGGAGGGCGTGTCCAAGGGCAAGGGATTTCAGGGTGTCATCAAGCGCCACCACTACGGGGGCGGGCCGGCGAGTCACGGGTCGATGTTTCACCGTGCCCCCGGCTCGATTGGCCAAAGCTCCTTTCCCTCGCGCGTCTGGAAGAACAAAGCTCTGCCCGGGCACATGGGGTCCGAGCGGGTGACGGTCCAGCGGCTGCGCGTGCTCGAGTCCCGCCCCGATCAGAATTTGCTGTTCATCAGCGGCGCCATCCCGGGCAGCAACACCGGTCTGGTTGCGGTGCATAAGTCGAAGAAGGGTTGAGGCATGCCGACCATCGACGTCCTCGATGCGCAAAAGAAGAAGGTGGGTGCGGTCGAGCTGAAGAACGAGATCTTCGGGGCCAAGCCCAATCCACCGCTGGTCCATGAGGCGGTCGTGATGCAGTTGGCGTCGGCCCGCCAGGGAACCGCCTCGACCAAGCAACGAGGCGAGGTCAGCGGCGCCGGGAAGAAGCCCTGGAAGCAGAAGCATACGGGACGAGCCCGCTCGGGATCGGTCCGCTCTCCGCTCTGGCGCCACGGCGGGATTGTCTTCGGTCCGAAGCCGCGACGGTACGGCTTTTCAATGCCCAAGAAGAAATACCGGGCGGCATTGCAGAGCGCGCTGTCGGGCAAGCTGGCCGCGGGGGAGCTCCTCGTCGTGTCGGATTTTCGACTGGAGCAGCCGAAGACGCGGCTGTTGGCGAAAGCGCTGGCACGGCTCGGCCTGCAGGACAAGGTTCTGCTGGTTCTGGGGGACAACCGGGGCGACGTTGAGTCGGCCGCCCGCAACCTTCCGGCTGTGACGATCGTGCGGCCACAGGAGCTCACGGTGTACGACGTTGTGCGCGCCCGGACGATTCTCATTCCTGAGCGCGAGGTGGCGCTGGTGCAAGAGGTCTGGTCGTGAAGCGAGATCCGTACGACATCCTGATTCGCCCCCTCCTGACGGAAAAGATCACGTCGCTCCGCGAGTCGGCCAACAAGGTCGGCTTCGTGGTGCGGAGTGATGCGAACCGCGTCGAGGTGAAGCGGGCCGTGGAGAGTGCGCTCAAGGTGAGAGTCGAACGTGTGAACATCATCAATGTCCTCGGGAAGACGAAGCGGCTCGGGCGATTCGTCGGACGGCGACCAAGCTGGAAGAAAGCGATCGTGACGTTGAAGGAAGGCGAGAAACTCGAGCTGTACGAAAGCGTTTAAGCAGGACGCGAAGTGGACGAAACGATGAGTGCCGCGCGAGGACCGCGGGCTGCGGCGCGGCACGAAACGTAAGGAACGACGATGGCGATTCAAAACTACAAACCGACGTCTCCCGGGCGACGGGGCATGACGGTGCTGACCAACGAGCGCCTGGCGAAAAAGCGACCCGAAAAGAGCCTCACGGAATTTCACCCTGCCTCGGGCGGACGGAACAACCTCGGGCGGGTGACATCGCGGTTTCGCGGGGCCGGCCACCGGCGGCTGTATCGGAAAATTGACTTCAAGAGAAACAAGCACGGCATCCCCGCGAAAGTGGCGGCGATTGAGTATGACCCCAACCGGTCGGCCAGGATCGCCTTGCTCCACTATGCCGATGGCGAAAAGCGGTATATCCTGGTGCCGGACGGGCTTGCGCTTCGTGACACGGTTCAGTCCGGGCCGGACGTGGATATTCGGCCGGGGAACGCCCTGCCGTTGCTCAACATTCCCCTGGGCACCATCATCCACAACATCGAGTTGAAGCCCGGCAAAGGCGGCCAACTGCTTCGCAGCGCCGGGGCCTCGGGTCAGGTCATGGGGCGGGAAGGCGTATTCGTGCAGGTGCGTCTCAAATCTGGGGAGATGCGCCGCGTGCTCGGAACGTGCATGGCGACGGTCGGACAGGTCGGCAACCTCGACCACGAGAACATCGCGGTCGGAAAAGCGGGACGGACGCGGTGGAAGGGACGGCGTCCGCACGTGCGCGGAGTGGTGATGAACCCGGTGGATCATCCGCACGGCGGCGGAGAAGGCAAGTCCGGTCAGGGCAACCCGCACCCCGTCTCTCCCTGGGGACAACCGACCAAAGGGTACAAGACGAGAAAGAACAAGACGACGGGGAAATTCATTATTTCAAGACGGACAAAATAGGCAGGCGGGAGGTTTCGATGCCAAGGTCGGTCAGCAAAGGACCCTTCGTTGACGATCATCTTCTCAAGAAAGTCGAGAAGATGAATGAGGTGAGGGATCGCAAGCTCATCAAGACCTGGTCGCGCCGATCGACCATCATTCCGGAGATGATCGGGCATACCTTCGCCGTCCATAACGGGAAGAAGTTTATCCCTGTCTATGTGACGGAGAACATGGTCGGGCACAAGCTGGGAGAGTTCGCCCCGACGCGGTTTTTCAAGGGACACGGAGCGGCGAGGACGGAAAAAGCAGTCGCTCTTAAGTAGGGAGAAAGGCAAAAGTAAAAAGATAAAAAGGCAAGAACGGGGTCGGAGAGTTTCTCCTTTTGCCTGTTAGCCTTTTCCCTCTAAACGGAGTTTCGCGATGCCTGAGGCACGAGCAATCCTACGATACGTGCGCGTCGCGCCGCGTAAGGCGCGGGCGGTCGTCGATCTTATCCGCGGACAGCAGGTGGCACACGCGCTGACGATGCTCAAGCATACGCCCCGTGCCGCGGCACACGTCCTGGAGAAGCTCCTCCGGTCGGCCGTGGCCAATGCGGAACAGAAGGAAATCGGAGACGCCGAGTCGTTGCGTGTCTCCAAGGTCTTCGTCGATGGCGGGCCGACACTGAAGCGCTTCAGAGCTCGTGCGATGGGGCGGGCCGCCTCCATTCACAAACGGACCAGCCATATTACCGTGGTCGTGTCGGCCGCCGGAGAGTCGCGCAAGACCTGAGGCGACCTTCGAGCTGGAGCAGGAAGGCAAGGGTAAACACGCAGCATGGGACAGAAGACGCATCCGACAGGGTATCGACTAGGATACAACTACACGTGGAGCTCTCGCTGGTACGCCGAGAAGGACTATACCCGGCTGCTCCATCAGGACATCAAGATCCGCAGCGCCGTCAAGCGACGGCTCTACCACGCCGGTGTGGCCAAGGTCGAGATCGAGCGCTCCGGCGATCAAATCCGGGTCATCATTCATACGGCGCGTCCCGGCATCATCATCGGCCGCAAGGGCGCCGAGGTGGACAAGCTCAAGGCCTCGCTCGAAAAGGAGTACGGGGGACAGGTCTACATCACCGTGAAGGAGATCAAGAAGCCGGAGCTCGATGCCCAGCTGGTGAGCGAGAATATCGCGATGCAGCTTGAAAAGCGGGTCGCGTTTCGCCGGGCCATGAAGCGCAGTATCGCGGCGGCGTTGCGTCTTGGCGCGCAGGGCGTTCGGATCTGCTGCGCCGGTCGGCTGGGCGGCGCGGAGATCGCGCGAACCGAATGGTATCGGGAGGGTCGCGTGCCGCTTCACACGCTCCGTGCGAACATCGATTACGGCTTCGCCGAGGCCCATACCACCATGGGGCAGATCGGCATCAAGACCTGGATTTATAAAGGCGAGATTCTGCCGCCCAAGCCGGACCGGCGGGAGCTCGGTTTTGACCGGTGAAGTGCACGATTGTGGACGAAGCCAAGGCGGGAGGACGTAGGTGTTAGCGCCGAAGAAAGTCAAATTCCGAAAGATGCAGAAAGGCCGCATGAACGGCAAGGCGTATCGCGGCGGGCAGGTGACCCTGGGCGAGTTTGGTCTCAAGGCTCTCGAGCCCGGGAGGATCACCAGTCGTCAGATCGAGGCGGCGCGAATCGCGCTGACGCGTCACGTGAAACGCGGCGGCCAAATCTGGACGAGGATCTTTCCGGATAAGCCTGTCACGAAAAAGCCAGCCGAGACGCGGATGGGTAAGGGTAAGGGCAGCCCCGAGTTTTGGGTGGCGGTCGTGAAGCCTGGAAGAATTCTTTATGAGATGGATGGCGTGACACGCGAGGTGGCCGAGGAAGCCCTGCGCTTGGCTTCCCACAAGCTGCCGATCGCGACCAAATTCGTGGTGCGTGGTGGGATTTAACCGCCGCCCGCTAGAATTGCCAGGGGTAGAAACACGATGGACGTCAAAGAGCTGAGAGATATGACCAACGAGGAGCTGCAGCAGAAGGCACAGCAGCTCAAGCAGGAGCTGTTCAATCTGCGCTTTCAGCAGGCCACAGGACGCATTGAAAACGTGATGCGTATCAAGCAGACCAGGCGTGATATCGCGCGCATCAAGACGATCCTGCGTGAAAACGGGCTGGCGGCCGCGCAATCGGCTCCGGCTGAGGGGAACGCATAAGCATGGTAGAGACAGCGAACGTTCGTCCGATCCGGTTTGGACGCGTGCTCAGCAACAAGATGCAGAAGACCGTGGTGGTGGCGGTCGAGCGATTCGAGGCCCACGCCAAGTATAGAAAGATCCGGCGCCGAATCACGAAGCTGAAGGCCCATGACGAGCGTGGCGAATGCAAGGTCGGCGACCGTGTCAAGCTCATGGAGACTCGGCCGTTGAGCAAGGAGAAGCGCTGGCGCGTCGTTAAGGTCATGCAGCAAGGGGAGCTGGAGCAATAGGAATCCGTCATGATTCAGAACTATACGTACCTCGATGTCGCCGACAACTCCGGCGCCAAACAGGTGATGTGCTTCCACGTGCTGGGTGGGACCAAGCGCCGCTACGGCTCCCTCGGCGACGTGGTCGTCGTCGCGGTGAAGGAAGCGATCCCACAGGCGTCCGTCAAGAAGGGCGACGTGAGCAAGGCTGTGATCGTGCGCACGACCAAGGAGGTGCGGCGAGAGGACGGATCGTACATTAAGTTCGACCGAAACGCCTGCGTCCTCATTAATGCGCAGGGGGAGCCGATCGGCACACGCATTTTCGGGCCGGTCGCCCGTGAATTGCGCCGCAAAAAATTCATGAAAATCATTTCCCTTGCCCCGGAAGTTCTGTAGCGAGTCAAGGAGCACGAGCCATGGCGAAGGCGGGTTGGAAGCCGAAAATCAAGAAGGGTGACACCGTCATGGTGATCACGGGCAAGGAGCGTGGCAAGACGGGCAAGGTCCTGTCGATCGATCCGGTCGGCGGCAAGGTCACCGTGGAGAAATTGAACATTATCAAGCGACATACCAAGCCTAACCAGAAGGCACGGCAGGGGGGCATCATCGAGCGAGAGGGGCCCGTGGCCATCTCTAACGTTATGTATTACAACTCGAACGCCGACAAGCCTGTTCGACTCGGGTTCAAGCTTCTCGACGGCGGCCGGCGTGTACGGATCTGCCGAAAGACCCAGCAAACGATCGATTAGCGCAAGGGCTCAGCGATATGGACAAGGGGAAAAAGGGCGCCGCCCCCAAAGGCGGCGAGAAGGAAAAAAAGGCGTCGGGGAAAAAGGCCCCGGCCAAGGAGGTGGCGGCTGCGGCAAAAGAGTCGCACAAGCAGCCCGCCGAGGTAGCGGCCGGCCCTCGCGTGCCGCCGCGGATGAAGGACACCTACCGCGGGAAGGTGGTGCCGGCCCTGATGAAAGAGTTCGGGTACAAAAACCCCATGCAGGTCCCCAGGCTCGAGCGCATCGTGCTCAACGTCGGCATGGGCCAGGCCATTCAAAACGTCAAGCTGCTCGAGAGCGCGGCGAGCGAGCTTGGTGTGCTGACCGGACAAAAGGCGATCATCACCCGGGCCAAGAAGGCCATCGCAGGATTCAAGCTCCGCCAGGGCATGCCGATCGGAACCAAGGTGACCTTGCGAAGCGATCGCATGTATGAATTTTTCGATCGTCTGGTCAGCGTGGCACTGCCGCGCATCCGTGATTTCCGCGGCGTGTCGCCGAAGGCGTTCGACGGGCGGGGTAACTATACGCTGGGGCTCAAAGAGCAGCTCGTGTTCCCCGAGATTAAGTATGACGGCGTGGCGTCGATCCACGGGATGGACATCACCATCGTGACCAGTGCCGGGACCAATGAAGAGGGCAAGGCGTTGCTAAGGCATCTTGGCATGCCGTTTCGTGCATAGCAGAACAAACGATCCATACTTAACCGTGAGGACGATCAGTGTCTAGACTAGCATTGCGGTTGAAGGCGGCGGCGACGCCGAAATTCAAGGTCCGAGCTTACAACCGCTGTCCCGTTTGCGGTCGTGTTCGGGGGTTTCTCCGTCGATTTCGGATGTGCCGCATTTGCTTTCGCCTGCTGAGCCTGCGCGGCGAGATTCCCGGCGTGCGAAAGGCTAGTTGGTAGCAGAAGGGTCGGGCAACACGGGCGTGAATGAGGGGAGGAGCAGTACGCGATGATGACTGATCCGATCGCGGACCTATTGGTCCGGATCCAAAATGCAGCCCAGCGGGGCCATGAGACGCTCGTGGTTCCGGCCTCCAAGCTCAAGGGCGAGATGCTGCGGGTCCTCAAGGAGGAAGGGTTTATCACCTCCTATGAGGCGGAGACGATCGAGGGGCATCCCCATTTTCAAATTCGGCTCCGCTATATCACCGAAGGGGAACCGATGATCACGGGGATGAAACGCGTCAGTCGGCCGGGGCTGCGCGTCTACGTGGGTAAGCGGGACATCGGCCGCGTCAGGGGCGGGATGGGGATCTCGATTCTGTCGACGTCCAAAGGCCTCATGACCGATCGGCAATGTCGCGCCGCCGAAACGGGTGGCGAGGTGCTCTGTCAGGTATGGTAAAAAAAGTTGGGTCAGTCGAGTCAGTTAGGTCTGTTTGGTCAGTTCACGGAACGAGTCAGCCAACCGACCCAACTGACCCAACTGATTAAACTGACTCAACCGACCTAACTGACGCAACTGACTCAACTGGATATGCCATGTCTCGTGTAGGACTAAAACCCATTCCCATCCCCTCAGGCGTCGAGGTGAAGGTCGCGGACTCACAGGTGTCCGTGAAAGGACCGCTCGGAACGCTCCAATGGAGCGTCGCCGAAGGAATCCGAGTGGCGGTGACCGAGGGGCAGGTGCAGGTCGCGCGGGAGAACGACGAGCAGAAAGTCCGGGCCTTGCATGGGATGGTGCGCGCGGAACTCAGCAATCTTATTCAAGGGGTGACGAAAGGGTACGAGCGCACGCTCGAGATTCAGGGGGTGGGCTACAAAGGGCAGGTGCAGGGCAAGACGTTGAGCCTGACGGTCGGCTTTACACATCCGGTGCAATTCCAGCTGCCCGACGGCATCGAGGCCAAGGTCGACAAGCAAACGATCGTCACCGTTCGGGGCATCGACAAGCGAAAAGTCGGGCAGGTCGCAGCGCACATCCGCGGTCTCAAGGCGCCGGATGTGTACAAGCATAAGGGAATCCGGTACGCCGGCGAGCGTTTGCGGAAGAAGGAAGGTAAGACAGGAAAGTAGGTGAGGAAATGAGCAATGCCGCCAAGCTGAGAAGTCGTAAGCGTCGGCACGCCAGGCTGCGCCAGCGTATCTTCGGGACGGCCCAGCGGCCGCGCCTCAACGTGTATCGCAGCAGCGCCCACATATACGCGCAGATCGTGGATGACAGCAAGGGTCACACCCTTGTCTCCGCGTCGACCTTGGATGCCGGCCTGCGCACCTCGTTGAACACAACGGGAACGATCCAGGGCGCCAAGGCCGTGGGCAAGCTCCTCGCGGAACGCGCGAAGTCCGCCGGTGTCGGCAGGGTCGTGTTCGACCGCGGCGGTCGGGTGTATCACGGCAGAATCAAGGCGCTGGCAGAGGCCTCCCGCGAAGCGGGATTACAGTTTTGACGGCGGTGCCCAGCCGATCGAGGAGGGAGCAGAACTCGTGCGTATTAACGCGGATGAGCTGAGTCTCAAGGACAAGGTGGTCTTCATCAACCGGGTTGCCAAGGTCGTGAAGGGCGGCAAGCGGTTCAATTTCTGCGCCCTCGTGGTGGTCGGGGACGGCCAGGGATATGTAGGCATGGGGAAAGGCAAGGCCGCCGAGGTGCCGATGGCCATCTCCAAAGCCGTGGAGCAGGCCAAGAAAAGCCTCGTCCATGTCCCGCTCCGCGACGGAACGATTCCCCATGAAGTGCACGGATTCTTCGGCGGGGAGCATGTGCTGCTGAAGCCGGGGCCGAGCGGCTCGGGCATCATCGCCGGCGGGGCAGTACGGGCGGTCGTCGAGTTGGCTGGGGCCAGTCATATCATTGCCAAGACGCTGGGGCGCGGAAATCCGTTTAATACGGTTCGGGCGACCTTGGACGGCTTGACCCAGCTTCGGGACCCCGAAGAGGTGGCCCGCACTCGTCGCGGCTCCGCCGACCGCGATTTGGAGAAGGTAGGGTAACCCATGATGGCCACCAAACGCGCCGGAGCAGGCACGGTCACGGTGAGACTGAGGCGGAGCCCCATCGGCACCCCGGAGCGTCATCGCGCGGCGGTGCGCGGATTGGGCCTGCGGAAGCTTCACCAGACGGCCACGCATCCGGATACGCCGCAGGTCAGAGGGCTGATCGACAAGGTCGGCTACCTGCTGGAAGTGATCAAGACATGAAGCTGCACGAACTGGCCCCGGCGAGGGGCGCCAAGAAACGTCCCAAGCGTATCGGGAGGGGGCCCGGATCAGGGCACGGCAAGACCGCCACGAAGGGGCACAAGGGCAGCCTGGCTCGAGCTGGAGGCACGAAGAGTCCCGGGTTCGAAGGCGGCCAGATGCCCTTGATACGCCGTGTGCCGAAGCACGGATTCATGAATCCGTTCCGGGTCGAGTATGCCGTCGTCAATCTCAAGGCGCTCGCGGGTCTCGGATCAGTCGAGCGCGTGACGCCGGAGGTTATGGCCGAGGCGGGGCTCCTCAAGAAACGGTCACAACGTGTCAAAATACTCGGCCAAGGGGAGGTCGGGAAGCCGATGGTCATTCAGGCCCATAAATTCAGCAAGTCGGCCGCGGAGAAAATCCAGGCCGCTGGTGGGCGGGCTGAGGTAATCGGCGGTGCTTGAGCGACTTTTCACGAGCTTTCAGAACATCTTCAAGATCCCCGAGCTTCGCAAGCGCGTGCTGTTCACGCTGGGGATGCTGGTCGTCGCCAGGGTCGGCGCCTACGTTCCCACGCCGGGTATCAACAACGAGGAATTATTCAAGTTTCTTCAGGAGCAGGGGGGGGCTCTCCTAGGCTTCCTGGATATTTTTTCCGGCGGTGCCCTGTCGCGGCTGACGATCTTTGCGCTCGGCATCATGCCGTACATCAGCGCATCGATCATTCTGCAGCTCCTGACGGTCGTCATTCCGCATCTATCTAAGTTAGCCAAGGAGGGAGAGCGGGGTCGGAAGCAGATCATCAAATACACGCGGTTCGGCACGATCGGCATCGCGCTGGTGCAGGGATTCGGCATTGCGATCGGCGTTGAGCAGATGAACCAGGGGGCGTTCGTGCTGAACCCCGGCTGGCCCTTTCGCATGATGACGGTGATCACCCTGACCGCGGGAACCGCCTTTTTGATGTGGTTGGGAGAGCAGATCACCGAGCGCGGCGTCGGCAACGGCATCTCGCTGATCATCTTCGCGGGCATCGTGGCGAGACTGCCGAGCGCCGTGGTACAGACCTGGGAGCTGTACAAAGTCGGCCAGTTAAGCTTGATTTTCCTCGTGCTGCTGACGGTCACGATGCTCGTGGTGGTGGCTGCCATCGTGTTCCTGGAAACGGGGCGACGGAAGATCCCGGTTCAGTACGCAAAACGGGTGATCGGGCGGCGCGTCTACGGCGGGCAGAGCACGCACATCCCGCTGAAGATCAACACGGCCGGGGTCATCCCCCCGATTTTCGCCTCGTCCCTAATCGCCTTTCCCGCGACCATCGCGGGCTTCATCCAGGTGCCCTGGGTCCAGGCCATCGGAGATCAATTGGCGCCGGGATCGGTCCTGTACACCCTGATGTACGTCGGGTTGATCATTTTCTTTTGTTTCTTTTACACCGCGGTGATCCTGAACCCGGTCGATATGGCGGACAACTTGAAAAAGTACGGAGGGTTCATCCCGGGTATCCGGCCTGGCCAGCGCACGTCGGATTACATTTACAGAGTCCTGACGAGGGTGACCTTCGCCGGATCCATTTATCTGGCGATTGTCTGCGTGATACCCGAGATCTTGATCTATAAGTTGGGCGTGCCGTTTTATTTTGGCGGTACCTCCCTCTTGATCGTCATCGGGGTCGGGTTGGACACGGCCCAGCAAATCGAGTCGCACATGCTCATGCGTGACTACGGCGGATTCCTCGGGAAGACCGGGATGCCCGGCAGACGGTGACGAGCCATGCGGGTCGTGTTCCTGGGGGCTCCTGGCGTCGGCAAGGGTACGCAAGCCGAGCTGATCGCGGTTAAGCTCCGCAGACCCAAGATCTCGACCGGGGATATTCTGCGCGAGGCGGTGCGCAACCAGACCGCGCTCGGCCTGCAAGCCAAGGCCTGCATGGATCAAGGCAAGCTCGTGCCGGACGAGGTCGTGATCGGAATCGTGAGGGAGAAGCTGGCCGAGCCCTCTTGTGCGCGTGGATTTCTCCTGGACGGGTTTCCGAGAACGGTGCCACAGGCCGAACAACTGGAGCAGATCCTGAGCGGCCAGGGGAGCAAGCTCGACGTCGTGATCAACGTCGCGGTGCCCCGCGACGAAGTCGTCCGGCGACTGACCGGCCGACGCAGCTGTCCGAAGTGCCAGGCGGTGTATCACCTGGAATTCGCCCCGCCCAAAGAGGCAGGCCGATGCGACCGCTGCCGCGGTGAGCTCGTGCAGCGTAGTGACGACACCAAGGAAACCGTGGAGGCGCGACTGTCGGTGTATGAGCAGCAGACCGCGCCGTTGATTTCATACTATCGCGACAAAGACGTGCTTGCCGACATCGATGGGCTCGGTGCGGTCGAGGATGTTCACGGACGGATCATGGCATTGTTGTCGTCGCGTGGACTCGCATGATCATTCTCAAGACAGCTGAGGAAATCAAGGTCATGGAACGCGCCGCCCGGCTCGTCGCGGAGACCCTCCAGGCGCTCATCCGCGAGGTACGCCCCGGCGTCTCGACTGATGACCTGGATCACCTCGCGGAGCAGTCCATTCGTGACGGGGGCGGCATTCCGGCGTTCAAAGGATACCGCAGCTATCCGAAGACCCTCTGTGTTTCCGTGAACGAGGAGGTCGTGCATGGCATCCCGTCCAAACGAACCCTCAAGGAGGGCGATATCGTGGGGATGGACCTCGGGGCGATCATCGAGGGGTTCTACGGAGACTCGGCGGTGACGATCGCGGTCGGCGAAGTGGATCCGAAGGTCGCGGAGCTTTTGCGGGTGACACAGGAGTCGCTGTACAAGGGAATCGAAAAGGCCACCGTTGGCAACCGCTTGTCGGACATTTCGCACGCGGTGCAGCGGCACGCGGAGAGTGCGGGGTTCTCCGTGGTCACGGAATTCGTGGGGCACGGCATTGGTCGCCAGCTCCACGAGGAGCCGCAGGTGCCGAACTACGGCCGGCCGGGCCAGGGGCCGAGGCTGCAGGTCGGGATGGTGCTGGCCATCGAGCCGATGATCAACATGGGCAGCGCCGCCGTGAAGATACTCGATGATCGCTGGACGGCGGTCACGAAGGACGGCAGCTTGTCCGCTCATTTCGAGCACACGATCGCGATCGAAGCAGCGGGGCCGCGAATTTTGACGGCGCGGGAGCCGGCGTTCGAACGCCTGCACCAGAACTAGCGAGACCGATCGGATGCCGAAAGAAGACGTGATCGAAGTTCAGGGGACCGTGATGGAAACTCTCCCGAATGCCATGTTTCGTGTCCAGCTCGACAATGGGCACAAGATTCTCGCCCATATCTCAGGCAAGATGCGCATGCACTTCATCCGGATTCTTCCGGGGGACAAGGTCACGGTCGAGCTGTCACCCTATGATTTGACCAGGGGACGGATCACTTATCGGTTCAAGTAAAAGGGAAACTTAAAAAGGAAAGAACCGGATGAAGTTGTCCGCTTTGGAGCGCATATGAAAGTGAAATCGTCGGTGAAGCCAATTTGCTCGAAATGCAAAGTCATTCGGCGGCGTGGCGTGGTCCGGGTGATTTGTGACAACCCCCGGCACAAGCAACGGCAAGGCTAGAGGCCGGTCATTGGGTAAATCGGGAACTAGGTAAATGGGAAGAACACGATTTGCGCAATTACCCGGTTACCTGATTACCCAATTACGATTCGGATGGAGGAGAGATGGCTAGAATAGCAGGCGTCGATCTACCTCGGGAAAAGCGCGTGGACGTGGGGCTGACCTATATCTTCGGCATCGGCCACGCCATGGCCTTCGACATCTTGAAGAAGGCGGGAGTCGATGGAAGCGTTCGCGTGAAAGACTTGACCGAGGACGCCATCGTCAAGCTCAGGGAAGTCATCGATCGGGAGCACAAGGTCGAGGGGGATCTGCGCAAGGAAGTCTCGATGAGCATCAAACGCCTCATCGACACGGGAGCCTATCGTGGTCTGCGGCATCGCAAAGGCTTGCCGGTTCGAGGTCAGCGAACCAAGACCAATGCGCGTACGAGGAAGGGAAAACGTGTGGCGATCGGAAAGGCCAGGAAGACCGAGCCGGCCGCCAAACCCAGATAATGCATCCCATCATGAAAAAGTGAAGAGGCATCATGAGTGTGAAGAAGGGGAAAAAGAAGGAACGGCGCAACGTCCCGAACGGGGTGGCGCACATTCAAGCCACCTTCAACAACACGATCGTGACCATTACGGATACCAGCGGGAATTCCGTCGTGTGGGCGAGCGCCGGCAATCAGGGCTTTAAAGGTTCGCGAAAGAGCACGCCGTTCGCCGCGCAGCGTGCCGGGGAGATGGCGGCTCGGAAAGCGATCGAACAAGGGATGCGCCAGGTGGACGTCCACGTCAGCGGGCCCGGAGCCGGGCGTGAGTCGGCGATCCGCGCATTGCAGAGCGCCGGCCTGCGCATCAATCTGATTCGGGATGTGACGCCCATTCCGCATAACGGATGCCGGCCGCCCAAGCGCCGGCGCGTGTGAGGGGGGTAAGTGGGTAAGTCGGTAATTCCGGGACGCCGACTGGCTTCAGGGATGTGTTTCCCCGTTACCCAATTACCGGGTTACCCAATTACGTTCTAACGAGGAGGCGATTGTGTCGAAGTATCGAGGACCTGTGTGCCGGTTGTGCCGACGGGAGGGAGAAAAGCTCTTCCTGAAGGGCACCCGTTGCATGACGGAGAAGTGTGCGATCGAGCGCCGGAGTTACCCGCCGGGACAGCACGGACAGGGTCGGCAACGGACGTCCGAGTACAGCGTTCAGTTGCGGGAGAAGCAAAAGCTCCGCCGGATCTATGGGGTGCAAGAACGGCAGTTCCGGGGCATTTTCCGTCGCGCAGAGCGGCAACCCGGCGTCACGGGCGAGCATCTCCTGCGATTGCTGGAGTGTCGTCTGGACAATGTGGTGTACCGCCTGGGGCTTGCCAGCTCCCGCCAGCAGGCGCGGCAGCTGGTGACCCACGGCCATGTTCTCGTGAATGGCAGAAAAACGGATCGCCCAGCGCGAACCTTGAAACTGGGGGATGTAGTCGAGGTGCGGGAGCGCAGCCGCACGCTGCTTCCAATCCAAGCCGCGGTCGAATCAGCCGAGGGGCGAGTCCCGGCCTGGCTTGAGATGGATGCGGCACAGTTCAAGGGGATCGTGCGAAGCGCGCCGACCAAGGACGATACGGCTGTTCCGGTCAACGAGCAGATGGTGGTCGAGTTGTATTCGCGGTGAGTCGCAACGGGCCATGTATCCGGCGGTTGGGCGGCACGGTCGGGCCCACGCCGTCCACAGCGTGACACGGAGCAAAGGGGGATCCATGATAAAGGGGATGAAGGATTTTCAGATCCCGGTTCGGGTCGAGGTCGATAAGGAGACGCTCACCCCGACCTACGGTAAATTCACCGCTGAGGCTTTCGAGCGAGGGTTCGGCACCACCTTGGGCAACTCCTTGCGACGTGTGCTACTGTCGTCCCTGCCGGGCGCGGCGGTCACCACTGTCAGGATCGAGGGGGTGCTCCACGAGTTTTCGACCATTCCCGGCGTGACGGAAGATGTGACGGGCATCATTCTCAACGTGAAATCGTTGCGTGTGAAGCTCCATGCTGACAAGCCGAAGACGGTGCATCTTAAGAGAAAGGGTCCGGGGGAGGCCAAGGGGTCCGATATCTCCCACGACGCGGACGTCGCGATTCTCACGCCCGACTTGCATATTGCCACGCTGGACAAGGAGGCCAGCCTGGATATGGAGCTGCTGGTCAAGCCGGGACGAGGGTACGTGCCGGCGGAGCGGAACAAGGAGGAAGGGCTGCCCATCGGGGTCATCGCGGTCGACTCCATTTTCTCGCCGGTCCGTCGGGTAAACTTTCATGTGGAAAATGCGCGCGTCGGACGCGTGACTGACTACGACAAGCTGACGCTGGAGATCTGGACCGACGGAAGCATCTCTCCGAGGGATGCTTTGTCAGACGCCGCTGGCATCCTGAGGGATCACCTCGACATTTTCATCCACCCCGAAGAGCTGGTGGAGGCGCCGTTGGAAGCGTTGCAGGATGATCAGGCGCGCGAGGTCAACAAGAATCTGTTCCGCAGCGTCAACGAGCTGGAGCTGTCGGTCCGGGCGGCCAACTGTCTGAAGAACGCAAACATCAAGACGATTGCCGACCTGGTCCAGAAGACCGAAGTGGAGATGTTGAAGACCAAGAATTTCGGCAAGAAGAGCCTCAACGAGATCAAAGAAATTCTGGCCGAAATGGGGCTGGGTCTCGGCATGAAGTTGGATTCGTTGACCACTGCGGCGGTCTCCAAAGGCAAAAACGAGAGCTGAGACGAAGGGGCGACCATGCGTCACAGAAAAAAAGGCAGACAGCTCGGACGCAACTCCAAGCACCGATGGGCGCTGTTTCGGACTCTGGTCACCTCCTTGCTGGATCACGAGCGCATCGAAACGACGGAAGCCAAAGCCAAGGAAATCCGAGGGCTGACCGAGCGCATGATTACGCTCGGCAAGCGCGGCGGGTTGCACAACCGGCGGCGTGCTTTGGGCTTTCTTCGAAGCAAAACGGTCGTGTCCAAGGTATTTGATGACGTGGCACAGCGCTTCCGTGATCGGCCGGGCGGCTACACGCGCATCATTCGCACGAGACGACGAGTTGGCGACGCCGCAGAGCTTGTGGCCATCGAGCTGGTAGTCACGGAAGGCGGGCGTGGTGGTGCCAAGGCCAAGCCCGCCGAGACTGAGAAAACGACCAAAGCCGGCTCGTCCGCCTAGCGCTCAACGCGGCTCCGCAGCTGAAGCCCAAAGGTGCCCCACCTGCGGTGGAAGCTTCGTGTTGCGGGACAGGCGTTCGTCGCTCACGCCCCCCTCGCACCCCCGTCAATTCTTGTTGTCACAAGCCCGGGCCGAACGGCCCGGCTTGATACCCGTCTCCGGTTTACTTGATCTCCTGCCTATGCTAGGATCGTGCCAATCGTTTAATTCCTTTTCGAAACACGGAATTGGGGCGAGGATATGTGGCAACGATGGCTCCGTCGAGGCTTGCTGGGTCTGGTCCTCGTCCTTTCCTCCTCCCTCGTGTACGTCCTCCTGACACGTACCGACACGACGTCTTCCCCCACTCCCTTGTCGGCAGCCGATCTCACCGAGGGAGACGCTGGTATCAAGCACGTCACCTTCCGACAATCGCGGCATGGGAACGTCCAGTGGGAGGTGCGTGCGGAGCGTGCTGAGGTCTTCGAGGCCGAGCGATCGGCACAACTGGACACGGTCCACGTGACCCTCTATGGCGCCAATGGGCCGGAGCTGACCCTGCATGGGGAGACGGGGACGATCGATACCGAGACCCGGGACTTTGAATTGTCCAACACGAGCGAGCCCCTCGAGGTTCAGCTCGAAGGAGGATATACCGTGTTCACCAAGACACTGGCATGGACAGAGGCGACCGGCGAGCTCCACACCCAGGGTCCCGTTACCATAGTCGGCAACGGCATGGTCGTCGACGGCCGCGGTCTGGTCGGTAAACTGGACGCGGAAGAGTTTCAGGTGCAGCAGGACGTACGTGTACGACTGTCGCCATAGCATCGCGTGGAGCCTCTGGCTCGGGCTGATGCTCGCGGCCGCACTTGCGGGCGCGCAAGGCCCGGCCAAGCCGTCGGCGACCAAGCCCGTGACCACGACGGTCACCTCCGAACGGATGACGGTGCAGAACAAGGACCGCCGCGCCGTCTTCGAGGGTAAGGTCGTCCTGACCAAGGGCGATCTTGTCGTTCGATCAGACCTCATGGTGGTGTTCTATGAGCCGCGCGATCAGCAAAAGATTGGGTCGGCTCCAGCCGGTGTGGCAGGGGAAGGCGAGGAACAGGTGTCGCAGATGGCGGTGAGCAAAATCGAAGCGACCGGGCGCGTCAAGATCGAAAAGAAAGCCGGAACCGCCACCTGCCGAAAAGCCGTGTTCTACCAGAAGGAACAGAAGATCGTGCTCACCGGGGATCCGGTCGCCTGGGAGCGCGGCAACCGGGTGACCGGCGATCGGATCATCATGTTTCTGGACCAGGACCGGACCGTGGTGGACGGTCGCTCCACGGTCATTCTTGAGTAGGCCGGCGGGAGCGGCTTCTCTAACCCAATGTGGGCGGATCAGGTGCTAGAATCAGAACAGGTCCCGCTGTGGACGATGACCGACGATTCCGCGGACCGGCTCCAGGCAACCGGCCTCGTCAAGAGCTTCCGTGGTCGGGAGGTCGTCAAAGGGGTCAGCATTGAGGTCAAAGCGGGAGAGGTGGTCGGATTGCTCGGTCCAAACGGTGCCGGCAAAACGACGACCTTCGACATGGTGGTGGGGCTGTGTCAGCCCGATGCGGGTGAGATCGTGCTGTGCGGTGAAGCCATCACGGAATTGCCGATGTACAAGCGGGCCCGAAAGGGCATCGGCTACCTGCCCCAAGAATCCTCCGTCTTTCGGCGGCTGACGGTCGAAGAGAACATCATGGCCATATTGGAGATGATGGGCCTGGCCTCCGAGGAGCGCGCCGATCGACTCGAGGCCCTGCTGAAGGAGCTCGACCTGACGGCGCTGCGACGATCGCGGGCTTACTCGCTGTCAGGAGGAGAGCGGCGCCGCCTCGAGATCACACGGGCGCTCACGACCCGTCCGCGTTTCCTGCTGTTGGACGAGCCCTTCGCCGGCATTGATCCGATCGCCGTCGGTGATATTCAGCACATTATTGTGCGCTTGAAGAACAAAGGCATTGGACTCTTGATCACCGATCATAACGTCCAGGAAACGCTGTCCATCACCGATCGCGCATACATCATCAACGAGGGCCAGATCCTGGAGTCGGGATCCCCCAAAACCATCGTCCAGAGCTCTACCGCGCGGGCGGTCTATTTGGGCGAGCGTTTCCGACTGTGAGCGGCCTCTGATATGAAACTTCGGCTGGACCTCCGCCTCAGTCAGAAGCTGATTATGACGCCGCAGCTGCAGCAGGCGATCAAGCTGCTGCAACTGTCCCGCCTCGAGCTGCAACAAACCCTCCGGCAGCACCTGGACGAAAATCCCTTGCTCGACGAAGTACAGCTGGAAGCCGAGGAAGCGGAGGAGGCTGCCGCTGATGAATACGAATCAGAGCCGAAAAAGGAGGAAGCGGCTGAGCCCTCTGAGGAGGAGAAGGAAAACCAGGAAAACCAGGAGGAAATGTCGGCCCTCAACTGGGACGATTACGGTGAGCCGGACCGCAGAGCGGATGTCGAATATCCGTCGGGCAACCAGGACGAGTTCCCCTCTTACGAGCAGACGGTCGCGAAGCCCACCAGTCTGGAAGACTACCTCGTCTGGCAACTGGGTCTCTCCGCCCTGAGTGACCATGAGAAGCACATTGCCCGGATTATCATCGGGAACCTGGACGATGATGGCTACTTGCAGGCGTCCGTCGAGGAGATCGCCGCCGATGCCGGCGTCACCGTCGACGAGGCCCGACCCCTCCTTCGCCACGTGCAAACGCTCGATCCGCCGGGCGTGGGAGCACGCGACCTGACCGAATGCCTGCTGATCCAGCTCGGGTACCTGGATGGGGATCCCATCGGTCGATCCAGAAGCAAAGCCTATTCACTGCGAGGGTCGCTGGTGGAAGCCATCGTGCTGAACCACCTGAAGGACCTGGAGAAAAAGCAGTACCAGAAGATCGCCAAGACCTGCAACGTCGAGGTGGACGACGTGTTCCGGGCGGCGCATGTGATCGAGCAACTCGAGCCCAAGCCCGGCCGGCCGTTCTACTCGCAGATGAATCACGCGATCATCCCGGACGTCTACGTGGCCAAGGATGAGGGTGAGTGGGTCGTTATGTTGAACGACGACGGGCTCCCGCGCATGCGGATCACCCCGTACTACAAGCAGATGATGGCAAGCGATAAGGGGGGATCGCAGGAAACCAAGGACTATCTGGATGAAAAGTTGCGGGCCGCTCAGTGGGTCATCAAGAGCATCGAACAGCGCAACAAGACCATCGTGAAGGTCGTGACGAGTATCGTGAAGTTCCAGGAGCAGTTTTTCGACAAAGGGGTTCACTACCTCAAACCACTGGTGCTCAAGCAGGTGGCCGAGGACATCGGCATGCACGAATCCACCATCAGCCGGGTCACGGCCAACAAATATCTCTACTGCCCCCAAGGCATGTTCGAGCTGAAATTCTTTTTCAATACCGGGATCCAGCGGTCGGATCACACGGCGGAGATGCTCTCCTCGGTGACGGTCAAGGAGATGATCAAGAACATGGTGGCCGAAGAGGATGCGCGGAATCCGCTCAAGGACGAGGAGATTGCGGCTAGGCTGAAGAGTCATCAGATTTTGATCGCCCGACGGACGGTGGCCAAGTACCGCTCCGAAGAGAACATTCCATCCGCCAGCCAGCGCCGGCGCTTCTTCTGACCTTGCCGCCCGTATCGCCAGCCACGTCGATCGCAACCACCAGGATGATAGTGCAGCCATCCAGCCACGCGCCCCGCGTGCGAGAGCAGGCTGTCCGAATCAGTCGGGGACGGCTGTGGCCGGGGGCACACCCGTTATGAGCTCACTGAATGTTGTCGTCATCACCGGATTGTCCGGAGCCGGAAAATCGCTCGTCCTGAATTGTTTCGAGGATGGGGGGTATTTCTGTGTGGATAATCTTCCGCCCGCGCTCATGCCCGTTTTGGTGGAGCTCTGTCATCAGCGGGGGGGTGATATCAACAAGGTCGCGCTCGGCATCGATCTCCGCGAGCGAAAATTCTTTGCCGATTTGCTCACGAACCTGGACGGCGTGCGTAGTCTGGGATGCGACGTCGAGCTGATCTTCCTGGAGGCCCGAGAGGAGGTGCTCGTGCGACGATTTTCTGAATCTCGCCGGCCGCATCCGGTGCTGCCCCAGCAGCCAGTCCTCGAAGGGGTTCGTTTCGAGCGGGAGCGACTGCTGGACGTACGCCGGCACGCGCATCGGATCATCGATACCTCCGAGTTGACGGTCCACGAACTGAAAGACTTGCTCGTCCGTCATTATCTGAAGCCCGACCAAGAACCGCAGATCCAGATCAGTATTCTGACGTTCGGCTTTAAGTTCGGCGTGCCCTATGATATCGATCTGTTGTTCGACGTCCGCTTCCTTCGCAATCCACACTTCGTCGCTGACCTGAGACCGCTTACGGGCGACGATACACGAGTCAGCAGCTACATCTTCGAAGATCCCCATGCAGCCGAGTTCATGGGGCACCTTGAGCGTATCCTTTTGTTCCTCCTTCCGCTCTTCGAGCGTGAGCGCCGCAGCTATCTGACCATTGGAATCGGCTGTACAGGTGGCCGTCATCGATCTGTGGCGATCGCAGGCAGGCTGGCTGACATCTTGCA
>JBFISJ010000023.1:0-21076 GCA_041608595.1 Nitrospiraceae bacterium
CGCCAATTCCGCTAAGCCTCCACGCCGAAATTCCTGCGCGGTGCGTCGATCTCGCGCGTTGGGGAGATTTCTGCCGCCGACTTGACCGCGTCAGACCCTTCGGTGCTTGTGAACGGCTCAGGCTCTGTCAGGACGGGCCGAATGAGGGGGCCCATCTACAGACACGAGCGTGCGCGAGGCCGTGCGCAGACCCCCCGTGCAGCCCATTCGCGTCGGTTGAAACATGGACTCAGTAGAGCGCGCACCAGCGATTCAAAATTGCATTCCAGAGATAGCATTTCCTTTGCTGAAATTTGAAATTGATGCTCTCATAGGGGGGCTTATGGCCCTATTGGAAGGTCGAAGGGACGGGCAATGGTGGCAGCGACCCGTTTGCTTCGAGGGGAGGGCCACGGGGCGGGCCGACACGGTGGCGCCGGGCCCCTTCTGGTGGATATGGCGGGCGCCGATTCAGCCGTAAGGGCCCGCGTGTTGGTGGCCGGTCGGGTGCAGGGCGTGGCCTACCGCGCGTTTGCCCGGGACGTGGCCTGCCGGGCCGGACTTCGTGGAGGAGTCCGCAACCTGGACGACGGCCGGGTTGAAGTCGAGGTCGAGGGAGAGCGTCGGGCGGTCGAGGGGTTCCTCGACGCGCTCCGAGCTGGGCCTCCCCTCGCGAGCGTGGATCGGCTCGACGTGCAATGGCAGGCGGCGACCGGCGCCCAGACGGACTTTCGCGTTTGGTACTGATCGTCGCATCCAACAAGACCGGCAGGAACATTGTGCTCGCGTATTTCCATGCGCGTCGTTGCGCGCATGCACGGAGACATTACAACAGGTGAAGAAAAAAGCACGGCGCAAAAGCGAGGATTTGGACCCGATCGACGACGCTGAAGAATCGGAGGAGGTCGCCGAGGAGACGGAGGAGGCGCCCGCATTCGCGAAGGGGCGTACGCGGGCATCGGAGTATGTCCGAAAGGAGAGTCACTCCGAAGGTCTCGATACGGTCAAGAGCTACCTCCGGGAGATCCGCAACTCCTCTTTGCTGACCTTCGAGCAGGAACAAGAGCTGGGCAAGCGAGTGGTCGGGGGCGATGCGCTTGCCCGCGACCGCATGATCGAGGCCAATCTGCGACTGGTCATCAGCATCGGCAAACGGTACATGAACCGGGGGTTCCCCTTCTCGGACATTGTCGAGGAGGGCAATCTTGGGTTGATCAAGGCCGTGGAAAAGTTTAACTATAAGCGGGGCTTCCGGTTCAGCACGTACGCCTCATGGTGGATCCGGCAATTCATCGAACGGGCCATCATCAATCAGGGGAAACTGATTCGCTTGCCCGTCCACGTCGTCGAGCGCCTGAACCGGTTCATGTCGAACGTCGAGCAGCTCGGGCAGGAGCTCGGGCGGGAGCCACGAGCCGAAGAGCTCGCCACGCGGATGAAGATCACGGAAGAAGACGTCGTCAACCTGAAGCAGTTGATCCGCACCACGTGCTCCCTCGATAGCCCCATTAGCGACCGGACCGACACGTTTTTGCGGGATGTCATCGAGGACCCCATGAGCATCTCGCCGGCGGAGACAGCGGAAGGCGTGATGCGTCGTGAGGAGCTCATGGCGTGGGTAAAGGACTTGCAAGATAAGGAGCGAAAGGTCATTATGCTGCGGTTCGGCCTCGACGGAGGCGAGGCCCAGACCCTGGAGGAGATCGGCCAGAGCCTCGGCCTGACGCGGGAGCGGGTCCGGCAGATCGAGACCGCCGCGCTGGTCAAGCTTCGCGCGGTCATCGAACAAAAGACGATGACCCAAGAGGATTTATTGTAGGAAGAGGGCGGAGAACATGGATTACAAGGCACTTATTCGGGAGGTTCCTGACTTCCCGAAGCCCGGTATCCTTTTTTACGACATCACCACGCTGCTCAAGGATGCCCAGGCATTTCGCAGCATCGTCGACCAGCTGGTCATGCGCTATCGGGATGAGCGGGTGGCAAAAGTCGTGGCGATCGAGTCGCGGGGGTTCATTCTCGGAAGCGCCATGGCCTATCACCTGGGGGCGGGTTTCGTCCCCGTCCGCAAGCCCGGCAAGCTGCCGGCGGATTGTTTTGAAGTTAAGTACAATTTAGAGTATGGTTCCAACTCTCTGGCTATCCACCGAGATGCCATCGGGATGGGCGAGCGGGTGCTGATCGTCGATGACCTGCTGGCCACAGGGGGGACCGCGGCTGCCACGGTCAATCTGGTCCGTCAACTAGGAGGCGAAATCGCAGGGCTTGTGGTCTTGGTCGAGCTGGAGGCGCTGAAAGGCCGAGACAAGATCAACGGGTGCGACGTGCATTCGATCATTCGGTATCCTTCGTAAGGGTTCCTTCCCTGACGCGACCCAGAGTCGCTCTCCACGCACCCCCATTCAAGTACAGCCGGGAAGTCCGCGCAGCCGGCTGCGTTCACCTTCCATTTCACCTAACGAAAGGGGTATGGTAGAGGATGGTTAACAAACTCAGGCCGAAGAAAAAGGCGGGCAAACAGACGAAGGCCTCGGCAAGAAGCGGAGGCAGCGGGACATCAAGCGCCAAAAAGCCGATCGCTGAGGCGAAGTCCGGCGTCGTGGCCAGGGGGGACAGCAAGGGCGTGCAGAAGTCCGGCAATCATAGCAAAATGGTGCAAATTGGACGACGCCAGGAATCATTGCGACAGATGTTATTGGCCAAGCGTCAGGAAGTGATGAACGATATCCGAGGCAATATCGGGCACTCGCTGACCGAGGACCAGATGCGGAGGCTCGAGGGCATGGACAGCGGTGACCAGGCTATGATGGACCTGGAACGGGAGCTCGGAATCTCCTTATCGGAGATGCGCAACCGCCAGCGGCAGATGATCGACGACGCACTCATCCGCGTCGAGGAGGGCTCCTACGGTATCTGCGCCGAGTGCGGGGTTGAGATCAGCGAGAAGCGCCTGGCCGCGGTTCCGTTCGCCAAGCTCTGCGTGGAGTGTCAGACGCGAGCGGAGCTGCTCGAGCGCATTGAGAAGGAAGAAGAACGCGACTAGGGTGCGCTGACTTCGGTCGAACCGGTAGGGAGGCCCACCGGGCATTGGTGACCCTGACCGCGCAGGGAGCGGGTCAGTGAAGGCGGTTGTCTTGGCCAGCGGGGGCCTGGATTCCACCGTGACCGCGGGCGTCGCCCGTCGTGATGGGTGCCACCTTCATCTCCTCACCATTGACTACGGCCAGCGGCACGTTATCGAGACCGACCGCGCCCGGCGGGTCGGTGAGGCATTAGGTGCGGCGGCCCATCTCTTTCTCCCCATCGACCTCCGGCCCATCGGCGGATCCGCCCTGACGAGCGACCAGCCCGTCCCACGCGACCGACCTGAAGTCGATCGCCGCCACGGTATCCCAAGCACCTATGTTCCAGCGCGCAACACCATCTTCTTGTCCCTGGCGCTGGCCTACGCTGAAACGCTGGAGGCCCCCCGTATCTATATCGGGGCGAATGTTTTAGACTATTCCGGTTACCCTGATTGTCGCCCGGAGTACCTCCGGGCATTTGAGGAGGTGGCGCGGTTGGGGACCCGGATGGGCACGGGCGGTCGTGCGATCGAGATTTGCGCCCCGCTGCTCCAGCTGAGCAAGGCGGCCATTATCCGTCTCGGTGTTGAGTTGGGTGTGCCCTTTGAGCTGACGCATAGCTGTTACGATCCCACCACGGACGGTTCGGCCTGCGGACGGTGCGACAGTTGTGTGATTCGTTTGGAGGGGTTCAAGGCAGCGGGGCTGCAGGATCCGGTGCGCTACGCGGCGACATAGAGCCTAGGGGGACGTCATCGTGGCTGCCGAAGAGTTCTTCATGTACCTGACCATCGCCCTAGTTTTCATCATCCCGATCTCGGTCAGGGTGCATCGATACCTCACACGGGAACGGACGGCGAAGATGTTGCGCGAGCAGTTCGGCCAGCAATCGACCCAGGGGACGCGGGATGACCAGCAGTCCTGAGCCAGGCGGCCGGCACGCACGTGTCGGTGCGGCGCCTGCGGCACAGTGCGCGTTGAATCTCGTCTTTGGATGCGTCATCGGTGTAGCCGCCTGCAGTGAAGCGACGACACCGGTGAACCTGCCCACGGAGGTGCCGACCGAGCTGCATGCCGGGGAAGGCTCGTTTAAGTCCTTTTGCGCGCGCTGCCACGGCGAGCGCGCATTGGGCACCAACCAGGGGCCGCCGCTGGTCCACAAGGTGTACGAGCCGAACCACCACGGCGATGCGGCGTTTTACCGAGCCGCGGCGCAAGGTGTGCGCGCGCATCACTGGCAGTTCGGCGACATGCCGAAAGTCGACGGGGTCACCGAACATGATGTGACGGAAATCATTCGGTATGTGCGCTGGTTGCAGCGCCAAGGGGGCATTTTTTGATGCATCGTCCCATGACGTTTGTCGGCGCCGAATGGACGCCTCTCTTGCCTGCCGGCAGGATGGACGGAACTCGATCCCTCGCGTAACCTCGAATCCCTCGTTCAACCTCTGTATCCCATGACGACCATGCCGCCCCACGATCATGAACTGCTCGATCACCTGGCGCGCGCCTACGGGATCGCCCCGGAGTATTACGACAATTTCGGCACGTGTCACGTGACGACGGCGGATACGAAGCGCGCGATCCTCAGGGCGATGGGCATCGGTGCGGAGACTGCCAGCGACCTCGAGAGTGAAGCCGCGGCGCTTGAAGCCGGACGGTGGCAGAGCGTCTGCGATCCGGTTCTCGTCGTCAGGGCAGGCACGGGGGGCAGCACCTGGTCGGTGCGGCTCCCGCTGGCCCTCGAGCAGGATTCAGCCCTGCGAGTCGGCTGGGAGGTCCGAGACGAGGCGGGGGTCTCTCGCGAGACCGGGCAGATCGGGCCGGGTCTGGCGGCGAAGGAGGAGACCGTCATCGACGGGCGACGCTACGCGCGGTTCGAGCTTCCCCTGCCGGCCGCGTTGCCCTACGGATATTACTCCCTTCACGCTCGCGGGGAACTCGCGGGGATCGTCGGCGAAGGCGAGCTCGTGCTCATCGTAGCCCCGTCACAGTGTTACGCTCCCGAAGCGTTCCTCAAGGGGACGCGCTGCTGGGGGCTGTCCCTTCAGCTCTACGCCTTGCGGTCGGACCGCAATTGGGGCATTGGCGATTTCGGTGATCTGGCGGATCTCCTGCGCTGGGCTCCGCAAGAGCTCGGGGTCGGACTCATCGGCCTCAACCCCCTGCATGCGCTGAAGAATCGACATCCCTTTCACGTCAGTCCGTACGCGCCCGACAGTCGGTTCTTTTTGAACGCCATCTACCTGGACATTGAACGAATCCCCGACTATCCGGAATCGGCGGCCGCGCAGCAGCTGGTCGAGGATGCCGCCTTCCGGGCCGAGCTGAAGCGACTCCGCGCCATGGACACGGTGGAGTATGGAGAGGTATGGGGATGTAAGCGGCGGGTGCTGCGAGAAATCTTCTCCACGTTTCTGGAGCGGCATTATCCCGAGACGGGCGGACAGCGTCAGGCCCGCTCCGAGCGCGGCCGGGCATTCTCCCGGTACATGGACGAAGCAGGGGAGCAGTTGACACTCTATGCGACATTCCAGGCGCTCAGCGAGCGGTTCGAGCAGGCCGACCCACCGACCTGGGTTTGGTGGGAATGGCCGACTTCGCTGAAGAACCCGCATTCGGCGGAAATCGCCGCCTTCCAGCGACTACACTCGCGGGAGGTCCTCTTTTACGCCTATGTGCAGTGGCTCGCGGAGGAGCAACTCGCGCAGGTGGCGGAGCGGGCGCGGGAATCGGGGATGCCCGTTGGGCTGTACCTTGACCTGGCGCTGGGCAGTGAGCGCGCGGGGAGCGACACCTGGGGCCACGCCGGCCAGTTTGCGATGGAGGCCGAGGCGGGCGCACCCCCGGATGCCTTCAATGCGAAGGGGCAAAACTGGGGGCTTCCCCCCGCGACCCCCCACCGGCTTCGGGCCGATGGCTACCGCATGTTCATCCAACTCGTGCGCCGCTCGATGCGCCATGCCGGTGCCCTGCGGATCGACCATGTGATGGCGCTGTTTCGCTTGTTTTGGGTGCCGCGGGGCTTGCCGCCCTCTGCCGGCGCGTATGTCGCCTATCCGGTGGATGACCTGCTCGGCATCCTCGCCCTCGAGAGCGTGCGGTGTCGAACGGTGGTCATCGGCGAGGATCTCGGGACTGTGCCGGACACCGTTCGCGAGAACCTGGCAGCCGCCAGAGTCTTGTCGTACCGCGTGGCCTATTTTGGGCAAGAGTCGAATCAAAGCTTCACGCCGAGCAGCCGCTACCCGGCGCAGGCCGTCGCCGTCGTGAACACGCCGGATCTACCCACCTTGGCGGGATTTTGGAGTGGACGAGACATTACGATTCGACGGGAGCTGGGGATGGTGCCGGATGATGGGGCACGACTGGAGGCGCTGAACCAGCGTCAACTCGAAAAGCGCCAGCTCGTACGGGCCCTGGTGGCCGAGCATCTTTGGCCGCCCGGCGTCGCGCAAGCGAAGGCGTTGGACAGCGCGCTCTCGACCGACCTGTGCATGGCCATCCATGCCTTCCTGGCCCGAACGCCCTGCTGGATTGTCCTGGCGTCGCTCGAGGACGTCCTGGCGGAGGTGGAGCAGGCCAATCTACCGGGCACGCTCGACGAACACGCCAATTGGGTGCGCAAGCGCGGCCCCCTCCTGGCCGACTTGCGGCGTGATGCGCGACTTCATCGGGTGGCGGTTTCGATGCGTCTCCACCGTCCTTCAGACTGACGGCGGCAGCGGTGAGATCCGTCGCGAGCGGGAAAGAACAAGCTCGGGGGGACTACTTTTGCAGGCGGTACACGAGATGCGTGTCGGTCTGGGCAACTCCTTCGATCGCATGAATCCGGGTGAGCACCAGCGAGGTCAGCGCATCCTGGTCAGGCACCTCGACGACCACGAAGATATCCGGTTTCCCCCAGCAGGGATCGATCGTCTTGATCTCCTTGATCTCCTTCAGGGATTTGACGACGTTGGTGGTTTGGCCGGGCAGCACATTGATCAGCACGTAGGCACGGTCAGACATAGCACTTACTCCTGCTGTGATTCGAGGAGGTGAACCGCAGGCCCCGCCTCGCTTGCCCCGCTCGCCCCGAGCTTGTCGAGGGGAGCCTGTCGAGGCAAGCTCGTCGAGGGGCCGGCGCGAGACCTTAGCGGATGCGCCCGCGTGAAGTCAACGGCCTTCTGCTCGTGCAGGGAACTCGGCTCTCGACCGGGCAGGGGGACCTGTGACAAGGCTCTCCTCGCCGACTTGCCCACCGACCTGTCCCCCGACTTGTCCGCCGAAGCCTTGGCGGAGGCGGAAGCCTGTGCGGAAGTGGAAGCTTCAGCGAAGGGGGAACTCTTTCAACAGGCGCATACTGAGAGGGATGGGAATCTATGGACAGGGTGACCCGTCGAGGGGCGCTGGTTGCGGGGTTGGTCGTGAGCGCTGTTGTGGCGGCTTTCTGGCTCGAGTACGCGTTGAGCCCCTGGCCGGGGCGGCATCTGGGGCATACACAGACGGGTCACATCCTCGGGTGGATCGGCTTCGGCATGATCCTGGCGACCTTCGCGTATCCCGCTCAAACACGACTGCGCCCGAATCAGATCTGGTCGAAACCCTGGCTTTACATGCATGAAGCGCTCGGGGTCCTGGGGCCCCTCCTGATCTTGGTTCACTCGGGCGCACACTTTCATGCCGTCGTCCCCGTCATGGCGCTTGTGGCGCTGGGGCTGGTCGTCATCAGCGGAGTTGTCGGGGCGGTCCTCCATACCCTCGCGTTTCGCACTCTCTACGACCGCCGTCATGAGCTAGCGCGGCAGGGTCTCGACGAGGACGCGATCGAAGCAAGGCTCCATGAACTGGCAGCCGAGGAAGGTATGTTGAGGTGGTGGCCCTGGGTGCATGTCCCGCTCACAGCGGTCTTCGTCGTCTTGGCGGTGATGCATATCGGGGGCGCCCTGTATTTCGGGGGCGCGTAGCTCATGGGCTATCTACCGCCGTGGGTCTACCGGTGGATCCTGGCGGCCATGGTCACGCTGGCGGTCTGTGTAGCCTGGGCATCGACGCGGACGCCTGAAGCGCTGTGGGCTCCCGGCCATCTCAGTCGCCACCACACCGGCGTCCGGTCGTGCACACAGTGCCACGAGCCGTTTCGGGGACCGACGGTGAGGAAGTGTACCGCGTGCCATGACCTCGAGGGCTTTCGGCGAAGCCATGGCCCCATCGCGGACTTTCACGTGACAGCCGTACAGCGCCGACAGCGCTGCCTGATCTGCCACACGGAGCACCGCGGCGAGACCGCACCCGTCACCACGCGCCCGCTGTACAACCCTCACGGCGAGCTGGTGTTCCGCGCAACCGATGCCGGCTCCTGCGCGGACTGCCACGCCTTTCCTGACGGGCTGGGTGGCCGACCCACGGTTCTCAACAATCCGCTCGTCGGGAATCTCATCGAGGACGGAGAGGGAGCTCATCGTCGCGGTGGATTCGCCCGCTGTGAGGATTGCCATAGCAGCGGGCGGGGCGAAGTCGACGATTGACGGCGACGGGGTCGTCCGACTAGGGACGTGCGACCAGGGAGGGTGGGAACGGCAGAGTCTGTTCTTCCGGGCTGAGCTTGGCGAAGGTTTCTTCCGCCTCCGGTATCAAATCCTTCCTGTCATGCGAGTAGGCGATGCGGAGCGCCTCCCGTGCCAGCGCGACGGCCTGCTCGCGGCTGCCGCGATCGGCGTAGCTCGTCGCCAGCACCAGGCGTGCATTCACGGCCTCGTTCGGCGCGCGTTGGATCACGCGCTGGAGCAGTCGCTCGCCCTCGTCGCGATCGCCGCCGAACAGTAGCGGAAGCTTGATGAGCAAGGTGCCCTTGCAGGACAACGCGTCGAGGTGATTCGGGTCCAGCTCCAGTGTCCGGTTGAGGGCGGTCATCATCTTGTTGAAACCGAAGAGCGAAGCGAGAATCTCACCGTCGAGTCGCATTCTCTCGCCGAGGTTGCAAAACAATGCAAAATGCCCCTCGGCCCAGTGATCATCGAGCGCCACGGCGCGCTCGGCCAGGGCCGCGCCGCGCTCAAAGTGAACTTGTCGCACCTCGCGAAGCTTGGCCACGCGACCGTGATGGCACTCGGCGAGCGCCTCCGTGCTTAGGACACGCGCGGACTCTAAGGCGAATGCGTGAGGCTTCGGAAAGGCGACGACGGCGAGCACCGTGACAAGTAAGACAACGACAGAGGGTATTGGAACTCTCATCCTTCTCCTTTGTATGCGCCTGGGCGGAACCCTAAACACTGGCGTGCAACACAGCAAGACCGGTGCCAAGACCCACCGACGCAAGCTGCGCCCGGGTTGGCGCGTCATTCGCGCGCTCCATCTGGTGCCACCGGTTGGCAGCCGGCGGATGGCGTGGTGATAAGAAGACAGTGCGGACAAAATGCGACGCCTCCACAACCGATGCAAACAGAAGTGCGCGGCCTGTTCCACCTGGGATTTCGACGGTTCACGGCTGGAGTGAATTCGTTTCTGGAATCCAGCGGGATACGCCTATACTAATCGGAAATATCCAAGCGGAATCAGCGGCATCAGGCAACCCCGGGGACAGAGATGGAACGACGCAAGTATCCGCGCGTGGACGTAAAATTCAAGGTGGCGCTGGCGTTCGCAGGGGGACGGATGGAAGGCCAGGGACAGTTGCTCAATCTCTCCGAGGGCGGATGCGCGGTGAAAGGCGACAAGCGCGTCCCGGAGCAGGCCACCTTGCACTTGAGCATTTACCCGCCAGGCTGTGATACCCCTATCGTCATCCACAACGTGACCGTCCGATGGGTCCGCGGATGGGACTTCGGGGTTGAATTTGTCAGTTTGATTCCCGAAGAGCGGGCGGGAATACAACGGTTGCTCAGAGAGCTCAAGGCATCCCTGGTCGGCGCTCCCGGAAGCTCGGCTGAACAAGGACCCGCATAGCACCTTCTCGCCAAACCCGGTACGTTCCTCGCTCCGCCGAGTCTGCAGCGCCGAGCGCCTTGCCCCAGCCGTGATGGTCTATCCCCGCCGAGCTCAGAGATTCCTAACCGTCTTCTAATCGGGGCCTCATGGTCGCGTGCTACTTTTTTGCGGCTGCCATGGGTTGTTGGCCCGCGACGATCATGTCGGGCCTGTACCGAAAAGGTGCGGTCTTGGAGTCCTTGCCTCACTTTCTCGAAGAACTCGCGCTCTCCAATATGTGGGGCATCGCGGCGCTGGTCGAGGTGCTCGAACGCAAGGGTCTCCTCACCCGCGACGAGATCCGCGAGGCAATGCACGCCCTCCAGGAGCGTCATCCCGAGCGCGCCGACGTCGAGCGTCAGTCCGGTGCTTTGCCGATAAATGCAGAGGAACGGACAAGAAAGGCCCTGCGGACCTTGTTCCCGAAGATCTGAGCGCCGCGCGTTCGAGTCGCATGGAACAGACCGGTGGTGCCCCCGAGATGATTCGAACATCCGACCCGCGGTTTAGGAAACCGCTGCTCTATCCAACTGAGCTACGGGGGCACAGCACGTACAGTAGCGAAGGGCGGAAGGAAAGTCCACCGGCCGGGACGACCGGAGCAAAGAGGAAAAGGGGGCAGGCGGTCGACCCGGCCTGCCCCCCGGATAAAGGAGGTTCGGTGACGCGGCGCTACTTACCGCACGCCGACGGCCCTGCGCGCGGCGTCGGACGTCCGGCAGCTATCCTCGGCGATCATGCGTTGGCCCGACGAGGCATCCGAGGGGATCCGAGCCAGGCAGGCGTCCAGGGTGTCCCCCGCGTGACCCGCCGCACCCCGGGACGTCGCAGCCGCGGTACCGGGGGTGACCACCGCAGCCCGTGCCGCAGCATTCCTTCTGCACGTTTCTTCGGCCAGCGACCGTTGCCCCGCGGAGGCCGTGCTCGGAATGTTGGCCAGGCAGGCCTCGAGCGCATCGGTCGGTCCGGCCGCGGCGCCGGGTCCGCCTCCGGATGTTCTGCCGGCTTGCGGTGCGGCGCAGGACGCCAACAGCAAGGCTGACGCTGCGCAGAGCAGCACTGTCATTATCATTGCGGATCGCGCGTTCCTCATGTACATAGCCCTCCTTGCTCGATGAAACCCCGACTATAGACAACCCCTCGGAAAAACGCAAGGCTCAGTCCGGGCCCCGGTCGCCCAGCTCGTCGCCAGCGAGCAGCTCCCGCTTCTCGGGAATGTGGTTCAACAGGTCCGCCCGCGCCTGGTATATGCCGGGCAAGCCGCCGCCCTTCGCGTAGACCAGCCCGGAGCCCTTTTTGCCCAGAATGAGCCGTGTGGTCTTGCCCCGCTTGCTGGTGGCCCGAAAGTCTGCCGTCGGGGAGGCCAGTCCGTAAGGTGCCAGCGCACCCGCGCGCTTCAGCACTTGAATCTCGGCAGGAAGGCCGGCTACACGACTCAGGAAGAGGTCGACGACCTCCCGATCCAGGTTGGAGCCGGGTTGGTCCTCCAGCCGCCAGGTTCCGGATTGGTTGACCAGGACATAGTGCTGGGACCGCGTGCGGACCTCGAGGATGGCCAGGTCCTCCGCCTCGATCCCGAGCAGCCGCTTGTCGCGCAGGGCGAACAGATCCTTAGTCAGATCGGTGATGGTGAACGGGTTGATGCGGTAGAGGGGGCCGTCCCCCCCGGCTCGAGCAAAGGCCTGGCCGCTCCCGGGGTCAGGCTGAAAGAGGGACACCCCGAGGTCCCGGCTTTGGACGTAGAGTGTGATCGTGGCACTCGGCTGGCCGAGGGTCTTCGTTAGCCTCTCGTGCTCCGGCCCCGGGTCCACGAACCCGATCGCCTCGAGCCCTTTCAGCTTGAACAGCAGCGTCTTGACTGCGATCGAATCGGCCGGCGTTTCGATGGGGTAGCGGAGTTGCCAGGCATCCGCGTTTCCGTGTCGCGCGCGATAGAGAACGAACTCCGTCGGCGGGTAGGTGAGTCGGATCCGTTCGACCTGCTTGTGATCGAACGCCAGGATCTCTTTCTGTCGAAAGGTGCGGAGGGTCTTGTTGTAAAAGTCCTTCGGCGCCAGGTCTGTGAGCAACACCGTGCGGTCCGAGTCCCGGGTGGCATAGAGGGTCGCCGTGATCGGGCCGCTGTCTCCGAGCACCAGACGCTGCCGGTGAGCCCCGGCCGTGATAGTGAGGACGGCCGACGGCTTGTCCAGTCCAAATGGCGCGAGATTGGCGGCCTGCTCGTCGACCACCCGCTTGACCCGGCCCAACGTCAGGGCGCGAATGAGCGCCCGTATCTCCCCCTCGTCCGCCGGCGCTTGGATCGGACCTCGGATGGTCCACGTTCCTTCCTCCGCGCGCGCCAGGGTGACGTCCACCGTTGGAGACTGCATGGAGATCTCCGTGATCTCACTCGGCGCAAAGCCGAGGAGCTGCGCCGCCTGCTCTTCCTGCCGAACCTTGGCCCGTTCTGCGGGCAGGTCGACCCAGTACAGGTAGGAGCCCAAGCCGGCGAGGATGACAGCAAGTAGCAGCGTCGGCCAATAACGCATCATGCCCCTACAGTCGTTGACGCTTTCGCCAAATCGTGAGCCCCCAGATCACGGTCGCGGCGGGAAGCAGGAGGACTTGCACGTAGAGCAGCAAACGCTCCTGATTCGGATTGGGGATGAACGGTTGGAACGCCGGGTCTTTGGGCGTGATCGAGATCAGCGCGCGCTCCTCGGCGAGCCACCCGATCGCGTGCAGCAGAAAATCGGTGTTGCCGGGGAAATTTACGTACAAGTTGCTGGCGAAGGCGGAGTTCCCCACGAGGACGATGGCGGGGTGCGCGTTGTCTGTCTTCGGAGGATCCTTCAATGCCAGCGCGGCCGCCAGTGGCAGGGGGCCTTGCACATCTTCCGTCGGGTCGAAATTGACGACGCGGGCCTCCAGGTCCTCGAGATCAGTCTCTGCCCAGCTACGCGGCGATGTCCGTGCGAGAGGGACAAAGTCCCAGCGGGCTCCCCGCTCACTATCGAAAGCGAGGTGTCGAGACGTCGGCAGCAGGATCGCGAAATTGAAGTCCTGGGTGATCTCGTGCTCCGTAAACGTTCGAATCATGAGCGAGGTCAAGTCACCCTGCGCCAAGCGATCGCGCACGTCCACAAGCACGCCTTGCCCCAGCTGCACCCCCCAGGTCGCAAGCAGCTCGTCGAGGCCGCTCTGCGTGCCGGGGTCCACCATGACGAGCAGACGTCCGCCCCCTTCGACGTAGCGTGCGATGCGCTCCAGCTCGGGCTGGGTCATGGCCCGGCGCGGTCCCGCGATAACCAGAACGGACGTGCCTCTGGGTACCTCCGCAGCCTGTAGCAGCAGCAGGGTGTCGACCTCGTAGCCTTGCTTGACGAGTGCGTCCTTCGCGAGCGAGTACCCGTCCCGTTCCGGATCCTCGAGCGCATGCTCCCCGTGGCCCTCGAGAAAGACGATGCGTTTCTTCGCATCCTTGGAGACCCGCACGAGCGCGGCCGTGAGCTCCGCTTCCGATGGGGTGGACACGCGAGCCGAGCGCGTGCCGCTTTCGAGCACGGCGACGTCCGTCCGGGTGACGCCGTATCGACGGGCCTGAGCCGGCTGCCGCTCTGGATCGATGTACTCTACCGTGAGGAGGGGGCTGGCCTGTCGATAGCTGTCGAGGAGATCGCGGTAGATCGCGAGCGCAGGTCGGCCGCCCGCGCCAAACACCGTGACTTTGACGTCCCGTTCCAGGCTTCGCAGGACCTCGTAGGTCTGTGGGGCCAGTGTGAACCGCTTGGTCTCCGAGTAGTCCCACCGCAAGGTATGGCGCGCCCCAAGAAAATTCACGATCACCAGAATGCCGAGGAACAACATCACCATGAGGAGGCTGTTGAGCCCCAGGCGGGTGGAGCGGCGGGCCGAGAGCGTCTTGACCCTCTCGAAGTGCGTGACGAAGAAGAGGATCAGGCAGACGAGCGCTGCCCCTTCCAGTAGGGTGACGAGCCAGAGTTCCTGCGGGGCAAGACTGTAGGCGATGATGCCGAACACGGCCAGGACGCCGCCGAACAATCCGATGAATGGAACGAGTCGGCTCATGCCCATCGTCCCGATTCCACCACGCGATGGGCCAGGAACAGCATCATCACGGTGCCGGAGAGGAAGTAGAGAAGATCCTTGGTGTCGATTAGGCCACGGACGAGACGGTCGAAATGCTCGCCGAACGAGAGGTAGGAGAGGACTGCCCCCATCGCCGTGTCACCCAGGTTGGCTCCGAGGGCGCCGAGGAACCAGATCACAAACAGGAGCCCGAAGCTGAGGAGCACGGCCACGATCTGATTTTCCGTCAGCGTGGACGCAAAGAGTCCCGTGGCGAGGAAGAAGGCTCCGAGAAGCGCGAGGCCGAGATACCCCGTGAGCACGGGGTCCCAATTGAATCGTGTAAACAAAGCAAGGATCCCGGGCACGATGCCCGTCAAGGCCAGCAGCCCCAGGTAGATTACGAGGACGCTGAGGAATTTGCCCAGGATGATCTCATCGATCCTGATCGGGGAAGTCGCCAGCAGCTCGAAGGTGCGAAGCTTGCGTTCTTCCGCAAACAGCCGCATGGTCAGAATGGGCAGGAGCACCAGCAGAAGCAGAAAGCCCGTCCAGTAAAAGGCGGGGCGGAACACGAGCTCGTTCAGGTTCAGCTGGGCCGTCGCGCCCTGCGCCTGCATCTGCTGGAGCGCCAGGCTGCCGGCGATTTGCACCAGCACATAGGTCAGCACCCCGAAGCTGAGCAAAAAGACAGCGGAGATCACGTAGACGATCGGCGACACAAACGCCGTCCGCAACTCCTTCGCAAAAATGGCGTGAACTGGCGTCATCGCTTGCCCGCGCAGGCCTCCGCCGAACCGACCGCCCCGGTCTCGGCCGCTTCGCGCACCCCCGCTTCCTCCTGTGTGAGTCTGAGGAACACGTCCTCGAGCGTCATGGAGATCGTTTTCAGCTCGAGGAGCCCCCAGCCGTTGGCGACGATAAACCGGGCGATCTCTTCCCGAAGATCTTTGCCCAGATCACACTCGACCAGGTAAGCGCCACCGTCTGACGGATCGAAGACGCTCACCACCCCGGGGATCGCACGCAATCGATCGGCCAGATCCACCGGCGGCGTTTTGACGAAGAGGCTCACTTTCTCCGATCGCCGCAGCCGGGCGGAGAGTCGACCGGGGGTATCCTCGGCGACGATTTTTCCGTGATTGATAATGACGACACGCTGACAGACCGCCGTGGCTTCCGGCAGGATGTGCGTGCTGAGGACGACGGTGTGCGAGGCGGCCAGGCCTTTGATGAGCTGGCGGATCTCGATGATCTGCTTCGGATCCAGGCCGACCGTGGGCTCGTCCAAGACCAGCACCGCGGGGTCGTGGATCAGCGCCTGCGCGAGCCCAACGCGCTGGCGGTAGCCTCTCGACAGGTTGCCGATCAGGCGACGTCGGACGTCGCCCAGCGCAAGCTGCTCGAGCACGCGCGCCATGCCGGCCCGAAGCGCCCCCGCAGTCATGCCCTTGACACGTCCGACAAACGTCAGATACTCAGTGACGGACAACTCCTGATAGAGCGGCGGAGTTTCCGGCAGGTAGCCGATCCGGCGCTTGACTTCCGTCGGCTGCTCAAAGCAGTCGAACCCGGCGACGCGCGCGCTCCCCTCGGTGGCGGGCATGAAACAGGTCAGGATCCGCATGGTCGTCGTCTTGCCGGCCCCGTTTGGGCCGAGAAAGGCGACGATTTCACCCTCGGCGACGCGAAAGCTCACCCGCTCGATGGCTGTCAGCTCGCCGTAGCGCTTGGTGACGTTCTGGGCTTCAATCATGTCCTGGGGTCGACCGGGGAGCAGAGGGGATCCTTCGAGGTGTCAGGTCGCCGGCGTTGCCGGGTTCCGGCTCGGCATATATTGGTATATAATGGATGCACCGGCGTGACCCGCAGGATCTTACAAACTCCATTCAAGGTGCGTCAAGCAGGGCGCGTTTTGGTTGCCCTGTAGATAAGGTTTGGGATGCCGGTTTGACTTGCCTACCGTGGGAAATCTGCTATAGTCGTGTAACGAAAACCTAGACTGTGACGCAGCAACAGCAAGGGGAGCGTTATGTTCACCATTCCGACCAACCTGTTGCGTCTCATCAGCCTCGTTGTCCTCGGCGGGCTGTTCCTCATGCTCCCGCTGCAGGCGGTTGCCTCGAGTGGCAGTCACGCGCGCAAGGTCAACGGCGAGGTGCTCGCTGTGAACACATACGATTCACCGAACACGATTGTGCTACGCACCATGACCGGGCAAAACCGGGAACTCATCGTCGGCGCCACGGTCGATTTGGGTGCGGATATCAAACGAGGAACCCAGCCCATCAGTTTAGGCGACATTCAGGTCGGTGAGAAGGTCATACTCACCTACGTCAAAACTCTCGACGGCCTCGTCGCTCGTTCGATCAAAGTTCGCTAAGGAGGGAATGCCCCATGAGGCACCACGCGTTTGCTTGGCACCCCATTCCGCTAGCCGTTCTGTCCTTCCTGCTGGTGTTGGCCGGATGCAGCGGAAAGCAGCTCTCATCGTCCGTTCAGGACCAGAGCCTCGTTGAGCCACCGGTGGTGGCCGAGCCTGCTCCGGAACCCGAACCGGAACCGATCGAAGAGGCGTTTGTGCCGCTCGAGCCCGAGCCGATGATGGAGGAACCCACTCCAGAGCCATTCGAGGAGGCCGTCGCTCCCGAAATGGAGATGATGCCGGAGCCCATGCCCGAGATGGAGCCAGAGCCCTTCGTGGAGGAGCCGGCACCTGCGCCCTTCGAGGAGGCGTTCCTCACCCCCGAGCCGGAGCCCTTCGTCCCTGAGCCCGAGCCCATGCCGGAGCCCGAGCCTGAACTGGCGCCGGTGATCGAGGAGGCGGAAGTGCCCGAGCCGGAGCCTGAAGTGGCGTTCGAGCCGGAGCCCATGGAGGAAATGGTGGTGGAGCCCGAGCCTTCGGTGATGGAGATGGAGGAGGTCACGCCCGAGCCGCTGCCCCCGCCCGAGCCGTTGGTATTGGATGACGTCTACTTCGACTTCGATCGATTCTCGATCAGAGACGACGGCCAGATGGCCCTCGAGGGCAACGCGCGCCGATTGCAGGACGATGAAAACTGGACCCTGACGATCGAGGGGCACTGCGATGAGCGCGGGACGATTGCCTATAACCTGGTGCTCGGCGAGCGTCGGGCCGAAGCGGTGAAGAGGTACCTTGAAGATCTGGGCATACCGGGATGGAAGATCAACATCGTGAGCTACGGCAAGGAGAAACCGTTTTGCCAGGACCACAATGAGGATTGCTGGCAGGAAAACCGCCGGGCGCATTTCGTGTATTAGCCCAGACTCCCATCGTTTCCCCAATCACAGCGAGAGAGAAGTCGACGTCGCGCCGCCCCCTAGGGCGGCGTTGACGTTTATGGCCGGCCACATGTCCCCGATCCCGGGTCGCACCCCTCCCATTTCACCCGTCAGGTTCCACGCATGACCTTCCACCTGACTACTACCACGTTCTACGTTGCCGTCCCCGGAAGCCATTCTCTTGCGTTGAGCCTGAGACCTGAGACGTGGTACCTGCGACGTGAAACGTGCAACCGCAAATTCGGCCTCATGATGCCCCTCCTCTGAGCTACAGCGCCCCCCTTCCGGTCGACTCGAGCCTACGCTCTGGGAGTTGAGAGCGAGCGCCCGCCTCCCTTAGTCTCTGGACGGTCCGGTTCACTCCTGACGAGTGTGCCCGGCAACCGAAGACTGGGGGAACGATGCACGAGCCTGTCCGAACCTCTGCTTCCTGTGTGGGCCTCCTCACTCTCTTCTGTGGCCTCGGCCTCGGCGGGTGCACCTATGTCACGAAGGGACATGCCGAGTTCGACCTGGGCATTAAGGAACGTGGGGTGGCATCCTGGTACGGGGTGGATTTCCACGGCCTTGCCACCGCGAGCGGGGAGATCTACGACATGCATGGCATCACGGCCGCGCATCGCAGTCTGCCCCTTGGGACGGTCGTGCAGGTCGTCAACGTCAGGAACGGCAGACAGGTGGTCGTGGAGGTCAACGACCGGGGACCGTACAAGAAGGGCCGCATCATCGATCTGTCCTTCGGCGCCGCCAAGCGACTTGGCATGGCTCAGCCCGGCGTGGGCGTGGTTGAAGTCGAGATCGTGGGGCCCATCGGGCCTCTGGTCCCAGGGCAGCAGTCTGCCCCCCGACCGGGCACGCCGGCCCCGCCCTCTGTGCCGCTGCACGCGCTCCTGATTCGAGACGGCTCTGTGCCCGCGGAAGCGGGTCGCCCTCGATTCCGGTCACGCCCGGCCGAGGTCCGGCGCTTCCCTCGCCTCCGCCGTGTCGCTGACATTCTCGAAGCCGACCACACGGTCTATCGGACGACTACCAGCTTGCTGCTGTCCTGATTTTGTCCTGCTCCCACTGTTGGTTGACAGCCCCGAAGAGTCTCGAATAGACTAAGCAGCCGTCTCGACGACGGGCCACGGATCAGAGCACACGTTTCTTTTTACCGCTGAGTGGAGATATGGCAAAGACACGATCGTTGGAAAGCGACACGCAGCGACTGAAGGGAAAAATCAAGGAGAGGGTGGCCTCACTGGGGGAGGAGCGGAAGCCCGATCCGGCGCTACAGGCTCTTCGCCGGTATTTAAAGCGGGCCCAACGCAAGCATCGCCGTCTGGCGGTGCGGATGCAAAAGGCCGCGCCCAAGCAGGCCGAGAGTGCTGGCGGGGCCGCGCCCAAGAAAGCCGAGAGCGCCGACCAGGCCGCGCCCGCCGGCTAAGCACACGTCAGTCGCCCTATCACGAGAGGGGGTCCGGGTGCTGCGACGCCGGGCTTGAACTAATGTGCACCAGGATGAGGATCGACGCATGAGCGACGAAATCCACAAAGATCAGGCCAGTCAAGATGCACAGGCCGAGCTGCCGCCGGACCGCGCGGTCGAGCAAGGGGACGTCGGCGAGGATCTCGTGGACCAGGTCTCCGACGAGCTGACTGAGCCATCCGCAGGCAGGGAGGCGGAGGACGAAGCCGCCGAGGGGGCCCCCGAGGGTGAGGAAGAAGTCGTCCTCGAGGAAGAACGGGTCAAGGACGAGATCGAGATCCAGATCGATCTGCTTCAGGATTCGGACTGGGTCGTACGGCGCGAAGCGATCCTCACGCTGGGCGAGATGGGCGATGAGCGGTGCGTCGAGCCCGTGCTCCGTGCGCTTCGCGACGGCGACTGGCAGGTCCGCGAGGTAGGGATTGAAGCCTGCGGCCACATCGGATCGCCCGCGGTGGACGGTCTCCTCCGATTGCTCCGGGACTGGGATGTCCGGCGCTACGCCATCGCGGCCTTGGGGAAGATTAAAGACGAGCGTGTGTTGGATCCGCTCATCCAGCAACTGCGGAGCGATGAGTTCAAAGAGTTCGCGACGGATGCGCTAGTGGAGCTTGGCCAGCCCGCCGTCGAAAAGCTTCTCGCGGCCCTCAAAGAAAAGGATGAGGTCGTTCGGAAGCAGGCGATCATCGCACTCGGCCAGATCAAGGATGCATCCTCACTGGATGCCCTGATCGAGATGCTCCAGGACAAGGACTGGTTCACGCGTATCCAGGCCGCGGCGGCTATCGAGGCGATTCACGATGATCGCGGAAAGGACGCGATCAAGGGGTTGCTGAAGGATCCGGACGAAGTGGTGCGGATGCGGGCGGAGCGGATTATCGCCGGGTGGAAGCGGCGGCCTGAAGCGGCGACCGCCTGATCGGCATCCGGCCGCGGTCAGCGGGCCAGGAGCCTATTCAGATCTTGCTCGATCTCGTCGAGCCGAGCCCGCGGCACGGTTTTTCCCGCCGTCACTCTAATTTTCGCATCACGAATCTTCGACGCCACTCTTCGCGCCTCATCGGCGCGGCCGGCGTCTGCTTCCACGCGACCGGCCGCCTGCACCGCGTCCAACGCCTTCGTCAGCTCGCGTCCCGCGCTGCCGTAGTTGCGCTCCATCATCTCCGATTTCGCCTCAACAAGGCTCGACTTCGCGTCGACCAATTCCTGCCGCCACTGCAGGTCGCGATTGACGCCCATGCCCAATGCCCTGTCGAAGGCGTCGCGCGACAGGTCGGCGGCGGCCTGCTGAAAATCCCTGACGCCGTTATGCCCCATGTAGTACCCGAGGCCGAACGACACGGAGAGTACAACGAGCAAACCGAGCAACCTCAACATGGCCTCCTCCCTCCCGGCGGGGCACGCCCGCCGACTTGTCCGCCCGCCTTCGTTGAAGCTTCGGCGGGCAAGCCGCAGCTTCGGAGAGTGCTAAAGCCTCCGCGAAGGGCGGGCCTACCCGCCGTAGCCTTGCGAAAGCGCGCTAGGGTAGCTGTCGGGCCAGGCTGCCCGCCGCGGCGATGCGGACCACAGGCTCCGAGTCCATCAAGCTCTCCCTTAACAACGGGATCACCTCCGGTCGGCGCACCCTGCCCAGTGAACGTGCGGCCGCCAGGCGCGGCTGCGGGTGCTGGTCATGGAGCAGGCTCTCTAAGAGCGAGAGCGCCTGGCCGGCGGCCGTGACCCGGAGGGCTTCGGCGATGGCCGCACGCACGGCCGGGTCCGGATGCCGGGAAAGATCGGTCGCGAGCAGGAGCGCCTCTTCATCGCCCAGCCGGAGCAGTCCCTCGACGGCGCCGACCCGAACCAGGGGCACGGGATCGCGCGTGAGCGGCCACAGCAGGGTGCCTGCCTCGGTGGTGTGGAGGCGGCCCATGCTGGCTGCTGCGACACGCCGGACGTGCACGCTGTCATCGCCCAGTGCGTGGATCAAGAAGGAGACCCCTCTGGGATCACCGAACTCGCCCAGCGCCCCGGCGGCAAAGCTCCGCACGGAGGGGTCGGGATCGTAAACGGATTGGCTCAAGACGCCGAACGTCGCGGGCTCTTTGAGGCGTCCCAGCACGCCGACGGCGGCCATCCGCAGGTTGGGATCCGGCAGCGTGGCCGCGCCCATGATCTCCCGCAGGGCGGTCTTGCTGCCGAGCTTGACGAGGCCGGCCAGGGCGAAGACGTGCTCAGCGCCTTCGCCCGAGCGCGCGATCCG
>JBFISJ010000024.1:0-20764 GCA_041608595.1 Nitrospiraceae bacterium
ACACGGTGGTCGCGGCGAAGAACAGCGCGACCGGCGCGGCCAGTCCGGGCTTCACCGCCACCGCGACGTCGAACCTCGACAACGATCCGACGATCGACGAGTGGCACGTCAACGACCTCAAGCTGGACCTCCAAAATCCAGACGGTAACGACGTCGTCACGTAGTACACGTGACACGTAAGTAGGGCATGGAGCGGGGAGCGTGTTGTGACGCTCCCCGCTCCTTCCCGCCTCTCCCCAAGCGCACTTCTCCGCGCAACGTTTTCGTCACTGCGTCAGGCTGATCCACCCACGCTCCCACATCATCCCTCAAAGGGGAAAAACCGTTTGACTCTGGCGGGGACCGTGTGTAGTGTGAAATTAGAGACTCTTGCCTGTTCAGAATTGACTGTGGACGTGCCGATCTTGTTCCACTGCTATCCCCCCCGATGAGACCGGTCACCGGAGCCGTTGCAGGCTGTGCCATCCTCATGATCGTGCTGCGCTCGTTGACCTGGAGTGCGGAGGATCTGTCCACTCCCGAAGGCGTGCTCAGGGCCCTGGTGCAAGCCAACGCCGAGCAGAACCTCCCTGCCATGTCCGCGCTGATGGCGCACGATGCTGACAGTATCGGCTATTCCATTGGCGGCCGGAAGTACGTGGGCTGGGAACCCCTCGCGTTGGAAATGGCACGGGAGTTCGAGGGCGTCGAGTCGCTTGAGATTCCGATCACGGAGCTGAAGGTCTGGACGCGGGGGGACGTGGCCTGGTTCGCGATGGAGCTGGATTACATTCGTTACGTAAGGACGCCGTCGGGTCTGGATCGTATCCTCCTCCCGCTCCGAGAGACGGGCGTGCTGGAACGCCGGGCCGGGGGATGGGTCGTCGTGTCCTGGCACGAATCCAAGCGCGTGCCCCAGCGCACGGTCTCCGCCACGGCGGTCACGTCCAGCTTCCTCACGTTTGACTTGAGCGGGGACTGGCTGATCGAGGAGGAGGACAAGAGTTACACCGCCTCGCTGGATGGGCAGGGCAATGGGCCCTACTCGCATCAGGGCGGGAGCTTCAGGACCCTGAAGTTTGAGCACAGGCTGCTGCTCGGGACATGGCACCAGACCGGAAACGATCGCGAGGGGGGGTTTGAGGTGCTGTTCTCCGAGAGCGGCGATGAGGCACGGGGCGTGTGGTGGTATACGCGCGTCGGCTCACGCAAAAACATCCCGCCCCGAGTCCACGGCGGGACCTACGTGTGGACACGTGTCGACTCCCTTGATTCCAACCATCACCATGAATGAACGGAGTCGCCGCCTGGCCGGGGCCGATATCTCACCGTTCACCGTCTATGCTGGGGGATCCATGAAGCGTATCGCATGCGTTTCCGTGATCGCTCTGCTCATCACCGTCGGCGTCGCTATGGCGGGGGGCAACCACGACCCACACGCCGTACCGATGCTGAAGAATCAGGGCAACACCACCGTTTCGGTCGACGGCAATACCGTCACTCTGACCTTCGGTCCCATCGATTTACCTGTGGGGCACGCCGGTGAGTTGGCGGCGAGCATGCCGATCCATTACTTCTCGCTCCCGAGGGACATGTACCTGACCCGCTTCAGTTCCGCCGTCGTCACCACGGACGGGCGGCCCCTACCGAACAACTATCTGCATCACATTCTGCTGATCAATACGTCGCGGGACAGCGTGTCGTGCCCGGGCGAGCCGCTGTTTTTTGCCGGGGCGGGGTTGGAGCAGGTGGACTCCCAATTTCCTCCTGGCTATGGCGTAAAGCTGGCGAAAGACGACAAGCTCATGGCGGTGGTTGCCTTTTACCACAAGGTCCCGCCGACGAAAGACGTCATCGCGACCTTCACGATGGACATGGCGCCGGCTGGTGCGTCGATCAAGGAGATGGACGTCTATCAGGTGGGGGTCAACATCGTTTGCTACAGCAAGTTCGACTTGCGCGGCCCCAATCAGACGGACGAGGGAATCGAAATCAACCCCGGCGTCACGGTGATGTCCGCACCGCTGAAATTTCGCATGGACGGGTGCGTGAAGTTCGCCTACCCGCACGGCCACGACGAGCTACTGCTCATCACGCTCGACAACAAGAGCAAGGGCCAAACGTTACTGCGCACGGTTCCCGACGTCGATCGGGACGGCACCTTGATCGCGTTTCAGCCGCATCAAATCTACAAAGACCCGCGCGGGTTTTCGATCTCCAGCCAGGACGAGTACGAGATCACGATGGTCTACCACCACCCGCTGCACGACCGGCAGGTGAAGCACGGGATGGGGAACTATCTCTTGTACATGACCCCCGGAGCCTGCAGTCACGACGTGGTGATGACCACGTCGGAGTGAGCTCCCGGCCGGCGTCCCTGTCTACCGTCGCACCACGGCGAGTAAGATCCCCAGGCAGCAGCCGATGAGCAGTGCCCCGATTGTTTTCGCGGGATCGCTGAAGGGAATGAAGCGCGTCTCGTCGGGGGTGATCTCCACGACACCGATGGGCACCACGCCCACCCCTCCGCCACCGCCCCCGGCACCCTGCTCTGCGGGCAGCTCCCCTTGCGCTGCGCGGAGTGTCCCCACGCCGCCACCGAACCCGTACCCCACCCGTGCCACAGGCACGATGGTTTTGCCCTGCGTCGTGATCGGCTCGCCGTAGGCGGCCTTGACGTGAGCGCCCGTCTGCAACCGTTCCGGCAGCGATTCGAAGAATTCCCGCAGTCCCGTCACAGTCCATCCTCCTTGTCCAGAATGAGAGTCGAGGGTCGATTGTCGCATGCCGCCCTGCCCGGCGCCACCCCCGACCTTTCCCTCGGGCCCCCTCACCGTGTACCCTATCCGCATGATTCCTCCCACCAGCAGGAGACTTACGGTTGCCCTCACCGCATTTTTCGGCCTCATGGTGATCACGACACCCCCTGTCCCCGGCGAGCCGGAGGCGCCTGGGTCGGCGTTCGAACACATCCAGATCCAAGTCGCGACGCGGATCGAGGGCCGGCTACTCAGCATCGATCCCTACGACGACGCCATTTGGGTGGAGTACACGCGCTTCTACGACGGACGCAGCTGGCGGCTCGTGCCGTTCGAGGCGCAGCTCCAGCTTTACCCCCGCGATGCCGCGATGATGACGTTCTTTCGCTCGCTGCCGAAGGACACCATGCTGCGCGTAACGGTCTCCATCGGTGACGACGGGAAACGGCGGATCGTCGCCCTGGAGGGGACGTAGACCGGCATGGCTCTCTGAGCTTTGGGAGGCCGCTGCGGCCAAGACGAGGTTCCATGAGCGCGGCCCACCTTCACCGTTATCGCACTCTGTGCACGAGCGCGATCCTAGCTTGCGTCGTCGGTGCGGCGACCGCCGAGACCGAGGCTCCGCCCCCCGAGCTGCGGGTCCACCTGAAGATGATCGCCACCTTCGCCCAGCCCGGACCCACGATCGTCGTTCCGGCGGGTTGGTTCTTGATGGGCACCAATCGCATCGACGACGACCCCTACGGGTTGAAGACGCAGTACGACAATACCGAGCTTCCGCAGCGGCGAATCTGGCTCGATTCCTATCGGATCGACCGGTACGAGGTGACCATGGGCGAGTATCTGACCTTTCTCCGTGAACAGGGCCGTGAGGCCCCGCACGAGCTGAAGCACCTGATCTGGCATTTGATCAGCGTGCATTTTATCCCCGATGCGGTGCTCGCTCCCTGGCCGGCCCTGTATGTGACGTGGGACGACGCGGACGAGTTCTGCCGCGCGCGGGGCAAACGCCTGCCCTCAGAGGCCGAGTGGGAAAAGGCGGCGCGTGGGACGGAAGGACGACTGTTTCCCTGGGGAGAGGGCGCGCCGGCTGAGGAGATTGCCGTCTTCGGCCAATATCACGTGCACGAAATCCCGCTCGTCGCGGCGGTCGACAGCTATCCCGAGGGGCGGAGCCCCTACGGTCTGCATCATATGGCAGGGAACATGGCGGAATGGGTTCGCGACTGGTTTAACTTTGACTACTACGCGATCATGCCGGATCGCAACCCGACCGGCCCCGGGGAGGGTCGCTACAAGGCCGTACGCGGGGGCTCATGGCGCAGCAAGCCTAACATGCTCCGCACCGCGACCCGTGGCGGTGCCTTCCCTTACCAGCGCGCCGCGACCATCGGATTTCGCTGCGCGAAATCGCTGCCCTGATGCCGCTTCTATCGCCGGCCCCTTGCTCCTTGTCTCGAGCTTCCTGCCAGGACTTTTTCTATTTCGGCTCGTCGATCCGCCAGCGCAGGGAGCAATGCCCCCCCTGTCCGTGACACTCCACCGCGATCCCGGTCGTCTCGCCGCAGACCACGCGCGTCTCACCCGGCGAGAGCCGCGTCGTCATCGTCTCGCCTATCCGGGACCTGAAGACCACGGTCAGGATGCCCGGTCCTTCGTTCATGCCAGAGACGCAGAGGAATCGAAAGGGGGTCGGCCCGCGGTGAAGAAAGGTGAGCAGCTCGTGCGAGGAGCCGTTCTTGACCGCGGTCTGCGCGGGTCCGCCGATCGTGCGTCCCCCGGGCTCGCTGCCGAACACGGCCGCTGCTCCGGTTGCGGCCCCTCCCGCCAGGAGCCCGAAGATCGCGAGCGCGGTGAAAGGGTTTGTGTGGCATCGGCGCCGCAACCCGAGGTCCGACGCGGTGACAGTCTCGCCGCCGTTCAGTATCCGATCTCGTTCCATGTCGCCTCCACCTCGACGTCCTCGGACCCTCCGAAGACCTGCAATGCACGATCCGGTCGGTTGGTGAACAGCCCATCCGCACCCGACACACGCAGCACCCACATCTCCCATGCATCATCGATCGTCCAGGGATGGACGAGGAGCCCAGCCCGATGCGCCTCCCCGATATGCCAGGGCCACGTGGTCAGGTACCGCTCCGCCGAGGCGTCGTCCGACCAGTGCGGCCCATGCGCGTGGTGGTAGCCCCAGGGCCCGACGCCCGTCGCCACCTGGGCCGCCTCGTCTACAACCGACGTCCAAGATGATCCGGCGGTTCTTCCTTCGCGGAGCAGGAGGACTCGGGGGACCCCTGGAGCAAGGATCTTCAGCTCTGCAAGGCTCGCACGATCAAAAGACTGAAAGACAACCCGTCCGCCCAGCGGCCCTTTGACCCAGCCGCGCCCCACTAGCTCCCGGAGCACCTGCGCGGCGATCCCAGGAAAGTCCTGCGGCCGCTTCAGCTCGATATAGACGCCCACCGCCGGGGCTCGTGCTTCCGCGATCTCGAGCACCTCTTCAAGCCGCAGGATCCGCAGGCCCCGAAATGAAGATCTCGCCCGCTCGGGAAACGCCTCATTGAACCAGCCGCCGGCATCCAGCCTCCGCAGCTCGGCGAAGGTGAAGTTTTCCACGGGGGAGGTCGCCCGCTCCGGAAAGACCCGCGCCACGTCCGTGACGCGGGCCGGAGTTCGATCGTGTATGGCCACCAGCACGTGATCCCTCGTGCGCTGGAGATCTACTTCGAGATAATCAGCTCCAAGCTCACGAGCCATAAGATAGGCGGGACGTGTGGCCTCCGGCGCCCAAAATGACGCCCCGCGATGGGCGATAACGGCGGGGCGTGGTATGCCCGCCTGGCTCGCGAGCTGCTCCCCCACCGCCGGCTTGCTCAGCAGGCGTGCGGTCCCCAGGAGCAGCGCGAGCGCCAGCCCCAACGCGACCGCGCCGAGCGCGACATGGTTGAGGACCCGCCGAGTTGGTTGTCCCATCATGCGAAGGTGAGTATGGGTGCCCCTAGCGCCCGCAGCGCAGTACGACCGCGACAACCAGTCCGCACCCTGCGGGCTCCAGGTCCGTCCGCGATCCCGAGAAAGTGCTCAGCTACCCTCCCAACGGAGAATAGCATCATCGAGCCCGCCGGCGATGTTTTTTCCCTCGCTGCCTGTTGGCCCGCCGCGATCCGCCCACGGGCCCACCACGACATGTCGGGGAGGCGCTGTTCATGATGGATGTTCGTCAATGCCCAGGCGTTCCGGTTCGGCGCCCTTGCGGGTTCTCCAGCGTCCAGCTCGCGGGGGAGGGTGCGGTGATCAACCTGTCCTCCAAGGGCTGAGCGGTCAAAAGTCACGCGGCCGTCCAGACCGGCACTTGCCTCGAGGTGTGGATCGTCACCCCCGACCGATCGTTTGCCGCGATCGTGGACGTGGCCTTCGTGGTCTGGTCAGGTGAAGATCGATTCGGCATGAAGTTCCTGTACAACCGTCCGGAGGAGGAATCCCGCATCAGCGAGATGGTGCAGCGATTTCCGCACAGCCCGGAGGGAACGGAAACGCGCCGATACGAGCCCGCCTCCCTGTTCCTGGTTGCCCGCCCGGAAGACGTTCGCATCCTGTTCCGCAGGATTCCAGCTCCGTCCCATACGTGCCCCCGCCGCGTCTTTCTGGGCTCGCGTCACGCCAGACAGCTCGCCAGGGTTGCCGAGTCTGAGCGTGGCCGGCGACGTCCCCATCCTCCATCCACACCACCGCTGGCCCCTGGCCCACCGCGACTATCTCATTGTCCGCGTTGATCGTGTCTGCCCCCCTCTCTCTGCCCCCCTCTCTCTGCCCCCTGATGCCCGTTGCCCCTTCCGTTGTGACGGTCATGGGCAGAGGCACGGGCATGGCAGCGAAGCTGTCCCGAGTGTGGCGGGGTGGTGTGTCCCGCGAGCAGAAGCGGTAGAATGTCGCCCGCGCGGGGATACCGACATGGACGCCTCTCACGACCGCGGTGCCGATGACCAGAAACGCGATCCGCTTATTCCCATCGGCCTCATCGTGCTGGCATTGATGCTTGTGCCGATCTTCTTGTATTCGATGGTTCCGGAGGGGCCGGTGAAAGAGGGCGATCTGGTCTTCTCGACGGGGCGCCACCGCGTCCAGTTGATCGACCCCACCCGCTACCAGGAGAATGGGTACGAAACCTTTTGCGTCATCGAGCCGCGGGAGCAGCTCCTGGTCCTCCGTCAGTTGCCCGGAGAGCTGGAGCGCAGCCTCCTCGCGCAACCGATCACGCCCATCCGGCGAGGCGTGCCGTTCTGCCCTCCCAAGTCCGAGGTGCTGCTGAAGCCACACCAGGCCAACCTGAAAATCGATCTCTGGGCCGCGATCGGGGACAGTTTGGCGAAAGCATTCTCCACATGGCCATAACGCCACGTCGTCTTGGAGGCCGCTGACTAATCGCGAAGCGCGTGGTCTGCCACGAGCTCGCCGGGGGGCCGTGTGGGAATGTTAGCGAGCGGAAGGCGCAAGGCCGTCCGGGGAAGTCGGGATGGTGAGGCGATAATAAAAATCGTTGGTGACCCGATCCAACCGATCCGGCGAATAGCCGTGCCGGTCCTGGGTCACGGCCCAGGGCGTGACCCGCGTGCGACCGTTGACCTGGAATCGGGCCCGCACAGTCCAGAAATAATCTGAGGATGGCTTTAACGGGCGCTCGACGATGTGAAGAGGCTCGGGCAGCGCCGTGCGCTGGTAGACCAGGGTTCCAGGGAAGCCGTCCTCGGCGCGCCAGACGCGAAGGTCATAGGTGACGTCATGCGGCTGGAGCGACGCTTCCCGCGTGATCGCCCCATGGCTGTCCCCGACAGACAAGGGTTTCCATGCCAATCTCAGGCGCCTGCCCTCGAAGTCGACGCGGGTGAAGGCGCTGCCGCCAAAGCTCGACATCGACCCGTCGGGAGGCACGTACACGAGAAATAACTCTTCAATGATGCGGTCGGCGACCTTGTCATAGCATCGGGAAATGGCGTCCCGAAAGAGGCGGTGATCTTGAACTCGCCACGCACGCGCCGATCGCTTCCCCGCCCTGCAGGCGAAGGTGCGCTCGTCGATTGGGCCGCCGCGCGCGACGCTCAGGAGCGTCGACGTCACGACGACGTCGAGCGCGAGAATCGGATTGGTACCCTCGTCGGCGATCACGGTCACTTCATCCACGTTTGCAAGCAGCAGGGTCTCGAAGCCGCCCTCGGCGAAGACCTGGAGGTCGATCGTCTCCCCGTAGACCGACGGCTCATCCTCATCCAGAGAGATGAGACCGACCGTGGGAAGACCGCGAGAAGCTTCCATGAGTCGCTGATGAAGATCGATCTGGGCCCGTTTCAGGCCCAGTGCATCTTCAATAACACGCTCCGTCTTGTTCGCGGACTCGGCTTGGTCCTGCGAAGGCACTTCCTGGCTCGCGCCCACCGCGGCACCTCCCGCCGTCGAGAACAGGAAGACGCCCCCGGCGACGATCAGCATCGGCGGGAACACGATCGCGATCGGGAGGAGTGCCAAGGCTCCGGTGCTGCCGACCGCAGCGCCGGCAATCGCTCCTTCCGTCGTCCTGCCCCCGGATCCCGACGAGGCCGTTGCCTCTTGTTGCTGGTAATTTGATCTGGCGCTGACGCGACCCGGCAGGACCCCGATCGTGCCCAGCTCTGCGCGGACGTGCTCCGCCAGCGGGGCCGGACGATTCGTCACAATCACACCCTGGTGCGCACAGCCCGGCGCGACAAGGCCCGGAATCACGAGCAGGCAGGCGAAATATTTCCACAAGGATGTGGTCAACACGCGTGAGACCAACAGCGTTACTCAGTTAAGTTTGGTTCGAGCGGGATCCGGCTAAGTGCGTGCATGAGTCTACGAGAGAGGATAGGTGGAGGCTCGTCAGAAATCCACGAATTCGCGTTTTTTGTCTGGCTGGCGTTCGCGCCGCCGTGTCTCGTGTGATGCCCCCCACATGACCGGTGAGGCGGCAGCGCGGGCACGTCTTCGACGGAACCCCAGCGATCCTGTTCCAGGGCCCAGGCCAACATCGACTCCCCCCTCCCCGTCCCCATGCTCGGCGAATCGCCGTGGGCCGGGGATCAGGCGGGACGCGATGGAGATCGCCGCCTCATCGAGCCCGCGACCATCCGGAACTCCATGAGGCGGCATTCGAGCGGGCCGTTGAAGAGCGGAATGCGACGGGATTCCGCGAGACGCAGCAGGCTGGGGAGGCGAAGGTTGGCGGTCAGGAGATAGACCCGCCAGCCGGGGAAGCGGTGCTTGAGCGCCGAGCCGAACTGCTTGTAAAAGTCGGCCAGGGCCTCCTGCTCACCCACTCGTACACCATACGGCGGGTTCGAGATTAGAATGCCTTCCTCGTCCGGCGGCGTCAGGTCCAGGACATCGGCTTGTTCGAGCTGGATCGCATCGGTCAGGCCCGCGGCGGCTACGTTCTCCCGGGCGCGCTCCAGGGCGTTCCCATCCTGATCGCTTCCGTAGATCTTGAGCGGCACGTCCCGGCGTTGCGCCGCGTGGCTCGTCTCCACATGCCGGCGCCAGCGCTTCGGATCGAACCAGCTCAATTTCTCGAACGCGAACGCCCGCCCCAGCCCCGGGGCGACGCGCCGCGCCATGCGCGCCGCCTCGATGAGAATCGTGCCCCCGCCGCACAGGGGATCGAGGAGCGGTCGGTCAGGCGCCCAGCCGGCAAGTCGCACCAGACCGGCGGCGAGGTTTTCGCGAAGCGGCGCCTCGCCGGGGCCTGTGCGATAGCCCCGCTTGAACAGCGCCTCGCCGGAGGTGTCCAGATACAGCGTGAGTCGAGCGGCGTCCAGGAAGGCCTCGATCCGGATGTCCGGTCGGCGTGTCTCGACAGACGGGCGTGCGCCCGCGACCGCGCGGAACTTGTCACAGACCCCATCCTTGATCTTCAGCGTGACGAAGTCCAGGCTCTTAAGGGGACAACTCCGCGCGCTGACCTTGACCTTAATGGTGCAGCCCGCCTCGAACCAGTCCGGCCAGGCCAACCCATGGGCCGCCTCCTGCACGTCCCGTTCACTCTTGTACGCGCCGTGAAACACCCGCCAGAGCACCCGACTGGCAATTCGGCTTTCCAAATTGATCCGATAGCATTGCTCCGGCGTTCCTTCGAAGGACACCCCGCCGCGCGTCGCGTGCGGCCGCTTCGCCCCCAGACTGGTCAGCTCGTCCAGCAGGACCCCCTCGAGACCGGTCGGACAGGAGGCGAAGAAATGACTGACCGGCACCGCACCATCATGGGCTTGCGACTTTCGCACCCCGCCCATCATGAAGACTCTCGCCCTTTCCATCAAGAGGCGGCCGGCATGGACCGTCGGAGGGACTGTAATGAACCGCCAGGTCGCGTCGACAGTAGAGGGTACCCTTGAGCGGCATCCCACGGGGTGAGTATAGTTAGGGCGACCAGCAGGTCGCACTGAGGTAACTTATGGTCGACTCCCATCACAGCCTCTCGCGCAGGCCACGGCACCTCAGGCTCAGCTCTTCTCAGAAGGGCGAATTCCTGCGTCACTGTTCACCCAGGGTGCTCCTGGCTCTTGCCCTCTCCCTGGGCGGATGCGCCGCGCAGCAGGCGACGGACATGGGAACGGTGGCCCAGGACGTGCATGATGCTCCACCCCAGGACCATTGGAGCTATATGGGTATCGAGGGGCCCGGTCACTGGGCCATGCTGACGCCCGCGTACCGGACCTGTGAGGCCGGCGGCCGACAGTCACCGATCAACATCGACATGACGGAGCCCGTACGGCATCACGCCACCATCGAGTTTCGTTACGCCACGTCCCGGGTGTTCGAAGTGAACAACGGGCACACCATACAGGTCTCCCACGAAAGCGGGTGCGCGATTGGCCTGGGTGATCAGACGTACGTGCTGCGTCAGTTTCACTTCCATGTCCCCAGTGAGCACCACGTTCACGGCACCGCCTTTCCCATGGAAATGCATCTGGTCCACCAGGACGCAAAGGGTCGGGTGGTCGTGGTCGCGGTTCTGCTGAAAACCGGCTCCCAAACCCCCGTGCTGACTCCTCTGTGGAATTGGTTGCCCGAGCAAATCGGCAAGACGGTCTCGTTGCCGCTCGACCTCAACATCGGCAGCCTCCTTCCAAAGAATCCCCACTACTTTTCATACTCCGGCTCGCTCACGACCCCGCCCTGCACGGAAGGGGTGCGCTGGGTCATTCTGCAGGAGCCGGTTGAAATCTCGGAGGAAGACGTGCGCCGCTTCGTCGATCTCATTGGGTACAACGCCCGGCCGGTTCAGCCTCTCGAAGGCCGGGAGATATACGAAGACTAGGCTGTTTGGTCCTGCGCAGTCTTTCCTCGCCAACCAACACGAAGGCCCAAGCACGGCGTTGCAAACCCGCGTGATCCAGGCTACCCTGCAGGAGAGTGGAACCGGACTGAGCCGCAACTGAGGAAGACATGGCAAAGGATGCAATCGCCGACCTGAACGACCGCTTATCTCACCACATGCGGATCATGGAACGGTGCACGGTGCCATCGGCCCGCTACGGCCGCCTGCTCTTGGCCTCCCCGCCGGACACGCGCTACCCCTACGTCTATCCGCGCGACAGCAGTTGCGCCATGCAGCTCTTCCGTCGCCTCGCGACCTCCAAGCACGGGTACGATAGCGGAAAGCCGGCGTTCGAGCTGATGAAGAACATGGCGCGCTTCATGAAGGACGCGCAGTCGAGGGCCGGGAGCTGGGGGCAGCGCTACGCCGTCGACGGGGAGGATAAGAGCATCTACAAACAGGAGGACAACGTCGCGCACGGCATCGCCATTCTATGCAACTATCTCCTCACTGCACGGGAGCTCGGTCGGGATATCGACGCAATCGATGCCTATTTCGACGCCATCGACCGAGCCCTGGACTACAGCCTGAAGAACCTCTACCAACGCGAGCTGCACCTATTTCAGTCCACCACCGCCATCCACGAATCTGCGATGGAGTCCGGCTACACCTGCTGGGTCAATTTCGCCTTTCTCTACGCGTTCTCCCTCGCCCATGAAGTGGCCTCCGGACTCGACCAGCACGGGAGAATCTCCAAGGCCTATCTCGACCTGCACTCGTCCTTTCTCTATACGGTGAACGAGCTGTTCATCACGGGTGGACGCTATGTTCGCCGCATCTGCCCCACCGGAGACAGTGACTATCGGCCGGACTTCACCCTGCTCAGTCCGTTCTACTTCGGCGTCTTCGCGGACAAGGCCGAGCTGGAGGCGAGCGTCACCTTCCTGGAGAAGCAGTTATGGGATGCGGAGCTGGGACTGATCATGCGCTACCTGCCCTTCTACCAGGATTTTGCCGTCCACCTGCATGCCGGGAACGGTCCCTGGTTGCAGTACAGCGCCATTCTGGCCCAATACCACTTTTGGAACGGAAACACCGCACGAGGGGACGACCTGCTGCGGCTCATCGATTCGTATTCGAATGAGCGGGGGGAGATTCCCGAGCATCTCTCGACCAGCAACCGCTTCGACTGGTTCATGGAAAAAGAATGGCTCCCGGGTCACGACTTCGCCAAGGAGTTCCACAAACCCATCCTGCTCGACGACGTGGGGTTCGACAAGATCCTGGAAGAGGCGAACAATATGGCGCGGTCCTACGAGACCACCGCCAACGCCTGTACGGTACGGGACCCGACCATGCCCCAGGGAGGCTACGTCCAGTTCGCCATGCCGCTCATGTGGGCCCACGCCGAGTACGCCCGCGCGCTGCTCGTGAAAGCCAAGGACTGGCAATAGTCGCGATCTGCCGGCTTTCCCTTCTCTCACCCGCAGCGATCGGACCCTCCGGACCACCTGCTATACTCCTCTCCAGCGCCTCGTTAACGGCCAAGCGACCACTGTGACCAGCCTCGCCACACCGACGATCCCCAACGTCTCATCGGGAAGCTCCCTGGGCAACTGGATGTTCGCGCTCGCGGAGGAGAAGACCTATCGCCTCGTCTTCTCTCCGCCCTTGAAGCGAGTCGTGGGGTTGGGGCTCTTGTTGGCCGCGTTTGGCGCGGCCATCCTACACCCGATGTTCGCGGACGGCATCCACCCGTACCTCAGGTACCTCGGCGCCGCGACCTCCATCGTGCTTGGACTATTGTTGGCAGGGACGGCGATGGCCAGCGATGGGGAGTTGACGATCGACGGGCTGGGTCGAGTCGTCCGGTTTCGCCTGCAGACGCCGTGGCGGCACGTGTCCTGGATCAAACCCTTCGATGAGTTCGAACAGGTGCAGTTCTATCAGGTGGTGGATCGCAGCGGCATCCACAATCACTGGCAGATCCAGCTGCTCATGAAGGATGGTTCGGCAATCAGGCTGGGATACGGCCTGGTTGGCACTATCCGCCGGTCGGCGGCGGACCACCTTGTCAAGCGCGTGGCTGAATTAATGAGCCTCCCCATTCGCCACTTGCCAACACGCTAGCGCGGCATCTTTCTGTCCCCTTCTTGTTTGATCTGCCCATCAGATACGCATGCGAATCCCCGGTGAAGTAGAAAGCAAAACCGCTTTGCCGCGGGTGGTGCGCGTGCTACTGTTGCCCCAACCACCTCGCTCATGGTGCGTGCGGTTGTCGAGGCCATGTCTCAGTGACTGGGACCGCGCTTCTTGTTCAGCCCGAGATGGAGCACAGGCGATGGCAGAAAGTATGGACGCCAGCCACGGCCGACAGCGACGGCGTTGGTGGCGGATCTACGTTCATCAGGTCCAAAAAAAGTACGCGATCTTCATCGGCATCATGGGGTTCGTGTACGGCTTTCTCGTTCTCGTCCTGGCGCTGATCGGCCCCTCCAGCTCGTCTGATCCGCGTTCACAGGAACACAAGTTTTTCGGCGAATGGTTGGCCGGCGCCGCGGAATTTCTGTTCGTCGGCGAGACGACCTGGCCCGCGATCATCTGCATTCTCATCCCAAGCGCCATCATTTACAGCCTGTACCTGACGCATCGGGTTGCCGGGCCGCTGTACCGCCTCGAGCAGTCCGCCCAGGAGCTCAAAAAGGGGAATCTTTATCTCCGGATCCGACTGAGAGAAGGCGATGACCTCCAGGAACTGGCGGAAGCGCTGAACGCCTCCGTGAAGAATCTTGACGAGGCCCTCGTGGAGGTGCGGAACCGCGAGGCGCTAGAATGCAAGGCCTTGCGCCAGTGTTACGAGGCGCTGCGGACCCAGCCATCCACGGATCAAACACTCCTGAATACAATCGAAGCCGCCCTGCAAGACGGAGAGCGTGTCGCGGACGTCTTCAAACGATTCCAGCTCTCCGCTCCACAGAACCAGCCGTGATCACGCCGGATTGGCGGTGTCCTCGGACGAGCGAAGCGCCCTGCATAGCCCCATCATGGGTCCTGACGATCTCGACCGGATCGGCGAAGGTTTCTCAGGCGCGGTCAATCACCGCCCGTGTAGCTGGGTGCGGAAAGAGGGCCCGGCTCGACGGGCCGTTAGGAACAATCTTTTGTAACACCGACCATTTCTCGGCAAAAAATGGACAATTCGGGGGCCTGCAGCCGGTGCCCTCACGCCGGTCGATCCCCGCATCTCTTTGATTTAATGCAAGTATGTAATATTTATGGGGTCTCGGCGAAACGTGGCAGGAATCGTGCGTCAGGAAAGAGTTCCCGGGGCTTCCTGGCAGGGGACACCCCATTCACTTTTGGCAGTCATACAGGGTTCCGACGGTGTTGCCGGGCAAAATTAGGACGCCATTCTGAAGCGCTTCGACCCAGCCGGCCAGGCGACGCGGTCGCCTGCTGGCATGCCGGACTCCCGCCGACGGACGGGGAATCCGGACCTTCGACTGGCGAAAGCTTTTTTCTCGGCGACTTCGGGTAGTGCCCACCAATTGATCGCGCCGTTATCCAATACCTCGGCTGATCGATCCTGGGTTTCCTTACGCGACGAGCCGCGAACAATCGCTGGATCGCGGGCCGTCTCATTCGGAGTTCGGCGGGAGATCCACAAGTTCTTGCAGCCGATGCCGAGACGTGGCGGGCTGCGCGACGGCCGCGGGGTCCCTCGTCCGGCAACAGAGGAGAGCCAGGCCATGTGGAAGTCTTCGCCGAACCAACAGGGCTTCACGCTCATTGAGCTCATGGTCGTCGTGGCGATCATCGGCATTCTGGCCGCCATCGCGATTCCCAACTATTTGCGGTACCAGGCGAAGGCCCGCCAGTCGGAAGCCAAGTCGAATCTCGGCGGATACTACGTGGGTCAAATCGCCTACTACGGGGAGAACTCGGCTTACGGGTCCTTCGACCAGGTCGGGTTCACGATGGCGGGCACTTCGAACCGCTACACCTACCGCAGCGGCGGAGCGGCGCCGGTCGGCGGCGTGACGTCGGGCACCGTGAACGTCGACCTGATCAACCCCGGTGGCGGTCTCGCAGCCGCACCGGAAAACACGGTGGTCGCGGCGAAAAACAGCCCGGGCGGTGCGATTAATCCGGGTTTCACCGCCACCGCGACGTCGAACCTCGACAACGATCCGACCATCGATCAGTGGCACGTCAACGACATCAAGCTCGACCTCCAAAGCCCGGATGTCAACGACGTGGCCAACTAGCAGGCGTGGCTGGGACATGACGCGGTCCTATACCTTATAAAGCGCGCCGTTCCTCAGCCTCAGCCGCCGCCGCCCCTTCCCTTAAAAGTAAGCTCCGCCACGGCGGATTTATCAAGCTCGCCCTTACCGAGCTCCACCAGTCGCCGATACTGCTCGAGCGTGGCCCTGGCGACGGGCAGCGCCAGCCCCGCCCCCTCCGCCAGCTTCAGCGCGATGCCGCAGTCCTTCAGCGCGTGCGCCGCCGAGAAGAAGCACTCGTGCTCGCGGTTCTGCATATCCTCCCCGTCCGTCTCCAGGACGCGGGAGGCCGCCCCGGTCTGCGCGAAGACCTCGCGCAGCATCGCCACGTCGAGGCCGAGCGCCGCGCCCAACCCCAATCCCTCAGCCAGCGCGGCCGTGTTTGCGTTCATGACCATGTTGACCAGAGCCTTGACCTTCGCCGCCTCCCCGGCCGATCCGACGTACCGCAGGCTGGCGCTCATGGATTCCAAGAGCGGCCTGGCCTGGTCGAAGGCCTCCCTGTCGCCCGCGCACATGAGGTAGAGCGTGCCCTGCCGCGCTTGCGGGATGCTGCTGGCCATGCAGGCTTCGAGCGTGTGGCCCCCGTGCTTCTTCACGAGCTTCTCCACGTCGAGATGGATGTCAGGCGAGAGCGTCGCGCAGTTGATGAACAAACGCCCGTTCGCGTGTTTCAGCAGGCTGTCCGCGCGATCCTGGGCATAGATCTGCCGCATCGCGTTATCATCGGTGATCACGGTCAGGATGGTGTTCGTCCGCTCCGCCGCCCCGGCCGGATCTCCGGCGGCCGCGCACCCGAGCTCTCGGGCCAGCTCATCGGTTCGCTCTTGATCGACATCGTAGACAGATTCCACATGGTAGCCCTGCTCCTTCAACCGACGAGCCATGTTCGCCCCCATCCGGCCAACGCCGACGAACCCCAGATGGTATTTTTCCTTCTTCATGTTTGGGTATCCCCTTGCTCTGCCCAGTGCGTCGAGGCTCGTGCAACCGCCTCGCTGCGCGAATCCTACGACCATCGCGTCCGCCAGGCAAGTGCCACGGGCCACGCGTCACGTCGTTGACGTGGAGGACGATTCGACGATTTCCTCGGGTGGCTTGAGGTGCTTGAACGAACGGTAAAGCAGGACATCGTAGGCGATCTTCACCACGGCACCCACGATCAAGGGCGTGCCCAACGTGAGCGTCTCCATGGATAGGCCGGCCACCACGGGCGTGACGGCCCAGCCGGCCTGCCGGACGAGATGGGTCACCCCGGAAGCCAGCGTGCGCTCTTCGGCCTTCACGACGGCCATGACGTAGGATTGCCGCGTCGGCACATCCATTTCAACCAATCCCTCCCGCAGGAGAAAGAGTGTCGCCGCCACGGGGAAATTCGGCGCGAAGGCCACCGTGATGAGCAGAAGGCTCGAGGGGACATGGGTGAAGACCATCGTGTTGACGAGGCCGATCCGCCTCGCCAGCCAGGCGGCTCCCAGGTGCGACAACGCGTTGAGGCTGCGCGCACAGAAGAACAGCAGCCCGATCACCTCCGTGCTGGCGCCGAACCGCTCGAAAAAGAAGAACGCCAGCAGGGCCGTCGTGAGGAATCCACCGGCGACGCTGTCCAGCGCGAAGAGCGCGCTGATTCTCGACAGCGTCCTTCGCGTGCCGGAAGTGACGGGGGTTTTCTGCCGGTTCGTCGCAACCTCGCTCACCGAGCCGAGCCGCAGGTACAGCAGCACGGGCAGCAAGAGCAACAGGCAATACACACCCAGGGTCGCCCGCAGAGACGGAACCTGCTCCAACCCGCCGACATTCTGAAAGACTCCGGAGAGCCCGGCCAGCAAGGAGCCCGACGCATGTCCCACGTCCTGCGCCACGTTGTACCAGGCGAAGGCGCGGGTGCGGTCCTGATCGGACACGGTCGCCGGCAGGATGGCTTGTTCCAAGACCAAGTTCGCGCCGCGGTCCCGGCCCATGCCGTTGACCATGCCGACAAAGGCGGCCAGGCCGAGAAACAGCGGCGTGGAGGCGACGGCGACGACGAGCCCTCCCGCGACGCTGAGGACGGAGAGACCGATGAGAAGACGGCGACGGCCCATGCGATCTCCCGCGACCGTGCTGAGCAGGGTCGCCGCCGCGCCGCCGGCCAGGCCGCCGCTGATAATGACGCCGATCTGTACCGGTGAGAGGTGCAGGCGCGCGAGGTAGATGCCGAGCAGCACGCCGACCAGCCCCGTGGCAAGCGCCCGGAGGAAACCGGCCACGTAAAGGATTGTGCGGTCGCGCATGGCAGGACAGGACCGAGGAGAGTCTCCCTTACGATTCGCGAGATCCCCGCAATAGCTGCGCGATCAACCAGTCGCGGAGCCGGTCAGGGAGCACGCGCCACAACAGGATCTTGAGTCTCGCCCCTCGCCCGACCACGTATCGTGTCCTGGGACGGCGCGAGGTCAACGCGTGGGCGACGGCCCGAGCGACATGGTCCGCCGGCAATCCGCGACGTTGGGCCAGCCGACCCCTGAGCCCCGTGAGCACCGATCCGTACCACGCCCGTCCTTGGGGTGGAAGGGTCGCGATCATCTCATCGGCGTCTGCCAGTGATTTGTCCCAGATCGGCGTCTCGATCTCACCCGCTTCGATGATGGACACATGGATGTTCCAGGGACGCAGCTCCACGCGCAGGGCGTCGGTGACCGCTTCCAGCGCAAACTTGGACGCGCTGTAGGCTCCGATGAAAGGAAACGCTATGACTCCGGAAAGCGACCCGATGTTGACGATGCGGCCGGTGCCTCGCCGGAGCAGCGGGAGGAAGGCTTGGGTCACCGCCACCTGGCCGACCAGGTTGACGTCGAGCTGGTTACGCAGCGCGTCGATTGCGACGAACTCGAGCGGCCCGCCGACCGCGATCCCCGCATTGTTGACGAGCCCCGCTACCCCGGCATCACCGACGGCATCGACAACATTTTCGACGGCCTCCTCCAGATCCCGCTGTTGCGTGACATCCAGGATCACCGGCGTGAGGCGGTCGGATGTCTTGGCCCGAAGCGCCTTTGCGTCGGCTTCTCTGCGCACGCCCGCGAAGACGGCGAAGCCCAGGCGATCGAGACGAAGGGCGCAGGCTTCGCCGATGCCGGTCGATGCTCCGGTGATGACCACGGCGCCGCGAGACGCATTCATCGAGCTTCACCAGCCTTGGTCTACAGAACCGCTGACCAATTCGACCTGTCTTCGCCCCCTCACCGTGGCCCTCTCCCCCGCTGGGGGAGAGGGGAGGGAGAGGGGGATCGCTTCACGACGGACGAAGTGAAGATCCGAGCCATCGCGCTAGAACCGCGTCACGCTGGAAAAATTGAACTCGCGAATCTTCACGGCTGGGACCAGAAGCTTGCTGGTTTCGGCGGAAGACGCTTCCATCGGCTGGGTGAAGGCCTCGACGTTGTTCAACGCGCGGAGCGGGCTCTCGTGAAAACGGAAGTTGTGGACGGCCGCGGTGACCTGGCCGTCCTCAACGAGGAAGGTGCCGTCCCGGGTCATGCCGGTCAGGGTGAGGTCCGTCGGGTTGACGGTCCGGATGTACCAGAAGTTGGTGACAAGGATCCCGCGCTCGGTCATGCGTACCAGCTCGTCGACGCTCGCTGCTGTTTCCCCGTCGCCGGAGAGACAGGGCGCTTCGAGCGTCGGAATCGGATCCACACGATGCTGCTTCGCCGTGAACCGATCGTAGGCGAGCTGTCTGAGCACCCCCCGATCAATCCAGGCCAGTGCATTGGTGGGCAGGCCGTCCGAGGTGAACCCGCACCCGAGCAGGTCCGGATGCTCAGGTCGGTTCGCGAGCGTCAGCCGCGCGTCCACGATCTGTTTGCCGAGCTTGCCGCAGAATGGGCTCGTCCCCTTGTCGTAGTCCTTGGCATCGACCATCCACATCATCCAGGTTAGCAGCCCGCCCACGGCCGGGGGCTCAAGGATCACCGTATAGCGACCGGCCGGAATTTCCTTGGCGCCTGCGGACCGCTTCGCCTTCTCGATCGCCTTGCGCGTCCGCCCGCCCACCCCGAGCCGGTCGATGGACCGATGCACCGTGGACGACCAGCCGGTGGAGTTCTCTCCTGTCGCCGTCACGCTGAAGCGTGCGTCCGCACGGCCTTCGTGCGCGAACAACCCCGTGTCCGCCGCCACCCCGACCGTCGCCGCCGAGGAGCTCACGACCCCGGCTGCTCTCAGCGCTGCGTCCCGGCAGAGCTCCACGGCTTCGCGCGCGAGCGCGAGGCGTTGCTCGGGACCGGCTGCGAGAGTCTCGGGAAGCGCGGTTGGCCGCTCGGCATACGCCTGTGGCGGGACCGGCGGCAGGTATTCGGGATCCTCTGGACAGGCCCGGGCGATGGCCTCCGCGCGTTTCACGGTCTCGTGGACCGCGCCCGCCGTCAGATCCGTCGTGGCAGCGGAGCCGCGCCGCTGCCCGAAGGCGACCGTGACGGTCAACGCTACTCGCCGGCTGTTGACGTTCTGCACGACGATGTTGTTGGCGAAACGCGTCGTCCCCGCGTCCTGATCATGCAGGGCGACGAGCGTGTGGTCTCCACCGCTATGCTTCAAGACGAGATCGGTGAGGAAACGAAATTCCTCACGCCCGGTCAGCTTGGGTCGCTCTGAGGACCCGCGGCTCACGTCGCCGATTCCCCCCGGATCACGCGCACCTTCCGGAAGCGCGCGTGGCTGGCGGCATGCGTCATCCAGCCCGACTGCCCGGGCTGGCCCTTGCCGCAGGTGATGAACCCGAAGCGGCGCCGGTGCGACGCATCGGCGACCGCGTCGCAGCTTCCCCAGAACTCGGGCGTAATGCCGTGGTAGATCACATCCCGCAACATGTGGGTGCGGCGCCCGTTTTCGATGAGCCAGAAGGCGTCGCCGCCGAACTGGAAGTTGTACCGACGCTGATCGATGCTAAAGGAGTCGTGCCCCTCGATGTAGATCCCGCGCTTCACGTCGGCCACCATGTCGTCCAGCGTGGCCCGACCGGGCTGGAGGCCGATGTTGGCGATGCGCACGATGGGAACGTTCCCCCACCCATCCGCCCGGTTGGAGCCGCGCGATCGCCCCTCCCCGATCTTGGGGGCCACCTCGCGGTTCGTGCAATAGCCGACGAAGAGGCCGTCGCGGACGATGTCCCACTTTTGGCAGACCACGCCGTCGTCGTCGTAGCCGGTCGCGGCCAGCGTCTCGGGCTCAGTGTTGTCGGCCACGAAGCTCACGTGGGGCGAGCCGTACCGAAAGGCCCCGCGCGTGTCGGGCGTGAGGAAGCTCGTGCCGGCGTAATTGGCCTCGTAGCCCAAGGCGCGGTCCAACTCGCTGGGATGCCCGCAGGACTCGTGCATGGTCAGCGACAGGTGCTCGGGATCGAGCAGGAGGTCATAGGTCCCGGGCTCCACCGGCGG
>JBFISJ010000025.1:0-20445 GCA_041608595.1 Nitrospiraceae bacterium
CGGCGTCCCCAGGGCGGGCACGATCGAGGGATCGAGCCCGTCGCAATCGAAGGTCAGGTAGACGGGGCCTGTGCAGGCCTTGACGACTTCCGGAATCCAATTGGCCGCGCGGCCATGGTAGCGACCCGAGGGGTCGAGCAAATCGGCGGCGAAGAAGGTCGAGATGGCGTGTGACGTCCGAATCCGCTCGATCTCTTCGGGCGAAATCGAGCGTATGCCCACCTGTACAAGAGGCAGGCCGTCATCGGCGACGCGCGCCATCACGCTCGCGTGGCTGAACGGGTTGTCCTGGTAGGCCTGGCGCAGATCGCCGTGCGCGTCGATCTGCAGGACGCACAGGTCGGGAAAACGACGCGCGTGCGCCCGTATGGCCCCCAGCGCGCCGGTGTGCTCGCCCGTCAGGGTGACGAGGAAACGCCCCTCCTGGGTCAGCGGCGCGACGAAGCCGTCGATGGCCTCCACGGCCTCCGCATTCACACGTCCCCCCAGCGCGAGGGGCGCCTTCGTGGCCACTCCCCCCCACTCGCGATAGGGCTCCACGGCGAGGGTCTCGTCGTACAGCTCCACCTGCTGGGAGGCCTCGATGATCGCGGCAGGCCCTCGATCCGACCCCTTCACATAGCTGGATGTGTGCTCGTAGGGAGCGGGAAGAATATAGACGCCGGCCTGGTCCGGATGGCACCAGGGCTCGGGAATCCCCAGAAAGTTGTCGGCAATCCCCAACCAGCCCGGCGGCAGGCTCATGCGCGTTGCCCCCTCGATGGCGCCACGTGCGTCCAGCAACGGCTCGCGCTGGCTCGTTCCGCGTTTTGCACCGCTACCGACGTCGCCGTGGCTTGTCCGGAATGTTTTCGTTAGGGATGAAGACGCCGAGCGCGACGACCGTGGTCCATCGACTGGCCTTGCCGATCGCGGATTGGGTGATGTGCATGGTGCGAACGATTTTCCCGCCCATCTTGAACACTTGTTCCCGTTCTTTCCAGGCGGTATCGGGATCGAACGCGATACCCAGGGTCGTGGCCAACATCTGCGCCGCGAGATCCTCAGTATACTCGCCCGCCTCCTCGTCCGTTTCCCCGTAGGCGTGGTGCTCCGAGAGGTACCCGTAACTCCGTCGGTCCGTCGGGACCGCAATGCCGACGGAGGCCGAGACCAGCCGGCTGCGCTCGCTCGTCTCCGACCGCGCCATGACGCAGTGGGTGATTTGCCCGGGTCTGATCAGCGCCTCGCCACGCTTCCGGGGGATGATCTTGCAGCCGGGAGGAAGAATGGAGGAGACACTGACGAGGTTGCAGTAGGCGACGCCGGCACTACGCAGGGCCTGCTCGAAGGAGGCGAGCTTCTCCCTGTGCACGCCGACCCCTCGGGTCAGAAACATGTGAGTCGGAACCATTTCGCCTCCCTTGCCCGCCACACGCCCCGCATCACGGCGCGTGCGGGTTGACACATGTTTCGGATTGCTCGGGTCGCGGCCTGTGTCGGCGCGACGCTCACACGGCACAATCAGGGCGCAGTTGTATCAAGTTGTTGATGAATGCGCAATATTATCGAGAGATTTTTTTCGGCGCGCCACTCAGCGCTCGTGGGGGTCACGAAGATTGAGCACCAGGAGCTTGAGCTCGGTCATCTCCTCGATCGCGTAGCGCACGCCCTCGCGACCCAGACCGGAGCCTTTGACGCCGCCGTAGGGCATGTGATCGGCCCGGAATGTCGGGATTTCGTTGGCCAGCACCGTCCCGACCTCGAGATCGCGAAATGCGGTGAAGATTCGGTCGATGTCTTGCGTGAACACCCCCGCCTGGAGTCCGTATTCGGAGTCGTTCAGCGCGCGAATTGCGTCCGCGAACCGTGCATAGGGCGTCACCGTCACCAGAGGTCCGAAGACTTCCTGGCTCGAGACCTTCATGTGCGGCTGGACGTTCGACATCACCGTGGCCTCCAGGAGCGCGCCCGACCGCGTGCCGCCGAGCAGCACCCGGCCTCCCTGCGCCACCGCCTCGCCAATCCAGCCTTCGATGCGGCAGGCGGCGGCCTCATTGATCAACGGGCCGACCACGGTGCCTTCGTCAAACGGATCCCCCGCCTTGTATCGCCGGACCCGTTCCAGCATCGCCTGCGTGAAGCGATCGGCGATCGATTCGTGGACGAAGACCCGCTGGACGGAGATGCACGTTTGGCCGGCGTACCCGAAGCCGCCCACCGCGCAGCGGCTCGCCGCGAGCTCCACGTCGGCGTCCGGCTCCACGATCACGCCCGCGTTGCCGCCCAGCTCCAGCACGACCCGCTTTTTCCCGGCCTTGCCTTTGAGCATCCATCCGACCGGCGCGCTCCCTGTGAAGCTCACCAGCTTGAATCGCTCGTCCGTCACCATGCGCTCGGCCACCGCATTCTCGCAGGGCAGGATATTCAACACACCGGGCGCAGCTCCCGCCTGGGTCACCACCTCGCCGAGAAGGAGGGCGGTCAGCGGCGTCTGCGGCGCGGGCTTCAGGACCATGGTGTTGCCGGCCGCCAAGCAGGGCGCCACCTTGTGAGCGACCAGATTCAAGGGAAAGTTGAACGGCGTGATGCCGAGCACGGGGCCGATGGGGAAGCGGCGGGTGACACCGAGGTAGGAGTCGCTTCCCGGCGTGAGATCGAGCGGAACGACGTCGCCGGGGATGCGCTTCGCCTCCTCCGCAGCGATCGTGAAGGTTTGCGTGGCGCGTGACACCTCGCGCCGGGCGTCGGAAATCGGCTTGCCGGCCTCACCCGCGATGCTGCGGGCAAACTCTTCCTGTCGGTCAACAAGGGCCTCTGCGATCCGGAGAAGCACGGCGGCCCGTGCATGAGCGGGAAGGCGGCGCGACGCCACGAACGCGGCGTCGGCCGCTTGGACGGCCTCCTCGGCTTCCTTGGCTCCCCCCTGGCAGACCTCCGCGATGAGGCTGCCGTCGAAGGGGTTGATGATCCGGGCAGTGGCCGAGGTCGCTTTCCACTGCCCTGCGATGAGAAGTGGGCGGCTGGATGCCACTGGGTAGGTTCCGATGAGGTCCGATCGCTACTCGGTGGTGTCGGGAGCGGGAACCCCGCTTGGCTGGGGGGACGGTGCCGGCGCCTCCGATTGGGCGGCGACCGCCTTGGCAATCAAATCCTCCGTCCCCCAGTCACGGATCGAATCAAGGGAGAAGGCTTCGTAGGTGGACACGCCGTGACACGCAGGGCAATCGGGCATCGGTACCTTTCCCCGATACGCCTCGCTCAGGCAGGACATGCAGACCCACAGGTCGGGCTGGCCCTCCTCCGATTCAATTGTCCAGAAAGTAATCTCGTGTGCCATGGGAATGCTTCCCGTTGAGAGCGGTCTGCTCACCGCGTGAGCTGTAGCATAGGCGGGCGTGCGGCCAAATTCAACCCCCGTCTGACCTTTGGCCGTGTGCCAACAAACGTTCGATTTGCTCCTCGAAGACCTCGTAGGGCAATGCGCCCGGAATGCCGATCAGCGGAGCCTGCTCCGATTCCTGTTGCACGTGGTCGGGTCGCAGCAAGATGAACCCCGGAGTGCCGCGGAAGCCCAACCGCAGCGCCTGCGCCTTCTCCTTAAGAATGTCGTCCGCGTGCCCCGGCGCTCGACGGCATGCGGCAAAGGCTTGAAGATCGAGCTCGAGCGCCTTCGCATGCCGCTCGAACGCCGCGTCGTCGAACCGGCCGCCCTTGTGCAACAGGCGATCATGCATGGGCCAATAGCGGCCCTGATTTCCGGCACAGCGCGCCGCGATCGCTCCCTCCAGGCCCGGGCCGGTGTCCGCGCGCGGGTAGTCCTTGTAGACGAACAGCACTTGCCCCTTGTCGACATAATTCGCCTTCAGTTTCGGCCAGGTCTCCCGAAAAAACTTCTGGCAGTAGCCGCAGGTAAAGTCCGAATATTCGATGAGGACCACAGGAGCGCCGGCATTCCCCCGGGATCGGCCCTCATCCCAGCGGAGCACATCCTGAACGAGATCGGCGGCCCCCACGGAGCTCCCGAGCGGTGCCAGCAGGATCAGCACGGCAACCATGCCCAAGCGCAGGCGGAACAGCGCGCGACCGCGACTGGCTCGTTCTTGACTCCTGTGGCTCATCATCGTCACCGGCAACGGCTTCGGACGGTCAACTGATCGGGCTAGTTGCGAGAAGGAAATCGCTCGAGGAGACCCATCATGAGGAGAGGCCAGACCACGGTCGCATCGCTGAGCACCTCGGCAAAGCGCCCGCCCTCATGGGCGGGCACGAACTTGCCCCAGGAGATACCCTCCTGATACGTGCAGCCACTCAACCCACCCCAGTAATCCGGCTCGGGACAGATCCGTACGCCATACTGAAAACGCGGCGGCTTGACATTCAGACCCAGGCGAAGGTTGCTGATCTCCACATAGGGCGCGACCTGCTGGGCCCAGTTCCGGGGCACGCCGCCTCCGATCGTAAAGATGCCGAGCCGCTGGGCCGACAGCAAATGCTCGGTGTAGCTGTTGAGATCCAGATAGGGATTGAAGGACGGGTAGGCCTGGTGCAGGGCCTTGATGACACCGATATCGCCCTCCTCCCGCTTGGCCCGCCCGCGCGCCCAATCGAGATTTTGCCCCATGGCCCAGGTGCCGAGATCGAGCCCCACCTCCGAGTCGGTGAAGGCCGGGATGTAGACGGGCACACCTTTCAGATAGGCGCTTTTGAGTATGCCAGCGCCTTCGAACTCGTCCGCCAGGGTCTTGCCCAGTTCCCTGGTGAGAATCGCGGAGGACAGCACCTGATCCTTGGGGAGACGTTTCAAGGTCTGCCCCACGACGTGCTCAACGTAATTCAGGTTGGCTTCCATCTCCAGTGTGTCGTAGATGCGGTTGTATCCCTTGTGAAACAGCTCTTCGTCGCTCATCGAGGGATGGTGGCGGTAGTGAACCTTGCCGACCGATTCGCTGAGGCCATGCGCGATGAGGGCCCCCGTCGACACAATGGCGTGAACCATCCGGCGCTCGATCATCGTGCTGATGATCTTGCCCATTTTGGCGATGGTCATGGCGCCAGACAAGGTCAGCACCACCTTGCAGCCGTTATCACCGATCATCGCGCAGAGCACGTCGAAGGCTTCGCCGAGCCGCCTCCCGCCGAACGCCGTCTTCTTCATGGCTCCGAGCAGGTCGGAGAAGGAGCGGACGCGTTCCGGGTCGAGCGGCTCCAGAGGATCGAGGCCGTCCTGGGCGCCGTCATGAAATTCACGCTGGGTCATCGCGGATCGCCGGTTGGGTCACAAACACGTGCCGTAGGAGATTCTTATACACAACCTCTTTTCGTGACGTCAAATCCGGGGAAGGTGAATGTGAGAAGGAGGAGCGTTAAAAGCGCAATCCTCGCGCGTCGTGCGCGCCGTACGTTGAGGTCCAGGTGATCGTTCGTGATGGGGGTTAAGAGCGGGTCGGCGCAATCTGCGGAAATTCCGAATCCGTGAGCGCCTGGTATGCCCGGCGCACGGTCCCGACGGGTGAGACGTGCAACATGAAGGGAACGTCCCAGTCGGCCTCCGCCTGGTCGTATTCTTCGGGAACGAGCACGAGGTGAAGATGCTCAATCGAAGCGGCCTGGAGCTTGAGCCCGATCCCGCTGACGGGACCGATGTGCCCATCACGGGTGATCGTCCCGGTCACAACGCGATCCGGCTTGACGAAATCGCCTTGCGCGAGGGCAACCACCGTGAGGCCGACCATGGCCGACAGGCTGGTGCCGTACACCGTGACCCCCCGATAGGGAACTCTCAGTGAAATGGTCAGCGAATCGGTATTCATGTTCGCGGCCCGGGCCACGTCCAGGATCGCCGCGACCACCGCGACCTGGGCGACTGGCGAGAATCGGCCCGGCTGAGTCTGAAAGCGCACGCTCAGGCCTCTGTCGTCGTGTCGGTCCTCGACGGCGACTTCGAGCTCGGCCACCACCCCGACCGGTTGATCATCCTGGTCCAACGCCGTGGCCAGAATGGGAATCAGCTGCACGCGTAGGTCCTGCGGTCCCTCCGCCCAGACAGCCGATGGACCCGCCAGCGCGAGCAGCATCAGCCCAAAGGCAGCGCGCAACCAGAGGAGCGACGCACGACGCCGGGGACGAGGGGAAATCGTCCGAAGCGCCCACGCTCTCCCTCCCCTGCGAGTCAGCCCTTTCTGCGTCACTTGAGACTCCTTGATCGCCGCATGGCCTCGGAGATGCATAACCTATACCGTCCAATTATAGCGCACAGGTTACGTCAAGCCTTTGACGCGGAGTGGGCCCACCTTTTCAGGTAGTTATCACTTTTGAGCGTGTCCTTGTGAAGCCCGCGCAGCGCGAGCCCGAGAGGCCGTCACCCCGGTGCACGGGGGTGGACGATGCCGCGCATCCTCGAACATCGGTGGATGGGGCCGGCTCTGCATGCGGCGGCCTGTACACGGGTGCTGAACAAGACGAGGAGAGGAGCCGGGCAGAAGAAAATGAATGCAGAAAGAATGCTCTTCCAGGTAAGCGGGACGAGCTCGTTAGAGCGCAAACTCTGCGAGCACTATTGCGCACAAGAAACGAAAAGCTAGCCCTCCGACTCCCCTGGGGTCCGCTTCGCGCCCCGGGCTCGCTCCCCTCGACCTTGCTCGGGGCAAGCAGGGCACCATTCGACTCGCGGGAAGTATCAGACCAAGTATAGGGTGGCTTGCCATGAGCGAGCGGGGCGCGCTCGTCAGAGCGCGAACCCCGCGAGTCGAATGGTGGTCCCAACGGGATTTGAACCCGTGTCTGAGCCTTGAGAGGGCTCCGTCCTAGGCCAGACTAGACGATGGGACCAGCATCGCCATTGCAGTTTCGTTGAAGATGACTGAAGAGCAGAGGCTGAAGCTACCACAGGGTTAGAATGATTGCAATCGCGAGCCGTGCACCCCGAGCCTTTCTCGAGGTGGCGCCCTCACACATCGGTCAGCTCATGAAGGCCCCGCCGATGCAACGGCCGTCTGCGGCTCCGCCCGACCAACGCTCAGCTCGGCGCGGCCGTTCCCTTCTGCTGCGCTTTTTCGATCTTCGCCCAGGAGTCACGGAGGGGCACGGTGCGATTGAAGACCGGCTTGAATGCGGCCGAATCACGCGTGTCGACGCAGAAATACCCCTGGCGTTCGAATTGAAACCGTGCCCCCGGGGCGGCGTCAGCCAAGCTCGGCTCGACCTTGCATCCGGTCAGCCGCGTGAGCGAGCCCGGATTGAGGACGGCTCGCTCGTTCTGTCCTCCTTCGATCGCCTGAGAGGGTGACTCGTCCAGAAGCAGCGGCTCATAGAGGCGCACCTCGGCATCCAGCGCCTGCGCGGCCGACACCCAATGGATGGTCCCCTTGACCTTGCGGGCGGAGTGGGAGGCTCCGCTCCGCGTTTCCGGATCATAGGTGCAACGCACCTCCGTCACCTCGCCGGTCAGCGGGTCCTTGGTGACGCCCACACACCTCACGATGTAGGCGTAGCGCAGCCGCACTTCCTGGCCCGGGGCCAACCGATAGTACTTTTTCGGAGGGTCCTCACGGAAGTCCTCGCGCTCGATATAGACCTCCCGCGAGAACGGCACCTTGCGGTTCCCCATGCCGGGATCCTCCGGATTGTTCACGGCCTCTACCTCTTCCACATGGCCGTCCGGATAGTTCTCGATCACCACCCGAAGCGGCTGGAGCACGGCCATCACCCGGGCGGCGCGCCGGTTCAAGTCCTCCCTGATGAAGTGCTCGAGCAGCGCCATCTCCACCACAGAATCCCTCTTCGAAACGCCGATATGCTCACAAAACGCCCTGATGGCCTCGGGCGTGTAGCCGCGACGTCGTAACCCCATCAGCGTCGGCAGGCGCGGATCGTCCCATCCGCTCACGTGCCCCTCTTCGACCAGCTCCAGGAGCTTGCGCTTGCTCATCACGGTATGGGTCAGGTTCAGCCTCGCGAATTCGATCTGTTGCGGGTGGGACGGCACGTTCAGGTTGTCGAGGAGCCAGTCGTAGAGCGGTCGGTGGTCCTCGAACTCCAGCGTGCAAAGGGAGTGCGTGATTCCCTCAAGGGCATCCGAAATCGGATGCGCGAAATCATACGTCGGATAGATGCACCATCGGTCGCCGGTCCTGTGGTGCGTCGCACGGCGAATGCGATACAGCGTTGGATCGCGCAGGTTGATGTTGGGGGACGCCATGTCGATTTTCGCGCGCAGGACGTGTACGCCCTCTTCGAACTCGCCCGCCCGCATTCGAGCAAACAGGTCGAGATTTTCCTCGACGGAGCGGGTTCGATAGGGGCTGTCCTTCCCCGGCTCCGTCAGCGTGCCCCGGTGGTGCCGGATTTCCTGGGCGCTCAGGCTGTCGACATAGGCCTTACCCTTCTCAACCAGCTCGGTGGCACACTGGTACAGACGCTCGAAGTAGTCGGATGCGTAGAAAAGACGCTCCCCCCAGTCGAACCCCAACCATCGAACATCGGTTTTGATCGCTTCGGCGTACTCCTCACTTTCCTTGGTTGGGTTGGTGTCGTCGAAGCGAAGGTTGCAAGAACCGCCACATTCAAGGGCGACACCGAAATTCAAGCAGATCGATTTCGCATGCCCGATGTGGAGATACCCGTTCGGCTCGGGCGGAAACCGCGTGACCACCCGACCCCCGTGCTTTCCGCTCGCAACGTCCTGAGCGATGATGGCCCGGATAAAGTCCGACTGAGGCCTGTCTTTGGATTGGGTCATCAACGACTCGACTCCCGTTCGATTCCCGTTCGATTCCCGACACTCACCCCTTTGCCGGCGCGGCCCTCCGCCTTTCCACAGGATGCCGTCAGAGTGACCAAGTCATGTCAAAAGCGTGGACAACCCGTCAGCCTAATTGGTAAGGCCCGCGAACAATAGGCATCTCCTGCTCAGAGCGCCTCCGACAGGCTCAGGCTGTCAACAAGGTAGTCAGGCACACGATCGCGATCGCCTCGCATCAAGCCCCGCTTCGCGCGCTCACGGTCCACCTACATATAAGACTTCTCGCGGAAAATCAACAGGATGGCATCATCCTCAGGGACCATGAGGCCGCCGTCCCCCGCGCGGCACATCAGTTGCTCAGTACAGGCGCAGACAAAGGTCTACTCTCTCGTATCACAGCGGGGTGACAACATGGAACTCGGACTGGTCACAATTGGCGGTGTCATCTTCGTCGCGGTGGTCGTGGGGATCCACATCATCTGGAAGGAAAGGAGGGCCTAGCTATGGCCTGGGGCATCGTGATGATTACGGGCTACTTCCTCGCAGCGATGGGGCTCCTGATCATGGTTCTCAACGCGGATGCGAAGCGCGTAGCGGTCGAACCCGTCGACGCGCAGGATTTGCCGGTCCAAATTCCCGACGTCAGAAAGGCCGCCTGAGCCCGCGGCACGACCTGCCGTGCCGCAGCATGATCACGCGTGGGAAGGGCAACAAGGAAGACCGGACACTTGTGAGCGGGTGGAAGGAGACAAGCGAGGGGGGACGGCGCGATGATGTCGTCTCTCAGAGGTTCCCTCAGCAACCGACCGCGCGTCCGGCCTGCCCGGGGTCACGCGCCGCGTCGCGGATAGGAAGAACCGCCGATCCGACTAAACCTTCAACTCTTCTTTGACCGCTCCGAGCAATCGATCCAGCTCAAATGGCTTCGACAGGGTCCGGCGCGCTCCGAACAATTTGGCCACGTCGAGGAAATTACGATCCCCGCTTCCTCCGGTAATCGCAATGATGCGGGCTTCCGGATACTCGCGGGTGAGCTCGAGGGTCGCTTCCAAGCCGTCCTCATCGGGCATCAAGATGTCCGTAATGACGAGGTCGGTCGGCTTTTCGCGATAGCGGTCCAACCCTTCGCGGCCATTGCTGGCCTCCACCACCTTGTAGCCGGCCCCCGTCAACGCTTGGTTGAGGAGCGACCGGACCTGCGGCTCATCGTCGATCACCAGAATGGTTGCCATGACTTCACTCCAGGTTGCGAGAACTCCGTCCCGACAGCGTCTCTACAGACACCACCGGCTTTGACCTGGGCTCATTATCCCCAAGACCCTGGAAATTCGCCAATTCTTTTTGAAATTCGGTCGCCCCCTCATTGGGACCTGTCCAGCGCCCACCAGGACGCCTGCCAGCCCGCCCGTGGCCAGAGCATGGGCCGCTGGCTTCGTGCCGCCGCGGGCTCCGTCGATCTCGCCGCATCCGTGCGGCCGGTCTTCACTCAGTACAGGACGCCGGAGTGACGAGCCCCCGAGGAAGCCTGGTGCTCCGATCGAGGCAGGCGCTGTCGACTTGCGGCTGGGTCAATCCCGAGACGCGCTCGAGATCGGCCCCGTTCAGCCTTGCCTGGTACAGATCCGCCCCTGTGAGTGCGGCCCCAACCAGGGTGGCGTTCTCAAGATTCGCCCCGACCAACCTCGCGGAGGTGAGCATCGCACCCTGCAACCGGACCTCCTGCAGATTGGCCGAGACCAGATCGCACCCCTCCAGCTTCGCGCCGCGCAGATCGCTGCCGACGAGGTTCGCCCAGCGCAAGTTCGCGTTCGACAGGTTCGCCCCCATAAGGTTGGCTTTTGGCAGATACGCTTCCTCGAGCACCGCCCCGCGGAGATCGGAGCCGGGAAACTGCGCCTTGCTCATGACGCTGCGCTGCAAGGCCGCACCGCGGAGGATCGCATTCTCGACGCTGGCCTCAAACAGGATCGCCATGCGAAGATCGGCTGCCGTGAGGTCAGCACGTGCCAGATTCACGCGTTCGAGGTTGGCGCCGAAGAGCGCCCCCCTTCGCAAGGTGGCTCCCGTCATGTCCGCGCCCCACAAATCGGCCTGATTGAGCACCGACTCCGTCAGGTCGGCGTTCACCAAGCTCGCATCTCGCAGAACCGCGGTATGCAGGTGCGCGTGGCTCAGTTGCGCACCGTCGAGCCGCGCCTCGGAGAGATCGACGCCCTGGAGGTTCGCTTCTCGCAGCGTGGCCTCGACGAGGCGCGCCTTTCGCATGTCGGCATCAATCGCCTCCACCCGTGAGAGATTCGCCCCCGTCAGGTTCGCCCCGTACAGGTGCGCGTCGACCAGGTCGGCGTCGGTCAGGTCGGCGCCGGTGAGGTTTGCGCTGGAGAGGTCCGCCCGCTCGAAATTCGCTTCGCGTAAATCGGCCTGTTGCAGATAGGCCCGATAAAGGATTGATTCATAGAAGGCGGCGCCGGGTGCCGATGCGTGGGCCAGATTCACCCTGCGGAGATCCGCTCCGCTCGCGTCGGCATCGGCCAGTTTTGCACGTTGAAGATCGGCGCCGTATAAGTCTGCGTCGATGAGCGTCGTGCCACGCAAATCCGCACCGTCCAGCTGGGTGCCGCGGAGACGGGCACGCTCGAGGTCCGCGCCCCGCAAGTTCGCACCGCGAAGGTCGGCTTCGCAGAGGTCCGCCCGCTGTGTCGAGGGCACCGAACCGTTCTGCAGCCAGCGCCGATGCGCCAGCAGGACGGCCTTGAGCTCACCTGCACTTAGACTCCGGCCCTTGTAAGGCCCCTTGCAAGCCTCGATCTCCGCCGCCCGGGATTGGTCAGACGCAACACCGCTCACAATGCCCAACCACAGGACCGCGATCAGCACGCTCCGCGCTCTCATCACTCCGATTCTCAGCATGATCCTCATCGGCACGTCCTCATTGTTCAATAAAGGTTTCTGTTGAGCGCGACGCGACTCCACGGTCGGGGAAGCAGGCGCGCTGCCCATGGCCCGTCTACCGCCTGTAAGCGCCATCCGTCGGCGACATGGCACCGCGCGACGACAATCGACGCGCACGCCGCCATCGGATGGACGAACCCAGGACACATCCCAATGCGAGCGAGCCCCGGCCGGCAAGACTTGGAGGGATGCAGGTGCGTGGGGGAACGAAACTTCGCAGTCCCTTGCTTTTTATCATACCGATGCCCGCGCGTCGAGTCATGATGATTCCCCAGCTTCTGTGGATAACGCTGTTCATACATCGCCCTGCGACGCTCGATCGCCTGCGGCACCGACCGCTTGACCGAATTGCACAAATGGTGAGCATTGGCGATGGTCACGAGGTGCCACGAGATGTAGTAGGTCGCGGCGTGCGTGGGTTCGGGAGTGTCTGCGATCTCATACACAGATTTCTTGCGTGACATCCATCGGGACTTACAACTTCGACACGTTCCGTTCCGATCGAAATCCGGTGCTGCAGTTTGGGGACCGATCATTAAGACATCGCCAACCTCGAAAGAGGCGCGGAGAGCCTTGACATCGCACGCGCACACAATTACTCTCCAGCCCGTCGCGTCAGCTACGCAAGCCGATGGTGACCGGTGGCGTCGATCATCCCACGCTTGAGACGGAGCACGCCCGTCCCATCGCTGCCTACGCGCACACACGGAGGGAAACAACCATGAAACGACGACGGAAAAGAGCCGGGCGTGCCGAGGCGTTGGCGAAATCGGTCCGCGCATTGCTTGCCGAGAAACGAGCCTTAATGGTGAAAGAGAAAGGGCTCGTCAAGCTCCTGAACGGCATGCTCTCGAAGATTGGCTACAAGGTGGTCGGTGCACCGGCAGGCGGCGGGGGCAAGCGCCGGCGGCGGCGCGGCCGGCCACCCGGAAGGCCGCGGACGGTCACCCGTCGCACGAGACGACCACGGAAACGGGGAAGGCCGCGCAAGTCCTGACCGGCCTCCGTCCGCACAACAGCAGGCTCCCTCCAATCCGCTCGCGCACTCCGCTCGCGCCCCTCCACGGCTGATCCCCGTCGGAAGGCGGCACGAGGCGTCGCGGGGGTCGTCATCTCCCCACCCTTCGGCACCTTTCCCCCCGACCGTGCAAACAGTGGTCAATTTCCAGATACCCACGCGGACTGAAAGAATGGGGCTGCACTGACCTGTCGAGAGAATTTACTTTGGAACGGGCTGGCTTGAGGCTACAGTGGTCGCTAGCATGACGCCATTTCTCCTCCTAGGCCTTGTCCGCCGATGATTGAGTACGACTTGCTTGTCATAGGCAGCGGCCCTGCCGGGCAAAAGGCCGCGATTCAGGCCGCCAAGCTGCGCAAGCGGGTGGCCATCGTCGAAAAAGAACCAGCGGTGGGCGGGGCCTCGGTCAATACCGGAACGCTGCCGAGCAAAACCCTCAAAGACTCAATTTACTATCTTCAAGGTTTCAAGCTTCGCGCCTTTACCAACATTTCCTACTCACTCAAGAAAAGCCTCACCCTCCGCGATTTGATGGCGCGGAAGGATCAGGTGATCAAGAATGAGGTCGCGATCATCACGCACCAACTGGAACGGAACGATGTCGACCTCGTGCAGGGAATCGCCTCGTTCGTCGATGCCCATACGTTGGAGGTCACGAACCAGAGCGGCCAAAAAGATCAGTTTCGCGCCTCGTACATCATCATCGCCACCGACTCCCGTCCGCGGCGGGCGGACGGGATCGTGTTCGACGACGTCGTCATCTGCGATTCCGACAGCATCCTGTCGACGACCAACATTCCCAAGAGCATGGTCGTGATGGGTGGCGGCGTGATCGGATGCGAGTATGCCTCCATGTTTGCGTCATTCGGGATCAAAGTGACCTTGCTGGACCGCCGGAGCCATCTCATACGTTTCGTGGACCAGGAGATCGTGCAGGCGTTGATGTATCACATGCGCACCAGCGGGGTGGTCATCAAGACCGGCGAAGAGATTGCAGGGGTCACGCGTGACGAGCGAAATCGCGTCGTGACGGAGTTGCGAAGCAATAAGACCATCGTCAGCGACATGTTTCTGTACACGATGGGCAGGGTCGCGAACACGGACCGCTTGAACCTAGAGACGGTCGGACTCAAGACGGATCACCTGGGGCAAATCTCCGTCAATGAGCACTACCAGACCGAGGTGCCCCACATTTACGCCGCCGGGGATGTCATCGGCTTTCCGGGCTTGGCGTCCACAAGCATGGAACAGGGCCGCCTCGCGGCTTGTCACGCATTCCAGGCGCCGAAATCCAGCTTTCCCAAAGTCATGCCTTATGGGATCTACACCATTCCCGAGATTTCGACAGTGGGCAAGAACGAGGAAGAGTTAACGGCCGAGGGCATTCCCTACGAGGTGGGACGCGCATTTTACAAGGAAATTGCGCGAGGCCAGATTTACGGAGACCTCCAAGGCATCCTCAAGGTGATATTTCATCGGGACAGCCTTGTCCTCTTGGGGGTGCACATCATGGGAGAGGGAGCCACCGAGCTGGTGCACATCGGACAGGCTGTCCTGACCTACGGCGGGACGGTGGATTTCTTTATTCACAATGTCTTCAATTATCCGACGCTCGCGGAATGCTACCGCACGGCCGCCTTGGATGGATTAAACCGGCTGGGGAAAAATTAGCATGTCATTGCGAAACCTGTCTGAGCTAGAATGCACCACGTCTCAAACCCGCCACCACTGCTAAACACCATGGGACGACTCACACATGTGCTGTTGATCTGTCTGCCGGCAGCCCTGCTCCAGGCATGTGTGTCGGTCGGTAATCCTTCGGCCGTTGACGAGCTTTCCGTCTCGCGGATCCAGCCCTTGCGCTCCACGAAGCAGGACGTGGCGCGCAGCTTGGGGCAGCCCACGCATCCGGAGACCATTCCGGCTCGGAACGTTGCGACGGAGAGGATCGTGGAGGTCTGGACCTACGATTACACGCACGTCGACATCTCCCCGCTCACCCTCATCCCGCTTCTCGGGCCCTTCCTGGGCAGCTCAACTGTCACATCCGGTTCCGTGGTCACCCGGTTCCATACGAACGGCATCGTTCACAACGTGAGGACAGCACCATACTTCGACCCACGTGTGGGCTATGAAGGCATTGATTTTCACCTGCCCCTCTACTGACTCGCTCGGCTCGCCGTTTCGACACCACGCACATCCCTAGTTGCAGCAGCCGAGGGCGTGCTGCCTGCGTTCCCGGAAGGCGGGCACGCAATTCCCGCAAAGCTCGAGCGTCGAGTAGGTATGCGGATCGAAACACCGGACGCGCCACGCGGTCAAGCGCCCGCAGTCCGCACAGGCTCCCTCGGTTTCACAGACCACGTTGCTGTCTTGCATGGATGGCATGACGATGAACCCTCCTGTTCTCGCGTACCATTGGATGCGCGTATGATGCACGAGGCTGGCTTCCGACGAGGCTCTCGAGCCAGACAGACCACTTCGCCCGACGCCTCGAAGAAATCGACGGCGTGATGACTTCTCGTTGTAACTGTCTCACCCGCAGGGACAGAGATTCCACGGCCTGCTCGAGCTCATCGAGCCGTGAGCGAATACGGTCCGATTTCACAATCGACATGACTGCCTCCTTGATCTGCCTGTTTCATTGAATGTGCCTGATGACCCCGATCACGATGCCCTCGATTCGAAACTCATCCTCACCCGAGACAATGATGGGGGTGAGGAGCGCGTTCGCCGGACGCAGCTCGATGCGGCTCTCCTTGCGATAGTACTTTTTGACTGTCGCTTCCCGGTTGACCACCGCAACCACCGTCTGCCCATTCCGGGCTGTTGCCTGCTTGTGAACGATCACGAGGTCGCCAGGCAGAATACCCTCGTCTTTCATGGACTCCCCCTTGACCCGCAGCGCGAAGGTTTGGTTCCCGCGCAGCATCGTCGGAGGCACCTCGACTTGTTCCGTTTGGGGAATGGGCTCGATGGGCTCACCCGCCGCCACAATCCCCGCCATCTCAATGCGAGGCACGGACGCCAGTTGCTCGAGGGCCACCTCGACCATGCCGGGAATGCGGCGCGTGCCGGCCTCGTAGCGCGTGATGGTCATCCGAGCGGTTCGAAGGGTTTCGGCGAGCTGAGCCTGCGTCAGGCCCAGCGCCTGGCGGGCACGTTTGAGATCGCCTGGCCTCATGTAACCAATGGTTACATGGGAGCCTATCTGCTGTCAAGGCCTCATTCAGATTATTTTCGGGGAATGGGTGACCGGTCAGAGATTAAGGAGGCGTTCCAGGTTCCGCGTAAAAAGACCTGCGAATATCATCAAGGAAGTCGCGATCTGGAATCTGGAACGTGGAACCTGGAACGCGAGTCCGACTCAGGGCTCCGATTGTGGCGAGGTGCGTGAGGCGGAATGGTTTTCCGGAGGCAGGAGCTGGTCGACGATGGCCTGCACCGTCAGAGGGGCACATCCCTCAGCCCGGTTGTTGACCAGAACGTAGGTGCGCCGGCCCTCGCGCATGGCTTGCTCGATGAGCACCGTCGTGTCCGCACGCATCGCGGGGATGGCGCGAACGATCCGGTTGTACGGCTCCGCCATCACCACGGCATCCTCGTACTTCATGCGTAAAGGGGTGAGGAGCCGAAGGAGCACGAAGGGTGCCGTAAACATCCTGTCCAGACGGTTGTGCTGCTCGGCCAGCGCGGGCATGTGCGTCCAGTGGTTATAGACGTGTGCCGCGCCGTGCGCCTTGAGGATCTCACCATACCGCGGCCCGAGAATGCGGGGATTGCGCACCTCGATCGCATAGCGAAAGTCCTGCGGCAAGGCGCCGAGAAAATGATCCAGGCGCCTCAGAAAGTCCTCCGGCTCGATGCCCGTGCGCTGGAACTCCAGAATGAAGGGGCCGGAGAACGGCTTGAACACCTCAGCGTAGGAGGCCACGAGCAAGTCGCGAAAGAGCCCGGCGTCCAAAAAACGGGGATTGTCCTGACCCGCCTTGGCGCCGTAGCGTGCCTGGCCCGCAAAGCGTGGAATCGTAATCTCTTCCCACACCTTCGAGCACACCTCGAAACCCGGCGGAAGCTGCTCGGCATAATGGGCCAACTGGGCCCTTGTGGGCGGGCGATAAAAGGTTTGATCGAGCCCCACGGTCTGAAAGAGCCGCTCACCCCGATACTCATAGCGCGCGTACTCCGCGAGGCAATCCTTTTTGAATCGGCCCTTCGGATAGGAGCGGTGATAGACAAGGCCCTGCCAGCCCTCGTAAGCCCAGGTCGACGTGCCGCATTTCAGCAGCGCAGGCAAACCCATCGAAACTCTCCCCGCCCAACTCTACAGGGACCACAGGGGGAATGCTAATGAAGCGCCGCGTCGAGAAGCCGGGACGTGATCATGTCCCCTCGTAGTCCCCGGCATCGATGCTCCACACCAAGATTGGCGCGGTGTCGGGCCCGGCCGGAAGGTCGCCCTTGACGCACCTTCCCCTTCTTGCGACGCCCTCACCGCGCACGGAAGCCGCTCACGAAGCGCTGCTCCTTGCCGACCCGGCTGAAAATGCTAGACTTGTGGCAAGTGCCATGCTCGCGCCGGACGGAGTGGGTCTCATGGAGGATCTGAATAGTTTCAACAGGTTGGGAACGACGCGCAGACCCACGTTTCGCGAGCAACGCTCCCGTCACGTTTACGGACGACGCCCTGAACGGGAACGGTTCCGTAAAGAAAGTGCCTCGGCAAGGGTGCCAAGGGTGCATGGTTGACAGCCATATTCAGGTCGAGCAAGGCGCGTATCTGCAGATGAGCGTCCATCTTCCGCAGCTGCTTATGCCGGTGGAGGTCGAGGTGGCGGCGGGTCGCTGGGTGAACGGGCGCGTCTTCGGGGTGGAGTTTCGAGACATGCAGCCGGCTCGGCACGAGAGCCTGGGGAAATTCCTCTCTTCGCTCCAGACCCAGCCGACGAGTTGACCGGCGGGCGTCAAACGCAGGAGACACGACCATGACGGAACAGGAACAGCCATCAACACCACCACCGAAGAATGGCCGGCCTAAGCGACGCCAGATCTACGTGCATCGGTTCCAGCGCTCCTACGCCGTCGGCCTGGGGTTCTTTCTCTTCGGTTACTGCGTGATCGTATTCGGACTTGCCTTCGTGCTTCCCTACCTCATGCCCGCCATCCGACTCTTGTCCCATAATTCGGTCGAGGACCGGGCCTTTGCGGCGACGCAACTGCTGAGCCTCGTGCAGAACGTCTGGCCCGGTCTGGTGGAAATCGCCACCAGCATGTGGCCGGCCCTCATCGCCCTCGTGGTCTCCGCCGCGGTGTTCAGCATCTACCTCACCCACCGCGTCGCCGGGCCACTCTACCGGTTCCAGAAGAGCACAGCCGAGTTGGCCGAGGGCAATCTGGCCCTTCGTATTCGGCTCAGAGATGGCGACGAGCTACACGAGCTGGCCGACCTGGCCAACCAGGCGGTGGCGAAACTCGATCAGGCCATGATCGAAATCCGTGATCGGACCGCCGGGGCAAAGAACGCCATGCGAGCAGTCATGGATGGACTGAAATCAACGGGCGGCGCGGATCAGGCGAACGTCGATCGCCTGGAAGAGGCGCTGAATGAGAGCCAGCGGATCGAGGATGTGCTGAAACGGTTCCGCGTCTCGGACTCCCTCTAAGTTTCACCCGCAAGGCACAGCGATGGTGAAGCACAACCACACTGGATTTGCGCTGATCGAGTTGATGACCACCCTGGCCATCCTCGCGCTCGTGGTCGCCCTTGCCATCCCCCTGTTTCGAAAGCTCCAGTCGAAGGCCCATCAAGCCGAAACCGCGGGAAACCTGAGCCGGATTCACATGGGCGAGCAAGCGTATTTCGCGGAGACCGGTCGATATGGCAGCTTCAGCGAGATCGGATTCAGCATTCATGGCGTGAGCAGACTCTACACGTACCGTAGCCCCGCACTGGGCGGCGCAGGAGGCTCGACCGGTGTGCCCTCCGAGGACCTGATCATGCCGCAGGGCGGGTTGACATCGCCTGAAAATACCTTCGTGCCCTCGGCCGCCGCGACGCCGACTGCGACGGCCCCCCCCTCGTTTACGGCGACCGCGACCGGCAATATCGACTCTGATTCGACCATGGACCAGTGGCACGTCAACGATATGAAGGGCGGTCTCGACGGTGCTGATGCCGACGATAGCTCCGTTTAGGACCGTCCGCTTGCACAGTCCCCGCCTTTGAGTCCCCCCACACCTTTGCCCGCCGCCCCATCCGGCGATCCGTCGTTCCAGCTCATCGGACGCACCCTATTTTACCCATCGATCATACTCGTCTTGTGACAGGATCTGTCCAAGACGCGCGTAGTGCCTGGGATTATTCCGGACAAGATGCCCGAGCACGACTCGCACAACGGCATCCACGTGGTCCCGGCTCTCTCCCTTTTCCGCGCCCCGCTGCACGAAGCTGCGGCAGGTCGCGACATAGCTGGCAACGATGCCTTCAAAGTCCTCAGCCTGGCGGCCATACCGTCCCCACCGGATCATGAGGTCCTCGATGTTCCGAATCTCGCGTTCCAGACGATCCAGTCGATCCAGCATGATCAGTTGACGGAGGCGCTTCACACGCCTCCTGAACTTGGACGCACGCCGCCTCGTGACGCGCAACTCCCGGCTCACATGCCAGCACAGGACGAGCACGATGACGAGCATGGCCAGGAGCAGCCAGTTCCAGACATGCATGATTGCTACATGGCCTCTACGGTCAACCGTGGAGGCCATACCTCGCATATCGGGAAGTGCAATCACAAGCCCCCTCGGGCCGTCCTGCCCATGTCCCTTCGCAGTCCCCCGTGGCAAAGTCGGCGAGCGCGAGCGCTCGGATCAGGGGGGGGGAACCGACCATCGGATGGCGACCAGGCGCCGGATTCGTTGCTCTCAGCCTCATTGTAGGCTGCGGCCTACAGTCAGGACGCGTTGGCAGGGCTCCAGGTGCGCCCGGCGGCGAGCTCCCCGCAAAATCTCCTGCGTCGTCTTCCGTTTCGGAGCAGGCACGAGGCTTGCCTACGACCATGTTCGAAATGCACGTCGGCATAAACTCATCCTGTTTCAAGGAGAAATATCATGCAGAGCCATGACACATCGTGCGCTGGGAGACCCGCGTCCTCATCCAACCCGGCCGTGCGCCGGGTGCCCCTTGTGATGATCATCGTGACTGTCTTTGGCATAGCGGCTGCCCTTCCCGTAGACCTCAGGGCCGAGAGCGATTCGAAGACGGGCACGTCGCAGCTGGTCACCGGGGCATCCTGCTTCCTCTTGACCCCCGTGTACGGAGCCTTCAAACTCGCCTTTGCGGGGACGGGTGCCATCGTGGGGGGGTTCACGTGGTTGTTCACGGGTGGCGACGAGGTGGCCGCGCAGAAGGTATGGGATTCCAGCCTGAAGGGCACGTATGTGATCACCCCCGACCACCTCAGCGGCGAGAAACCGGTTCAATTCGTCGGCCCGCGAGGCACCAATGACGCCGAGCCGCGGGCGGTACAAACGCAAAGACCCCCGGCTCGCGCCGCCTCGAAATAACCGGGCTGGTCTTCCAAACAAGTCCGCTCCCTCTCCCCGAGACAAAGGAGAGAAGATTCCTGTGGCGTAGGCCCGGCCCTACACCGGATCGTCGCAAGCCCGAGCGGCTTGATCTGCCCGCAACCGACCGACAGTTCCTCCGTCGCCGCTCGAGCCGGGCGCAAACCACTCCCTGATGCGTCCGACCGTCACG
>JBFISJ010000026.1:0-20309 GCA_041608595.1 Nitrospiraceae bacterium
GCGACACGAAGCCCAGTGAGGAGGCCGTCCCATGTTCGCGGGTGAATATCTCTGCAAGGTTGACGAGAAGGGCCGCTTCCTGGTCCCCTCCCCGATCCGGGAGGCCCTGGAGTCCGAGGGCACCGGCGTCGTGTTCCTCAAAGCGCCGGAGCAATCCCTGTGGCTATACTCGACCTCGGAGTGGGAGCGGGTCCTCGAGCGCACCAAGTCCAAGCTCGATGACGATCAGAGCCGCCTGTTCATGCACTTCGTCGTCTCCGAGGCGGGGACTTCCGAGGTCGACAAGACCGGGCGTGTGCTCATCCCGGGGCGATTGCGCAAGATGATTCCGGTCGACGAGGATCAGGAGATCATCCTGGTCGGCCTCTACCACCGCATGGAGATCTGGAACCCGGCCGAGTGGCGCCGGTACCTGGCCAAGACGGAGGATAAGTACGAACAGCAGCTCAACAAGATTCTGAATCTCTTGTAGCCACCCCTCGCTCGTGCCCAAGCCACCCAGAACTCGCCCATCAGCGCTGCGTGTCGTCGCGGCCCGCCGCACCTCGTACCGGCCCCCGCAGGCCCAGCCCAAGCCCCGGGCCGACCAGCCCGGATTGGCACCCGCCCCCGCGATCCTCAGGCGGGTCCGCCCGCCACGGAGCCTTGCCCCGGAGCCCCGGCAGGCCCTGACTGGCTCAATGACAGCGGACCGCATGACCCTGACGCTACCGCTGCCGCCGAGCGTGAATCATCAATACGCCACGGTGAACGGTCGCCGTGTGCTGTCGGCCCGCGGCCGGAGCTTCAAGCAAGTCGTGGCGCAGCAAATCCTCGTCTCGCTCGCCGGGACCGCAGGGCGGGATCCCTGGCTCCGAAAGTTTCGCGCCGACTTTCTCGGCCTGACGGTGCGGTTTTATTTTCGCAGCCTGCTCCGGCGCGACGTGGACGGAGGCCTCAAGATCACGCAGGACGCCCTCTGCGAGGCGCTCGGGATCAACGACAACCGCATTCTTCACATTCACCTGATCAAAGCCCTCGACCCCTCGAGGCCGCGCATGGAGATCTCGCTGTTTTGCACTGAGACCGCGGGTACCACCCAGCGGACATCACGCGTCCTGCCCGCGAAGTAATCCAATCGTGCCGGTCACACTCCTTTCCCTCTCACTCCAGAGAAGGAAGAGGGCCGGGGTGAGGGTGGAACGGGGAAACAGCCCCCTCGCCCCAACCCTCTGGCCCGAAACGGGGGAGAGGGCAAACTGTTGGTCCGTGCACGCCTACAAGACAAGAACCGGAAGAGTGGAATGAAAAAAGGCCATGTTGCCCCGCGGGCAACATGGCCTTGGATCTCGTAGCCGGCCCTTCCGCGCGATTACTGTCTGACGGTGATGCGGTCGTAGATTTTATCGAAGGTCGTCTTCGGCAGGACGTTTTTCGCCACGAGCTCGCCCCTGATCCGGTACGGGCGGTTCGAGACCACTCGGCCCGCATCTTCTTTTGACAAGCCCAGCTTCAGCACCATGTCGTTGACGGATGCCGTGTTCAAATTCACGGTGGTCGCTTTGCCCGCCATCGCCGCGGGCGGCCTGCTCGCCACGGTTGGCGCCGGGGCCGCCTTCGGCGCGGCGGCGCTCTTCGGGCTCATCGCGGGCGACTTCGGAGGCCTGGGCACGGCGACGGGAGCCCCGCCCCGACGGAGTTCTTTGAGCTCCTTCTGGTAGCGGACGACCGTCGATTGCAGCGCCTTGTTCCGCTGCCGCAACTGCTGGTACTGCCTGCGCACGACACGATGCTGCGCCGCCAGGGTCCGGATTTGCTTTTCCAGCTCCTTGTTCCGCTCCGACAGCGACCCGCGCTCCGTGTCCCGCCCGTGCTCGATCCGTTGCAGTTCGTCCTTGGCCAATTGCGCTTCCTGGCTGAGCTTCGCGTTCAGCTCCTTGAGCGTCTTGACCTGCTGCTCCACCGCCGCCTTCTGCGCCTGCACCCGCTCTAGATCCGCCCGTGCCGTACCGGCTTCTTCCATCGCGGCCGAGTGCTGGCCCTTGGACACACACCCGTTGGCGCCGAATACGGCGAGGACGGCCAGGCTGATGAGCACATAGCTTCTCATGGGGATCCTCCTTCTCGTCTGCTCGGCACCATGCACCGGTGCCTCCGCGGATTCATCGGGACGGCTGGTGAGATTGATGGGCTGCAACGAACGAGGACTCGCGAGACCACAAAGGCTGAGGGATCAACGCCATGCATACGTAAGTATGATGATGGTGTAGTGGATACGCCGGTGTTTGTCAATAGAGATGACGGTTATCCGCGCGACCGTTCGGGTGGCGGACCGGTCGGGCCAGCTCCACGCCGCGGCCGATTCTCGTGGAAGGCTTGACTGATGCCGTAAGGTTTGTGATCATGCCGCAAGCCCCACCCGCCTTCGCTCAAGCGAGGGCGGGCCGGCCCGCCAACTCGTCCCCCGACGTGTCCGTCGAAGCTTTAGCGGAGGCGGAAGCCATGGCGTATGGGGAAGCCCCGGCGAAGGTAGACGCTCTCGTAGTTCCCTCGATGGTCAAGCCCTGGGGCTCCACACCGACGACGCGCCCGATACCCCCTCGCAGATGACTCCACCGTTCAATTGACGACCATGGAAGATTGGGGACCAGGACTTGCGATCATTCTGGGTATCGTGGAAGGGCTCACGGAGTTTCTGCCGGTGTCCTCGACCGGACATCTTATTCTGGTCGGTCACTACCTTGGTTTTACCGGCGAGCTGGCGGCCAGCATCGACATCGCCATCCAACTGGGATCGATCTTGGCCATCGTGGCCTACGAGCGCGCCAAGCTGATCTCCTTCGCGTCCGGCGCGGCGCGGGACCAGGCGGGTCTTCGGACGCTGATTCGCTCGGGTGGGCAGCCCGGTCGTCGGCGGTCGCGTAAAGAGTGGGGCGATCTCCTTCGTCGATCCCTAACCGAGCACCAAGACCTCTGGTTCTTGATCGCCATCCTCGTGGCATTCGTGCCCGCCGCGATCGTTGGGTTGCTCACCCACCGGTGGATCAAGACGTACCTCTTCAAACCCGAGACAGTCGCCGGCGCCCTCATTCTGGGCGGGCTTGTCATCCTTGCTGTGGAGTCGCGTCGCACCGAACCCCGCGTGCACGAGCTCAAGCATGTCGGCCTGCGCTCGGCCTTGGCGGTCGGCCTCGCCCAGTGCTGCGCCTTGTTTCCGGGCGTCTCACGATCCGGGGCGACCATCATTGGCGGTATGCTCGGCGGAATGGACCGCCGCGTCGCGACGGAGTTCTCGTTTTTTCTGGCGCTGCCCACGATGCTGGCTGCCACCGGGTACCAAATCTACAAAGCGCGGGATCTGTTGTCGGCCGAAGACTTCCTGGCCTTGGGGCTTGGTCTCCTCGTCGCCTTCTTTGTCGGGTGGGCTGTCATCGCAGGGCTCCTTGCCTTCGTGAAGCAACACACCCTGCGCCTCTTCGGCTACTACCGCATTGCCCTCGGCCTCATTGTCCTACTCGTCTTTGTGTGAACGCGGCCATGTCGTAAGTGGGTAAATGGGTAATTGGGGAAAGAAGCAACGGTGGAGATTCCGCAATTACCCACTTACCCAATTACCTAGTTACGATGCACTTGGCGAGGGGGGCTGGTCCGTACCGGTTTTCTTTTCGAAGATGTAGTGGAGCACGAGGAAGATGACGCCGACGCTGAGGGCCGCGTCGGCGACGTTGAAGGCGGGCCAGTGATACGCGCTGACGTAGAAGTCGAGGAAATCGATGACTTCACCGTAGCGGATGCGGTCGATGAGATTGCCGAGCGCGCCTCCCAAAATCGCAGCGATGCTCAACTGTCCGGCCCGATCCTCCTCCTGAAGACGGAAAAAGATCGTCGCGAGCAACCCCAGAGCGAAGACCGAGGCGAGGCTGAAGAAGATCGTGCGGAAGACCGGGCCAGTGGACGCCAGCAGGCCAAACGCGGCTCCTGGATTGCGAATATAGGTCAGGCTGAAAAATCCGTCGATAATCGGGAAGGACTCATGCAGCCGCATCGTCTGCATGATGTGGATCTTGGTCGCCTGATCGAGGAGCACGGTGATCGTCGTCACCAGCCCCAAGATCAGATACCGGACCCGCGCCGCCTTCAAGAAAGCGCCCCGACACAGCGATCGCAGAGGGTCGGGTGCTGCGGGGAGGCGCCGACCGAGGATCGATAGTTCCAGCAGCGCTCGCACTTGACGCCCTCGGATCTCTCGATGTCCACGTCGATTCCAAGCGACGTATCGGACACGATGGGCCCCTCGGTCGCGACCTTCTCCACACGTCCAAGCTTGACCTGGGAGACGATGAAGAGCGCGGGCAGCTCGGATTCATACGGTTGGAGCAGCTCGTAGACCTTGGGCTCGGCCGAGAGCACGACCTGGGCTTCCAGCGAGGACCCGATCACCTTGGCTCTTCGCTGCTGCTCGAGCGCCCCCTGCACAACCGACCGCACCGCCAACAACCGCTCCCATCGCTGCGCGAGCTGCTGATCCGCCCATTTCGCATGAACCGTGGGGAAGGATGCGAGGTGCACGCTCGACTGCTCCGTGTGCCGTCGCGCGGCTTCGGGCAGCATCTTCCAGATCTCCTCCGCCGTGAAGGTCAGGATCGGGGCCATCAGCTTCGTCAATCCCACCAGCGCCTCGAGGAGCACGGTCTGGGCACCCCTGCGGAGCCGGTCGTCTTTGTGAAACGTATACAGTCGATCCTTTAAAATGTCCAGGTAGACCGCGCTCAGATCGACCGAACAGAAATTGTTGAGCGCGTGGAACACCATGTGGAATTCGAAGGCGTCATAGGCACTGGTGACGCGCGGAATCAGCTCGCCCAGGCGGCCCAGGGCCCACCGGTCGACTTCCGAGAGGTGCTCGTACGGTACGGCCTGCGTCGCGGGATCGAAATCGTACAAATTACTCAACAGGAACCGGCAGGTGTTCCGAATCTTCCGGTATGCCTCGATCAGGTGGTCAAGGATCTCCCGCGAGATTCTCAGGTCCTCGCGATAATCCTGGGCCGAAACCCACAGGCGGAGGATCTCGGCGCCGGATTGCTTGATCACGTCCTGCGGCGCGACGACGTTGCCCGCCGACTTCGACATCTTCTTGCCCGCCCCGTCGACCACGAACCCGTGCGTCAAGACCGCCTTGTAGGGCGCGCGGCCGTCAGTCGTGACCGACGTGAGCAGCGCGCTGTGGAACCATCCGCGGTGCTGGTCCGAGCCCTCCAGATAGAGGTCTGCGGGCCACCACGGGTGACCGTCTCCCTCGCCCCAGGGCTTGAGCACCGCCGCATGGCTCACGCCGGACTCGAACCACACATCCAGAATGTCCCGCTCCTTTTCAAAGGTCGTGCCCTTGCACGCCGCACAGGCCAGTCCAGCCGGCACCAGCTCGGCAGCTGGCTTCTCGAACCAGACGTCGGCGCCGTGTCGTGCCACAAGATCAGCCACATGGTTCACCACCGCCTGGTCCTTCACCAGCGCCTGACAGTGACCGCAGGTGAATGCCGGAATCGGCGTCCCCCAGGCTCGCTGCCGTGAAAGGCACCAGTCCGGCCTGTTTGCGATCATGCCGTGGATCCGTTCGCGGCCCCACCGGGGAATCCATTGCACGCGATCGATCTCGTCGAGCGCCGCTTGGCGGAGCTGATTCACCTCCATGGACACGAACCACTGCTCGGTGGCGCGAAAGATCACAGGATTCTTGCATCGCCAGCAATGGGGGTAGGAGTGCGTGAGGCTGGCATCGCCCAGGAGCCGGCCGTCGGCGCGCAGTCGCGCCACGATGGCGGGGTTGGCCTTCAACACGTGCTGCCCGGCGAAGTCGGGCACCGACTGATCGAAGCAGCCGGCGTCATCGACCGGCGCGATGATGCCCAGTTTCTCCTCGGGAGGCGCGCCGGCGTTGTGTGCCAGCACCACCACGTAGTCCTCCTGCCCGTGCCCCGGCGCGATGTGGACACATCCCGTCCCCTGCTCGAGGGTGACGAAGTCGCCGAGGAGAATGGGAGATAACCCCTGGGAGAGGGGGCGTCGGCAGCGCCATCCTTGCCGGGCGAGGTCGCTCCCCTTCTGCACCCCAAGGACCCGGGCATTCGCCAGGCCGCAGGCCTTGGCCACTGACTCGACGAGCTTCTCGGCGACCACGAGGACTTCCTGCCCGACCGACAGGAAGGCATAGTCGATGTCCGGATGCAGGCAGAGCGCCTGATTGGCGGGCAAGGTCCAGGGAGTCGTCGTCCAGATCACGACGGACAGGGACGCCCCGTTGGGCAGGTCGAAGCCCAGAGATGTGGTGTTTCCCCGCTCCACCGGAAATCGGACGTAGATGGAGGGCGACGTATGTTCGTCGTACTCGACCTCGGCTTCGGCCAGCGCCGTCCGGTCGGTCGTGCACCACAGCACGGGCTTGAGGCCTTTGTACACGCCGCCCTTCGCCACAAACGTGCCGAACTCTCGCAGGATCGCCGCCTCGTAGGCCGGGTTCATGGTGAGGTACGGCCGGTCCCAGTCGCCGAAGACGCCCAGACGCCGGAACTCCTCCCGCTGGATCTGGAAATACTTTTCCGCGTACTCACGACACAGCCGGCGAATCGCCGGGAGGTCGAGGTGCTTCTTCTTACCGCCGAGCTCCTTCAACACCTGGTGCTCGATCGGGAGGCCGTGGCAATCCCATCCCGGCACGAAAGGCACACGGTAGCCCATCATGGTCTTGGCCTTGACGATGATGTCCTTGAGGATCTTGTTGAGGGCGTGGCCGATGTGAATCCGGCCATTCGCGTAGGGGGGCCCGTCGTGCAGGATATAGAGCGGGCGGTCCCGGCCCGCCTCTTGAATCCGCTCGTAGACACCCGTCTCCTGCCACCACGCGATCAGGTCGGGCTCCCGCTGGGGCAGGTTGGCCTTCATGGGGAACTCGGTGCGCGGGAGATTCAGCGTGGCCTTGTAGTCCATGACCTCATCGCTCGGGATCGAGTGTTGAAGCGGCAGGCGTTCGATGGTGGTCTGAGAACGCGACGCTCAGCTCAGGTCCATCATCCGGTCGAGGGCAACCCGCGCCCATGCCTTTTCATCGTCGGGCACGACGATGTGGTTGACGACATGCCCATCGGCCAGATTCTCCATCGCCCAGCACAGGTGGGGCGCATCGATTCGGAACATGGTGGCGCACTGACACACGGTAGGAGAGAGAAAGAAGACGCGCTTGTCGGCCTGTTCACGTTTGAGACGGGTGACGAGGTTGAGCTCCGTCCCCACGACCCAGGCAGTCCCGGCCGGCGCCGCGCTGACGGTCCTGATGATGAATTCCGTCGAGCCGATCAAGTCGGCCTTGTTCACGACGTCCTCGTGGCACTCCGGATGCACGATCACGTTGATACCGGGGTACTGTTTCCTGAAATAATCGACGTGCGCCGGCTGGAACATCTGGTGCACGCTGCAGTGTCCCTTCCACAGGATGAGGCGCGCCCGCTTGATCGCCTCCACGCTCTGGCCGCCCCGGGGCTGGTATGGATCCCAGACGATCATCTCTTCGCGCGGCAGTCCCATCCGGTTCGCTGTGTTCCGTCCGAGATGCTCGTCGGGAAAGAACAGGATCTTCTCCCGTCGCGTCCACGCCCACTCCATGATCGCGCGGGCGTTTGACGAGGTGCAGGTGATCCCGCCGTGCTCGCCGCAAAAGGCCTTGAGCACGGCCGCCGAGTTTACGTACACCATCGGCGTCACCTGCTCCTCCACCGGAATGATCCGGCCCAGCGTCTCCCAGCATTGATCCACCTGCTCGATGGCGGCCATGTCGGCCATGGAGCAGCCCGCCGCCAGGTCGGGCAGGATCACCACCTGATTCGACCGGCTGAGGATGTCAGCGGTTTCGGCCATGAAATGCACGCCGCAAAACACGACATAGGGGCGATCCGCCCGCTCGGCGGAGCGCTTGGCCAGCAGCAGCGAGTCGCCGCGGAAATCCGCGTGCTGGATCACCTCATCGCGCTGGTAATTGTGGCCCAGCACCATGACCCGCTGACCCAGCGCCTCCTTGGCCGCCGCCGTCCGCTCATACAGCTCATCGGCCGACAGGGCTTGGTAGTCGGAGACAGACCGCTCTATCGTCTGCACTGCTTTCAATCACCACCTCATCGTGTCACACAGGCCTGCGAGTCTCGCCCGACCATCCCCAGGAGCCCGGCGTCGCTCGGCTACGAAAGTTCACGATTGTACGATAGCTTTGTTTTGCTAATCAACCAGTTCAACGGCCGCCCGGCCATGGGGCGGTCGCGCGGGGCCGGCGGCGAGCCGGATCGTCGGCTCCAGGGACCCACGGCCCGGCGGATGTGCCTCCGGCGCCGTAGGCCGAATGGCCCGTTGACAACAGAAAAAAATCGAGTGTACGATTTGGGTCGGACATAGCTAGGGGAGCCGTTCCGGCTGAGAGCCCCACCGTCCCGGGCAACCCTCAGAACCTGAACTGGATAATGCCAGCGTAGGGAAGCGGTCGCAGCAAGCGACGGAACATGAGTAGGCGTTCCGGGCCGCACCTTCCCACGTGCGGCTCTTTTTATTTGGGCCCGCGCCCATCCTTCATAGAAAGGACGCCTATGAGCCAGCCAGATGCCCGTCGCGACCAACCCAGTCACGGACAGACCGCAACCGCCTCGTCGGTCACCACCGATCCGTTTCCCGCTTCACGCAAGGTCCACGTGAGCGGCACCCAACCGGGCGTGCTCGTCGCGATGCGGGAGGTTAGCCTGACGCCGACCCGATCCGGAAACGGCGCGCCCGAGACTTCGAACCCCGCCGTGCTCCTGTACGACACCTCCGGCCCATACACCGATCCCGAGGTGACGATCGACCCGCAACAAGGCGTGGCCATGCTGCGCCGCGAGTGGATTCTCGGCCGCCAGGATGTAGAGGAGCTGCCCGACATCTCGTCCGAGTTCGGACGCCAGCGGGCCGCCGACCCGAAGCTGGCCGAGCTTCGATTTCGACACACCCGCCGCCCGCTCCGTGCCAAGCCGGGCTGCAATGTCACGCAAATGCATTACGCGCGACGCGGCATGATCACGCCGGAGATGGAGTACATCGCCATCAGGGAGAACCAGTTGCGCGAGCTCGCGGGAGCGGGCCGGGCCCCCGGGACCCCGGCGACCGGCGGCCGGTCAGCCCAGCACCCGGGGCAGCCCTGGGGCGCCAGCATCCCCGCGCACATCACACCGGAGTTCGTGCGTGACGAAGTGGCGCGAGGCCGGGCCATCATCCCCGCCAATATCAATCACCCCGAAACGGAGCCGATGATCATCGGACGGAACTTCCTCGTGAAGATCAATTCCAACATCGGCAACTCGGCTGTCGCCTCTTCCATCGACGAGGAGGTCGAAAAGATGGTCTGGTCCATCCGCTGGGGCGCGGACACGGTGATGGATCTCTCGACCGGCAAGAACATCCACGAAACGCGTGAATGGATCATCCGCAACGCGCCCGTTCCGATCGGCACCGTGCCTATCTACCAGGCGCTGGAAAAGGTCGGCGGCAAGGCCGAAGACCTGACCTGGGAGATCTATCGCGACACATTGATCGAGCAGGCGGAGCAGGGCGTGGACTATTTCACGATCCACGCCGGCGTCCGCCTCCGCTATATCCCGCTCACGGCCGGGCGCATGACAGGCATCGTGTCCCGCGGCGGATCGATCCACGCGAAGTGGTGTCTGGCTCACCACGAGGAGAACTTCGCCTACACGCATTTCGAGGAGATCTGCGAGATCATGAAGGCCTACGATGTGGCGTTCAGCCTCGGCGACGGACTGCGCCCGGGGTCGATCGCGGACGCGAACGATGAGGCGCAATTCGCGGAGCTGGAGACGCTCGGGGAGCTGACCACCATCGCCTGGACCCACGATGTCCAGGTCATGATCGAGGGTCCCGGCCATGTCCCCATGCACATGATCCAGGCCAATATGGACAAGCAACTGGCGGCCTGCCATGAGGCCCCGTTCTACACGCTGGGCCCCCTCACCACGGATATCGCGCCCGGCTACGACCATATTACGTCCGCGATCGGCGCGGCGATGATCGGGTGGTACGGCACCGCCATGCTGTGCTATGTAACGCCCAAGGAGCACCTCGGTCTTCCGAATCGTGACGATGTGAAGGCCGGCGTGATCGCGTACAAGATCGCCGCGCACGCCGCCGACCTGGCCAAGGGGCATCCGGGGGCGCAGGCACGGGACAACGCCCTATCACAGGCGCGGTTCGAGTTCAGGTGGGAAGACCAGTTTCACCTTTCGCTGGACCCTGACACGGCCCGCACCTTCCACGACGCGACCCTGCCGGACAACGCGGCGAAGACGGCACATTTCTGCTCCATGTGCGGACCGCACTTCTGCTCCATGAAGATCACGCAGGATGTCCGGGACTATGCGGCCCAGAAACAGGTCGACGAGCAAGCCGCCATCCAAATCGGCATGAAGGAAAAGTCAGAAGAATTCAAGAAATCGGGAGCAGAAATTTACCGCTGATCGGACATGTGTGTGTGAGTTGCGACATCGCAACACGGACAACTGACCACTCACCATGGGTGCGATATGAAGCAGTACAAGCCCGCTCCCTTGCGGGAGCGTGACGTCACCCGACAGATCGCCCGAGAGTACTACCGCGAATTCGATTCGCTCATCGAAAGCGACGTGATCATCGTGGGCGGCGGTCCGTCCGGCCTTATTTGCGGACGCGACTTGGCCGGCATGGGTTTCCGCACGCTGATCCTCGAACAGTCCCTGGCGCTGGGCGGCGGTTTTTGGTCCGGCGGCTATCTCATGAATAAAGCCACCATCTGCGCTCCGGCCAATGAGATCCTGGAAGCGCTGGGGGTGCCGTGCAAAAGGATCAAGGACTGCGAGGGGATGTACGTCGTCGATCCGCCCCATGCGACCGGTGCGCTCATCGCCGCCGCCTATGCGGCCGGCGCCAAGGTCATGAACCTCACGCGCGTTGTGGATTTGGTCCTGCGACAGGACGGCGTGCTCGAGGGCGTGGTCGTCAACAACACGACGGCGGAGATGGCGGGCCACGACATCATCCACGTCGATCCCATTGCGCTCGAAAGCAAGATCGTCGTCGACGCGACGGGCCACGACGCGGTGGTCGTCGACCTGCTGCACAAACGGCGACTCTACCAGCCGGTTCCCGGCAACGGGGCCATGTGGGTGTCCCGCTCCGAGGAGGAGGTGGTGAACCGCACGGGCGAGGTCTATCCCAATTGTTTCGTCGTGGGCTTGTCGGTGGCGGCGGTGCACGGGACACCTAGGATGGGTCCGGCCTTCGGCGCGATGTTGCTCTCGGGCCGGTACGGAGCGGACTTGATCAAGAAGAAGCTGAAACAGGAATAAGAGGACTGGCGTTCCGGTGGACCTGAAGGACTTTCTCATACAGGGACAAGGCAGTCTGGAGGACAAGAAGGAGGCCTGGGGTCTCTTTCAACAGGCCTACGAGTCCCAGATGAAGGGGGACCTCGAGGACGCCGTGTCGCTTTACAAACGGTCGCTCGACCTGCACCGTACCGCGGAGGCGCACACCTTCCTGGGATGGACCTACAGTTTCATGGGCCGGATCGATGAGGCGATCGACGAGTGCCATCGCGCCATTCAGGCCGATCCGGAATTCGGCAATCCGTATAATGACATCGGCGCCTATCTGATCGAGAAAGGCGAGTTCGAGGAGGCGATCCCTTGGTTCGAGAAGGCCATGACGGCCAAGCGGTACGAGAGCCCGGCCTTTCCCCACATGAACCTGGGTCGCGTGTACGAAAAGAAGGGGGAATGGGACAAGGCGCTCGAGAGCTACAAAAAAGCGATCACATTGAGCCCGAACTACGCCCTGGCTAGACGCGCCCTCGGGCGATTGATTGGGCGACTCAACTAAGACTTGGGTAAGGGGTACGAGGTCAGCGGTAAGGGGTAGATCCGAACCTACTCTCCACTGACCGCTCACCTCGGACCGCTGACCCATGGTGAGGCAATATGACGAAGCAAAGCGATACTGTTCTGGTCGCGATCAACGACATATTTTTCTACAGCAAGCTGCGAGATGCGCTGTTACCGGCCGGGTACAAGCTCGATCGGGCCCGCTCCGAGAGCGAAGCAAAGGAGAAAGCGCGGGTCTCCAAGCCCATGGCCCTCGTGATCAACATGAACGATGAGAAGTTCGACGCCTTCAGCTTACTGGACGACGTCAAAGCGGTTGATGGGCTGGCCGGTCTCCCCGTGCTGGCCTTTGCCAACCACGAGGAGGTGGACACCTTTAGAAAGGCCAAGGAGCGGGGCGTGACGCGTATCGTGTCTCGCAATGAATTCTCGGCTCGCACGCGCGCTCTGCTCGAAGAGGTGCTGCAGCGAAAAGAGTCTCTCTCCAAGGAATCCAATACCTCTTGTCACTAAAGTGCTGCCTTGAAAGTCCGCTGAATCATTCCATTTCCCTTCGCCCCCTCACCCCAGCCCTCTCCCCCGCTGGAGGAGAGGGGGATAGCGAATGAATGATGGGGGAAACTTCTCAGAGAGCATGCTAGCTGCATGGAAGGCGTTCTCATGAAGCACAGCCCCCTGCATGAGCACCACGTCACGCTGAACGCCCGGTTCGCAGCGGCGGCCGGCTGGAACATGCCCCAGCACTACGGGGACCCGGCGGTCGAATATCGGGCCGTTCGTGAGGCGGTGGCCGTCGCGGATCTCTCGCATCGCGGCACGCTCCGCCTCACCGGCGAAGACCGCGTCACATGGCTTCAGAGCCTCATCAGCAACGACATTAACCCGCTCCAGCCCGGCTCGGGCCTCTATTCTAGCTTGCTCTCGCACAAGGGGAAAATGCTGACCTACTTTCGGGTCTATCTCCTGCCGGAGGCGATCATGCTGGAGGACGTCGGCGAGATCGGGGAGACCACTTACCAGGCGCTCCGCAAGTTTCTGCTCTATGGCACCAAGGCCAAAATGGAATCCTGCGCCGGAAGCTGGGGCCTGCTCTTGCTCAGTGGGCCGAAGGCACCGGAGGTGATCCACGCGGCGTTTCAGGTCGACGTCGCCGGTCTCACGCCGCTGTCCTTCGTCATGTGCGACATCGGTGGCCAACAGGCCCTTTGCATCCGGACGGAGGAGACCGGGGAGATCGACATCGAGATGCTGATCCCCACCGCCGGCCTGGAGGCGGCCTGGAACGCGTTGTGGAAGGCTGGCGGTCCGCTTGGGCTGAAGCCCTTCGGCACGTACACCCGTGAAGTGCTGCGAATCGAGGCGGGCGTGCCCATGACGGGACGGGACATCACGGAAGACATCGTGCCGCCGGAGGCGAATCTGGAGGGGAAGGCCTTCAGCCTCTCGAAGGGCTGCTATCCCGGTCAGGAAGTCGTAGCCCGGATGGACACCTACGGCAACGTCCGACGCCGCCTGGTCGGACTCGTGGTGGAAGGCGAGGCCCTGCCGGAGCAGGGCGCCAAGCTCCACAGCGGTGAGCGTGAGGTGGGGTGGGTCTCGAGCGCGACCCGATCACCCGCATTGGGGACACCGATCGCGCTGGGGTTTCCGCTTCGCGATTTCACGAAACCGGGGACCGAGCTGACGGTCAACGTCGCCGGGGAACGCAAGAAAGCGACCGTTTGTGCGCTTCCATTCGTCAAAAAGGCTTGAGGCGACAGGAAGAAGGGATTCAGGAGAGAGAATACCGTTCGTCAGCCTTTTTTGCCTGCCACCTTCCGCTTCCCCCTCCCACTTCTTTACTGTTCCGGATTGCGCGCCTGGGAAACGGCCGAGGCGAAGGCCATCACGCTCTTGCGCTCCTCTCCGTTCAGCGCCAGCAGCAGGTGGACTTCCTCTCCATGCATCAGACGAAGGCTCAAGAATGGTTCCTCTTGCCGCTTTTCACGATTCTCGTAGACGGCATCGATGACCTGCATTTTGTCCAGCGCACCGACCGACACGACATCGTAGCGAAAATAAGAGTCTCCGACGACCATGTCGAAGAGGACGTTGCCGCGTGAGAGCAGCACGGCGTTGAACCGGCCCTGATCCTCATACCCCTCCGGCAGAAACTTATTAATATGGATCAGCGCGACCTTGCGATCGCCAAGGGCGAGCTGGATCTTCGTCTTGAGCGCGGGATAATCGATCTGGAGTGCCTGCTCGTCGGGACCCGTCGCAGAGGCCGCCGCATCCTGAACCTTGTCGAACACTTCTTCCGCCGACAATAACCCTGCCATTGCTCACCTCTTCCTGTTGCTAAACCTGTACACCACACAAATGGATCACTCCCCATCGTGCCTGATCTGCGTCACAAACTTCAAGGGGACCCTGGGGAGTCAGAAACCACCCTCGGCAGGTGGCCGGGCCTCAAATGTCCTCTCGAACCGTAGCCGCCCATTCCCGTCCATGATGCGAAGGCGGAGCATGGTGGGAGTCAGGGAGACGACTCCATAATTCGCGTACCCCCCTTGGCTGAAGACCGTGGTCGGCTGAAATTCGGAGACGGGAGCGACCGCTTCCCGCGTGCCTGCCGAGAGGGGGCCGGAGACAAATTCGTAGAAGTCGTTCTTGCCGTCCTTGTCCGGGTCGTAGGTGTTGACTTGTGCAAAATGCACATCGCCTGCGAGCCACACGACGTTCCGGATCTTTCGGGCCAGGATCACATCCACGATGAGCTTCAGCTCCTGATGGAACCCTGTCCCGTCCTCCCCCCTCGCCCAACTGTCATTCCCGGGAATTAACAGGGTGCCCCCCTTGGGAATCGACAAGGGCACGCTGCTGGCGATGACTTTCCAGGTCGCCGTCGATCGGTTCAAGGCCTGCAGCAGCCACTCCCGTTGCTCCTCCCCGAGCATCGTCTTGCCCATGCCGTCCAGATCGCTGTTCCGGCTGCGATATTGCCGCGTATCGAGCATAAAGAGCTCCAGCGCCTTCCCGTACCGCACCTGACGGTGGAGACGACGTGGCTCCCCGAGCGGCGTCCGGACGGGCCAGTAATCGAGGAACGCTCGTAAGCCGGCCGCGGTCAGGTCCTCGTACGGCCCGGAAAAATTGTTCCGCACCTCGTGGTCGTCCCAGGTGACGTAAACGGGTACGGACGACAGGAACCGTTGCAGAGCCGGTGCCTCACGCTGATAGCGGTGCTTCGCCCGGAACTGATCGAGGCGTTCCGCCACGAACTGACCGCCCGGCGCGTTGGGGGGCACGGGGCACAGGTCGTCCGCGTAAATCAGATCGCCGAGCAACACCGCAAAGGCGGGCCGTTCCTCACCCATACGGTCGAAAATCGAATAGGGTGCCGCGCCCTGACGGCAGTGGCCTTGCCCGCCGAGGTCGCTGCTCCAGACAAACGTCACCCCCGTGGGGTCCTGCTCGGCCGGCGCCGCCGTAAATTGGCCGACCACCATCTCCTGCGCCTTCACCGCGGGGACGCCCGCCATGCCTGTTTCGTGCAGTCGCGCGCGGTATTCGTATACCGTGCCGGGAGTCAACGGCTCCAGCGTCGCGAGGGCCGTCAAGTCGCGCCCCGGATCCGTCTCGACCACCGTGCTCCGCCACGGGGACTGGACCGCCTGCCCCCCTTTGGGAAGCGCACTTGCCTCACCAACGGCTCTCCACTGAAGCTCGACCTTGACCGGGCTCGCAGTCCGTATCCAGACGTGTGCCGAGGTGCTCGTGACTTCTCCGACGGCCGCTCCGTGCGTGAACCAGGACTCCGGCTCAGCCACGCGTTTGGCGAACGGACTGCCGGGGGGCAGCTCAGGCCTGGAGGCTGAGGTGCACTGCACGGCGCTGCACACGATGAGGAGGCACAGCGAGAGCACCCTGCCCGCTGGGGCCACCTCGCAGCCCTGCGCCCCTGCCCGCCGACAGCCTCTCACGAGCAGCGCCCCCATTTCAAACTGCCGCTCAGCCATCCGGCGGCGTCCTCCCGGCCGTCTTGAGCCGCACCGGAGGGCTGCTGCCTCCCTTGCATTCGTGGTGCGGGGTTGGATAGGCTTCGGGGGCCCGCTGCAGATCGGACTGGAGGAACATCATGGAAGAGCAACACTGTTTGATTGCGGATTGCAAAGCCAAAGTCTATTCGCCGGCTGGGACCGCCTATCTGTGTAAGAAGCATTTTCTCGACTTTCTGACCTGGCGCCGCCGCAAGGGGGCGGCCATGTTTCACAAATACGCGGGCATGACGATGGATGAACGGGACGACATCACCGCGGAGTGGAGGAAGACCGTCGCAATCGAGAAGTAGGTCCCTCGCGTCGTCACGAGTCGAGCTGGAATCCGATCGGGCTGAGACTGATGACATCCAGCGCATGCTGAATGTCATACGAGACCAAGATATCGGGATTGTGCTGAGCGCTCACCTGCATCTGATCAGTGCCCAGGTAGATCGGCTCGCCGTCGTATTCAAAGGTTGAGAGCACCGCGGCAATCCTGGCATCCCCGCTTTCCGCTCCCCGAAAGATCACCGGTCCTCCCGAGAACCCCGCGCCGGCCTGTCCCGCCAGATAGACTGTTTTGACCGCGCTCGCTCCGTCGGGCATGGCCGCGACGGAGACCTTTTTCACAAACGGGGTCGGAAATCGTTGCGCCTGCGCCCCGCTCTGCCTCCATTCCGCCCGCGGAAACCCCAGGCAAAACGCATCCTGCCCGAGCTCCAGCCCGTCCAGCGAGGGAACGATGCCGAGCTCGGTCAGCGCGATGCGGAACTTGAGCGCTAGCACCGTCACGTCGACTTGCGCGGGGCCCTGACCGACGACCTGGACAGCCAGGGGCTTCCATTTCCCGCCGTGCAAGATATCCACCACGGCCCCCTCACCCTTCATCGCTTTGAGGAGGTGGGTGGCGGTCACCAGGTATTGCCGCCCATCGACGTCAATGGCAAAGCAGGATCCGCTCCGTGGTCCACATTTGATGTGGAAGGTGCGGCTCAACGCATTCGCACCCACCACGGGCTTCGGTGCATACGCGGGCGCAGCTTTTTGTCGGCGGGCCATCTCCGCCGCAAGCTAGGCTGTCGGCGTCCGCCGTGTCAAGAGTTGGGCTTGGTCTTTCGACCGGAGGGACGGGCTGCATCTGCGAACGTGACGCCGGCTTCCTGCACCTCCGCGTAGGGCAGCAGCCAGACGAGCGATTCGTCGTGCAGGTCGACCACCTGGATCCGATTGCCCCAGGGATCATGGAAGTCGCACCGGAATCCCTCGACGACCGGCAGCTTATACTTTTTCGTGATCTTGTCTCGCACCTCCGCGACCTGGGCGTCATCTCTGACCATGATGCCGAAGTGCTTCATGCGGTCGGGCCGGAGTTCCCTGACCTCGAAGATCGCCATGAATTGGTGCTCGCCAAGCTTGCACCATGCCGCCCCCTCCCCTCCGCGCAACATCTCCAGGTTGAAAACATCCTGGTAGAACGCGACCGCCTTCTCCGCGTCGTCGACCTCGATGACCACATGATTACACCCATAGACTTTGACCGCCATACTCGACCCTCCTCATCCACCATCATGGCATGCGGGCGGCGCCAGGACGGCGATCCCCCGCCTTGGACCAGCATGGAGCCCGGGACCGCCTGGTGTCAACGGAGGGTTACGCGGACTCCGCGCGGGGCTCGACGATCATCCGAAGGCCGTCACGAGGCCTCAGGGTCAACAGGGGCTGGGCCGTGATCGGAGGCCCGGGGAGGAGACGAAACCGGTAGGCCTGTGCGAGTCTCGCGACAACCAATTGGGCCTCCATCATGGCGAACTGATCGCCGAGGCATTGGCGAGGACCGCCGGAAAACGGGAAGTAGGCGAAACGGGGCCGATCCGCCGCCCGATCCGGCGCAAATCGCTCCGGATCGAATCGTTGGGGAGCGTCCCAGAGCTTGGGATGGCGATGCGTCACGTACTGGCTCAGAAAGACCGTGGCGCCCGACGGGATCCGGAAGCCGCCGATGTCATCGTCACAGATCGGCGCGCGCGAGATGATCCAGGAGGGCGGATAGAGCCGCATGGATTCCTCGATGACCATGCGGGTGTACGTCAGGCGTGGCAGGTCGTCGAACGTCGGCGGACGCCCGTGGAGCACCTGCGCCAGCTCCTGGTGGAGGCGCTGCTCAGCCTCCGGATGCTGGGACAGCAAATACCATGACCACGTGAGCGCGAGTCCCGTCGTCTCATGGCCTGCAAAGAAAATCGTCATGACCTCGTCGCGCAACTGTTGATCTGTCATCTGCACACCCGACTCCCCGTCGCGCGCGAGCAACAGCATCGACAAGAGGTCGTCGCGCGCCTCTCCGCACCGCCGACGCGCCGTGATGATCTCGTGTACCGCGCGATCCAACCTGTCCATCGCCGCCCGGAAACGGCGTCGCTTGGGCGTCGGGAGGAAGCCGTTCCAATCGATCATCGCGAGCATACGGTCCATGCAGTATCGTGTCACCGCGTCGAAGTCATCCAGCACGGGGCGTCCCAGGTCACGGCCGGACGCGCCGAACATCGTGCGCAGGATGATGTCCCCCGTTAACAGCATCATCTGTCTCAACATGTCGACTGGCTCATCCGACGGTGCGCGCCACTGGTCGAGCGTGTCTTCGACCGTCTGGGTGACCACGCTTGCCAACGCGGCGATCTGTTGTCGGTGAAACGCGGGCTGGGCCAGTCGCCGCTGCATTTTCCACGTTTCGCCCTCGCTCGTCGCCAGGCCCTCGCCCAGAAACGGCTTCACCCGCTCGACGAACCGGCTCTTGCGGTAGTTGCGATGGTGATCCTGGAGCACGTGCTGGATGTGATCCGGATGACTCAGCAGATAGGCCTGCATCGGCCCCATCTTCAGTGAGACGACATCCCCGTAACGCCGCGCGGCCTCCGTGAGGAACCCGAGGGGATCCTTCCGCATCCGCAGCAGGATCCCGACCAAGGGATACCCCCGGGGCCCCGGTGGAGTCGTTCTTACCTCCATGCCGGCCCCGATGCGCTCCTGCAGCCCTTTTGACATCTCTCTGATCGGCGGTAGACTTGATCCATGCAGCGCACATTCCTCACGCCCTGGCTGCTGCCAGGCATCGTGTTGCTCTGCTTACGCGGTTGTGGGACGCTCTTCTCTTCACCGTCCCAAACGGTCAGCATCCAATCCGAGCCCCAGGGCGTCGACCTGTATCTTGATGGGCAGCGTGTGGGGGAAACTCCGGCGGAGCTGGAGGTTGATCGGGATACCTTCGGGTCTAAAATGGTCATGTTGAAGAAGGAGGGCTACGAGACGAAGCAGTTTCACCTGAAGAAGACCATCAATAGCGTGGCGATCTTCAATACGACCATCCTCACGCCCTGGACCATCGACGCGGCTACGGGCAACATGATCGAGTACTCCCCAAACAACTACTACATTGAGCTGAAACCGAAGAGACCGCTCGCACGACGCGAGGAGCGTTCCGTGTTGCTGAAGCGATTCGTGCTGATGAACTACGACAACCTGCTGGCCAGCATCTCAGACGGCGGCGGGGAATACGTCACCGCCCTCATGGAGATCCTCGCGGTTCCCCACGACAAGCGTGAACTCTTCGTTCAGACACTCCTGACACGCCTCCCCGACCTGCTCGACAGCCGCTCCCCATTCGACGTCATCCACGCCATTCAGCTTCACGCCGCCGAGCAGAGCTAGAAAAGATATACGCCCCTTCTGACTCCTTACCTCAGGTTTCCCCAATTGGCGTTCATCCTTACCCCATGACCGGCGACCCGTGATGATGAATCATCTTCCACTCATCGCCGATGCGCTCGTACAAATTCGTGGCCAGCACGCGGGTCTCCTGGAGTGTCTCGCCCTGCCGGCTCGTGATGTTCTCCACGCAGATGACCCAGGCGACGTCGCCCGCCACTTGAATCTGCAGATCCGACAACTCGAACTCCATCGAGAACGTATTGTTGAAGATCAGCACCCACGAGTCGCGGACCTGCGGCCAGCCGCTGCGCAGGGTCCAGCCTGGATGGATGCACGTCACATAATCCTGCTGAGCCCAGACGCGATCCATTTTGACGACATCGAGGCTCTCGAAGGCGTCGTAGAACGCCTCGTTCGCCTTCGTCACCTCTTCGATTCGTTCCTTGATCATGCCCTTCTCCTCCAGGACGCCAGGGTGCCATCTTACCGCAAGTGGGGAGAGCGACGCGAGACGAGGGCGCCGCTGCGGGCAACTCAGATTACGTCGCGAGCTTGGTGGACATCCAATTGACCAGCCACACCCCCGCCAGGATCAGGACGATGCCCAGCACCTCCCTGAGGCCGATCGGTTCCGCGAGGATCATCACCGAGAGAATCA
>JBFISJ010000027.1:0-19849 GCA_041608595.1 Nitrospiraceae bacterium
CCGGATCCTTCAGCCCATGCCCAGTCAAGGTGCACACCACCTGATCGCCGTCGCGAAGCGCGCCCTCGCGACTCATCTTTAACAAGCCGGCGATTGAGGCCGCCGACGCCGGCTCGCAGAACACGCCTTCCTCTGCGGCGATCAGATGGTAGGCCTGCACGATCTCATCGTCCGTGACCATGCCAATGCTACCGCCCGATTCCTGTACCGCCCGTGTCGCGTGGTCCCAGCTGGCGGGGTTGCCGATGCGAATCGCCGTCGCCAGCGTTTGCGGATCCTCGACGACCCGCCCGAGCACGATCGGCGCTGCCCCAGCGGCCTGGAACCCGACCATTCTCGGCAGGCTCGAGATCTGCCCCGCTGCACGGTATTCCTGATAGCCCTTCCAGTAGGCCGTGATGTTCCCCGCGTTGCCCACGGGCAGCACGTGATGTGTCGGCGCAAACCCGAGTTGGTCGCACACCTCCATGGCGGCGGTCTTCTGCCCTTCGATCCGAAAGGGGTTGATGCTGTTCACGATCTCGATGTTCGACGAGGACGCGATATCCTTGACGATCGCCAAGGCCTGATCGAAGTTTCCTTCGATCTGGATCACGGTCGCCTGATGCATCATGGCCTGGGACAGTTTGCCCAGGGCGATCTTGCCCACCGGGATCAAGACGTAGACCGACAGCCCCGCCCGGGCACCGTAAGCAGCGGCCGACGCCGAAGTGTTGCCCGTCGATGCGCAGATGACGGCCCGGGCTCGCGCTTCCACCGCCTTGGAGATCGCCAGGGTCATCCCGCGATCTTTGAAGGAGCCGGTCGGATTGGCACCCTCGAATTTGAGGTAGAGGTCGATGCGCGGATCGATTTTCCTGACCAAGCGCTTGGCCGCGATCAGCGGCGTGTGGCCTTCGCCCAGCGTCACGACGGGCGTCTGGTCCGTGACCGGGAGAAATTTCTTGTAGGCGTCGATGACGCCGCGCCACGGTCTCATGACACTGACCTCCCGACATGACGACGATGTGCGTGCACGCCGTTCACCCTGCCTCCACGTCTGGCCCCTCGACGCGAATCAGGGTCGTGGGCTCCGAGATGAACGGCATGCGGTCGATCTCCCGGAGGGCCGCCTGGATATCGCGTTCGACCGCGTGATGGGTCATGATGACGACCGGCACCGTACGCCCTTCCTTGCGCGCCTTCTGGAGCACGGAGGAAATGCTGATCCCATGATGGCCAAGCACGCCTGCAATCTGCGACAACACCCCGGGCCGATCCAGGACCATGAAACGTACGTAGTAGAGGGCGCTAACCTCTTCGATCGGCTTGATCCGGATCGGGCGGCGCTGATCCTGCCTGAATGAGGCGGGCGGGACCCGACCGGACGCCCCGTGCAGGATGTTTCGAGCCAGATCGATCACGTCACTGACAACGGCGCTGCCCGTCGGCATGGACCCCGCACCCTGGCCGTGCAGCACGACCTCGCCGACCGCGTCGCCGACCAGCTCGATCGCGTTGAACACGCCGTCCACCTGCGCGATCGGGGACGAGGAGGGGATCATGGTCGGATGGACCCGCGCCTCGATTTCGCCATCCAGCAGCTTTGCGATGCCCAGCAGCTTCACGGTGTAGCCGAGCTCTGTCGCATAGGCGATGTCGAGCGGGGTCAGCCGCCGGATGCCCTCCGTGTGGATCTCCTTGACGTCGACCGGCGTGCCGTACGCAAGGTTCACCATGATGGCCAGCTTGTGCGCGGAATCGACGCCGTCGACGTCGAATGTGGGATCGGCCTCCGCATAGCCCGCCGCCTGCGCCGCCGACAGCGCCTCCGCGAAACCGTGGCCCTCGGCGGTCATGCGAGTCAGGATGTAATTCGAGGTGCCGTTGATGATACCGTAGATCGAGTGAATCGTGTTCGCGGCCAGCCCGTCCGTCAAGGCACGGATGATCGGAATCCCGCCTCCCACGCTGGCTTCGAACGCCAGATCCACACGGTGTCGTACCGCCGCCTCGAACAGCTCTTCGCCGTGGACGGCCAGCAAAGCCTTGTTTGCCGTGACGACGTGCTTGCCCTTGGACAGGGCCTGCATGATCACCTGTTTGGCTGCATCGTACCCGCCGATCAGCTCGACCACGATGTCGATGGTCGGATCGTCGAGCAGGGCCCTTGAATCCGTGGTGAGCACGCCGGGCGGCAGCGTAACACCGCGATCCGTGGTCACGTCGAGGTCGGCCACGCGCGCCAGTTCCAAGGGGACGCCGAGCCGACGCTGGATCAAGGCGCCGTTACGCAAGAGGATTCTGGCGACGCCGGAGCCGACCGTCCCGAAACCGATGATGCCGACCCGCACCCGGTCCTTCATACTTCCCGAGCCTCCAGCTTCAACGCGCGCTTGATCCCCCGCACGGCCTGTCGAATCCGGTGCTCGTTCTCGACCAGCGCGAAGCGCACGTATTCATCGCCGCCTTCCCCGAACCCGATGCCGGGCGAGACCGCCACCTTGGCTTCGCGGAGCAGGAGCTTGGAAAATTCCAGCGAGCCCATGCCCCGGTAGGGCGGCGGAAGCCGTGCCCAGACGAACATCGTCGCCCGCGGTCGATCGACCGCCCAGCCGATGCGGCTGAGGCCGTTGACGAGTTCATTGCGCCGCCGTTGGTATCGCGAGACCGTCTCGCGGACGCAGTCTTGCGGTCCGTTCAGTGCGATGATGCTCGCGATCTGCAGGGGCTGGAAGATGCCGTAATCGAGGTAGCTTTTGATCTTGGCCAGAGCTTCCACGAGCTGGCGGTTGCCCACACAGAACCCGACGCGCCATCCCGGCATGTTGTAGGCCTTGGACAGGGTGTAAAACTCGACGCCTATATCCTTGGCGCCCGGGATCTGCAGCAGGCTCGGCGCGCGGTACCCATCGAACACCAGGTCAGCATAGGCAAAGTCGTGCAGCACGATGACATCGTGTTCCTTCGCGAACGCCACAATCTTTTTGAAGAACTCCAGGTCGACGACCGCCGTCGTGGGATTGTGCGGGAAGTTGATAATCATGATGCGCGGTCGCGGGAGCGTCTGCCGGTAGACCTGGGTCAACTCTTCGAAAAAGTCCGCGTCGGGACGCAGTTGGATGCCCCGAACTTCTCCACCCGCAATGATGACGCTGTAGGCATGGATCGGGTAGCTGGGGGTCGGCGTGAGCACGACATCTCCGGGCCCCACGAGCGCGAGCATCAGGTGCGCAATGCCTTCCTTCGAGCCGATCGTGACGATTGCTTCGGTTTCGGGATCTAAATCGACATCATACTGGCGCTTGTACCAGTCGCAGATGGCATAACGCAGACGCGTGATGCCGCGGGACGCCGAATACCGATGGTTCTTGCCGTTGCGCGCCGCCTCCACCAGCTTGTTGACGATATGGGGCGGCGTCGGTTGGTCCGGATTGCCCATACCGAAGTCGATGATGTCCTCGCCCCGCTTGCGCGCCTCGATCTTCAGAGCCTGGACCTGGGCGAATACGTAAGGCGGAAGGCGTTTTATGCGATAAAAAGGCTCCACCCACTCCTCGTTTCGTTCACGATCAACGATCGATTGCCGTTAATGACGGGCTCCGCCTGTTCGTGTCGGACGGCACGGGCTGGCTGTGCGAGACCGGATGTGCGGTGTTGCTGCACGCATGGCGGGTGACGACACGGTTGCGATTGTCGGGGCTGGTCCAGCTACGGATGGCGCGCGGCACCTGCCGCACGCTTCACGGCGCGCAGGGTTCAGTCGACGCCGGCAGAACCTCCTTCTCAGTGACACACAGAATACCCTTCGTCTCACGTTTCAGGTTACACATTCCACGTGCGAAGTGTTTGAAGCAAGAAATCAAGACGTTACACCCAAAACTTGAGATGTGAAACCCGCAGCCCTCCCGGCTGCTTAAGCCGCCGAGGGAGCCTCATTCTAAAGGCTTCGGGGAATTCAGTCAATTTTAATCAGGGGTTGGGGGACCACCCGGGGACCAGGCCGGGCGGGAGCCGCCCAAGGTCCCGTGCGGGATCGCCCGAGCCCTTGCCCGCCCCAGGCGATTCTGTAATAATGCCCTAACCTTTTGCAAACGCACGAAGAATCGGTCCCACGGGAGGGGCGTGGCCGAGGCGCAAAGGAGGCTGTTTGGCTCGGTTAGGTGTGAATATAGACCATGTCGCCACCCTCAGACAGGCGAGGGGTGGGGCGGAACCCGACCCGATCGCCGCCGCCGTGCTGGTGGAGCTCGCCGGCGCCGACGGTCTGGTGGTGCACCTCCGTGAGGACCGGCGCCACATCCAGGACCGGGACCTGACCCTCCTGCGGGAGGTCATTCAGACCAAGCTCGACCTGGAGATCGCCGCCGAGGAATCCATGGTGAAGATCGCCCTGAACGTGAAGCCCCATCTGGTGACGCTCGTTCCGGAGCGCCGCCAGGAGCTCACGACCGAGGGAGGGTTGGAAGTCGCCGCCCATCGTGACCGAATCGAAAAATTGGTCCACTTGCTTCACGACGGAAGCATCCCGGTCAGCCTGTTCGTCGACCCGAACCTCAATCAAGTCAAGGCCGCGCACAAGGTGGGTGCCGACTACATCGAAATCCATACCGGCTGCTACGCCAATGCACGACGCTTGAAGGAAGAGCAAGCGGAGCTGGAGAACATCACGCAAGCCGCGAAGCTGGCCTACAAGCTCGGACTGGGCGTCAACGCGGGCCACGGGCTCAACTACCGGAACGTGCGGCGGCTCGCGCAGGTCCCCGAGATTGTCGAGTTCAACATCGGGCACAGCATCGTCGCCAGGGCTGTGCTGGTCGGTCTCGAGCGGGCGGTCCGCGAGATGAAGGAACTGGTCACCTGAAATAGCCGGGACATGACCGAATGAGAATTGTCGGGATAGGGCTCGACCTGGTCAACATTCCCCGCGTTCGCGCGATGACCGAGCGGTGGCAGGACCGCTTTCTCACCCGCCTGTTCACGGCACAAGAACGCACGTACTGTCTGCAGAAAGCGTCGCCTTACGCGTCGCTCGCGGGACGCTTCGCCGCCAAAGAAGCCGTGCTGAAGGCGCTCGGGACGGGATGGACCAACGGCATCCGCTGGACCGAGATCCAGGTCTTGAACGACCGCGGCGGGCGCCCCGTCGCCACGGCCGACGGCCGGGTGGGCAGCCTGCTGCGCGACGCCGGCGTGACGGACATTCAAATCAGCCTGTCCCATGACACCGATTACGCTATCGCCGAGGCGATCCTCGTAGCCGACCGCTGAGTCTCGACTCCAGCGGCCGCTCCGTTCGAATCCATGCGTATCCTTTCCATTCGGCAATGGTCCGGGTGCGCATCGCTCACCGCGGCCCGCAGTTCGCCATGCGTCTCGTAACTACCGCACACATGCAGGAACTCGACCGCCGCACCATCGAGGAAGAAGGTGTGCCGGGGCTCACCTTGATGGAGCGGGCGGGAAGCGGCGTCGTCCGCGCGATGGAGCGCCGTCTCGGCCTGCTGAAGGGCAAAACGGTGACGATTCTGTGCGGAAAAGGAAACAACGGCGGTGACGGGTTCGTGGTCGGCCGGCTCCTCATCCGCAAAGGTGCCCGGACCCGGGTGGCGCTGATGGCCCGACCGGCGGACCTGCGCGGAGACGCCAAGACCAACCACGTGCGATTCCTCAAGGCTGCGGGTAAAACGGGCGTGGTGGTGCTTCCCGATCAGGAGGCTCTGGGGCGCCTACTCGAGGAGAGCGACGTTGTCGTCGACGCGCTGCTGGGCACCGGACTGTCCGCACCGGTGAAGGATCCTTACCGGGAGGCCATCCGAGCCGTCAATCGATGTGGACGACCGGTGTTCGCGGCCGACCTGCCCTCAGGATTACATGGCGACACGGGAGACGTGCTTGGCGAAGCGGTCCGCGCCACGATGACGGTCACCTTCGGGCTGCCGAAGATCGGGCTCTATGTGGGGCGGGGCATCGACCTCGCGGGGGCGATCGAGATCGTCGACATCGGCATTCCCGACCGGTTCGTGCAACGCATCCCCGGCCAGCTGTCATTGATGACCCTGCTCGACGCTAAGCGCAGCGTTCCGGAACGGCTGCCGTCCAGCCACAAGGGCACCTTCGGGCACGCGGGCATCATCGCCGGGTCGGTCGGCAAGACCGGCGCCGCGGCGCTGGCCGCCAGGGCCGCGCTCCGAACCGGCGCCGGCCTCGTCACCGTGGCCACGCCGGTCGGCGTGAACCACGTGCTCGAAAGCAAGCTCCTGGAAGCCATGACGGTGCCCATGCCGGAGACGGCGGAGCATACCCTGGCGCAGAGCGCCTTAGACGATCTCCTGGCGTTCGTCAACGTCCGCACCGCCGCGGCCATTGGACCGGGCCTGGGCACGCAGGGCGAGACTGTCCGCCTCGTGCGCGAGCTGATCCCGCGACTTGCAAAGCCCTGCGTCGTGGATGCGGATGCCTTGAATGCGCTCGCGTCGCAGGTCGCCGTGCTGAATCAGGCGAAAGCCCCGCTCATTCTCACGCCGCACCCGGGCGAAATGGCGCGTTTGGTGGACGGGACGACGTCCAGCACCATCAACCACGATCGCATCGGCCATGCCGCCCGGTTCGCAGGCGATCGCCATGTGGTCGTGGTCTTGAAGGGTGCGCGGACGGTTGTTGCCCATCCCGATGGTCGCGTGGCCGTCTGCCCGACCGGCAATCCGGGCATGGCAACGGCGGGTTGCGGGGACGTGCTGACCGGGATGGTGGTTGGGTTCTTGGCCCAAGGGAGCGCAGCCTGGGAAGCGGCCTGCGCCGCGACGTACTTTCACGGCCTGGCCGGAGACCTCGCCGCCGCTGCGGTGGGTCGCACGGGCATGATCGCGGGCGACCTTCTTGATCAGATTCCCCATGCCCTTGCCCAAGCGGAGTGAGATCTCGGCCCAGCGATTACGGCCGCGCCGCCGCAGGATGTCCACGTCCCGCCAAAGCCAAGCCCGGCGCTCGCCCCTCCGCAGTCCGATAAGCCGGTGGGAGATCCGGTTCCGGTCCGCGCGTCATGCCCACCTGATCGGGACGTTCCTCGGGCGCGTTGCCCGCCGTGGTGACATCGTAGCGCTGTATGGGGACCTGGGAACCGGCAAGACGACGCTCGTGCGGGGCATCGCGTCCGGGCTGAAAATCCCGGCCGAGCGCGTCTCGAGCCCGACATTCGTTCTGATTCAGACCTACATGGGTCGACTTCCCCTTGTGCATGCCGACTGTTATCGTCTCCAAGACCAGCGACAGGTGCGCGACCTCGCGCTCTCGGATTATTGGGACGGGCGCGGGGTCGTGGCCATCGAGTGGGCGGAGAAGGCTGCCTCGGAACTACCACAGGACCGCCTGGAGGTCCGCCTCGACCATCACGGTCCCTCGACAAGGCATGCGGCCTTCATCGCCACGGGCCCCAGGGCCACCCACCTGCTGACCCAGGCCATCAACGCCTATACCACCGCGTCGTCCACACCGACACATCGGAGGGTCAGGCACAAACGATGAAGGTGCTGTGGGCGCCCTGGCGCATGGCTTACATCAAAGACGCGGGCAAACCGCGCGGCTGTATTTTCTGCGTCAAGCCCCGGCAGCGCCGCGACCCCGGCAACTATCTGCTGTATCGGGGCCGGTACGCGTTCGCCATCATGAACCTATTTCCCTACAACAGCGGCCATCTGCTCGTCGCGCCCTATGCACACGTCGACAGCCTTGATAAACTGCCGGATGACGCGGCGCTGGATTTCCTGCGCTTGACTAACCTATGTTTGCGTATCCTCCGGGCGGAGCTCCGACCCGAGGGATTCAACGTGGGGATCAATCTCGGACGCGTCGCCGGGGCGGGCATCGAAGCGCACGTCCATCTGCATATCGTCCCGCGATGGAATGGCGACACCAACTTCATGCCGTTGTTCGGCGAGACACGGGTCATGCCGGAGCATCTCGACGCTACGTACCGCAATCTGAGGAAGCGATTCGATGTCCAGGCCGCCCCGCGCCGGAACAAGCGCGGCGTCTCACGACGCGGCGCACGGCCACCCCGCAAGTCGTGACGGCCTCTCTGGGGCCATTGATTGTCACAGGCAGACCTCATGAGCCGGGACCCGCTCGATGATTGAAACCGATCTCACCCCCTTGATGCGACAGTACCGGGAGATCAAGCACGCCTACCGGGACGCTATCCTGTTTTTCCGTGTTGGGGACTTTTACGAAATGTTCTACGAAGACGCGGAAGCGGCGGCGCGTATTCTGTCGATCGCACTGACCACCCGCGACAAGTCCCGCTCGGACCCGGTCCCCCTGTGCGGCGTGCCCTACCACGCCGCCACCGGCTACATCGCCAAGCTCCTGCAGGCGGGTCGCACCGTCGCGCTGTGCGAACAGGTCGAGGACCCCAAGCTCGCGAAGGGCCTCGTCCGACGGGAAGTCGTCCGTCTCTACACACCGGGCACCCTGACCGACAGTGAGTTGCTGGACGCAAACGAAGCCTGTTTCCTCGCTGCGGTCGCGACGGCTGCGGGCACAACCGGCTCCGTTCAGACGCCCGCGCCGTGGGGGCTCGCGGTGCTTGACCTCTCGACCGGGGAGTTCTGGGTCCTGGAGTTCCGCGGAGATCGAGGACTGGCGGAACTGCGGGACGAGCTGGCCCGTGTGAGTCCGAAGGAGGTGCTCTACGCACGCGAGCTGGAAGCCCACCTGCACGGCCTCATGCAGGGCCCACGCAGCCCGCGTCTATGCGCACAAGACATCCCCCGATTCGACCTCGAGCGTGCGTCCGCCCTGTTGCTCCGTCAGTTCCGCGTCGGATCCCTCGCGGCGTTCGGCTGCGAGGATCAGACTGTTGCCCTCGTGGCGGCAGGCGTCGTGCTTCGCTACCTGCAGGAGACGCAACCCGCGGCGCGGCTCGACCACATTCGGAGAATGGAGGTTCGTCGCCCTGGGCAGCACATGCATCTGGACAGCGTGACCATCCGCAACCTCGAGCTTGTGACAGCCTTCCCGGCAGAGCACGAGCCTATCGGACGCCGGCCCACCACGCTGCTGTCGGTGCTCGATCGGACGGTGACCGTGATGGGGAGTCGCTTGCTCCGGGAATGGATTGTTCGCCCCCTGGTCGATCCTGGAGCCATCAGGCTGCGGCTCGACGCCGTGGGAGAGCTGCTTGATCGGTATGAGCCACGCGCTGCCCTTCGGACGGCCTTGCGGGCCGTCCAGGACATCATCCGATTGAGCAGCCGGGTCTCCATCGGCAGTGCAACGCCACGTGATCTTATTGCGCTCAAGCATTCTCTCGCCGCCGTTCCGGGCCTGGGCACGACCGTGCGCACAGCCCGCGCGCCGCTCTTCGTCGATCTGGCGGGCACGTGGGACGACCTCCAAGACATCGTCCACGTGATCGACCGCGCGATCCTGCCCGAGGCACCCGCGTCGACCCGGGACGGCGGCATCATCAAAGACGGGTTCCATCACCATTTGGACGAGCTGCGCGCCGCCTCACGAGACGGCAAAGGGCGACTGGCCGAGCTGGAGGCGCAGGAGCGCGCGCGCACGGGGATCGACTCGCTCAAGGTTCGGTTCAATCAGGTCTTCGGCTACTACATCGAGGTGACGAAGGCGAATCTGAGCCGGGTGCCGACTGAGTATGTGCGAAAACAGACGCTTGCCAACGCCGAGCGTTTTACCACGGCGGAGCTCAAGCAGCTGGAGGACCTGGTCACGGGGGCGGAGCAGAAGCTCAACAAGCTGGAGCAGGAGCTGTTCGAGCAGGTGCGGAGCGAGATTGCCCAGGAGTCTGCGCGCATTCACGCCATGGGGATCGCATTGGCGAGCGTGGACGTGCTGGCCGCCCTGGCCGAAGTGGCGGCGCGCAACCACTACGTCAAGCCGGAGATCGTCGAGGGCGGCACGATCCACATCGTCGACGGCCGCCATCCGGTCGTCGAGCAATTGGAGCCCGACGGCCGCTTCATCCCCAACGATACCCTGCTCGACCTGGATGCCAACCGCCTCCTGATCATCACGGGCCCGAACATGGCCGGCAAGAGCACCTACCTCCGGCAAGTCGCGCTGATCGCCCTCATCGCGCAGATGGGCAGCTTCGTCCCGGCCCGCCGCGCCTCGCTGGGCCTGGTCGATCGCATTTTTACCCGCGTGGGGGCGTCCGACAACCTCGTCAGCGGGCAGAGCACCTTCATGGTGGAGATGACGGAGACGGCGAAGATCCTGAACTGCGCCACCGCCCGAAGCCTGATTTTGCTCGACGAGATCGGACGCGGGACCAGCACCTACGACGGCCTGAGCATCGCCTGGGCGGTGGCCGAGCACATTCACGATCGCCGGCACCTCGGCGCGCGGACGCTGTTCGCCACGCACTACCACGAGATGACACAGCTCGCCGCGCATCGGGAGGGGATCAAGAACTACACGGTGGCGGTTCGGGAGCGGGATGGCGAGGTGCTGTTTCTCAGGAAAATCGTCGCAGGGGCCGCCGATCGTAGTTACGGCATCTATGTCGCCCGGCTGGCCGGTCTTCCGTCGGAGGTGATCGGTCGAGCGCAGGAGGTGTTGGCACAGCTCGAGCAACCTGCCGGCGGCTCCCCCGAGTCCCAGGGTCTCCTGCCCTTCGTGGTGCCCCAGACCGCGTCCCAGGAGCCGGCTGAGCTGAGCCTACCTTCACCGCATCCGATTATCGAGGAGGTCCGGCAGATGGACCTGTTCTCGATGACACCGCTCGATGCGCTCAACAAGCTCGCCGAGCTTCAGCGACGCCTCGGTGACGCCTCACCCGATCCCCCTGAACGGTAGGGATGCACCCCTGCGCCTTTCGCCATCCCCGCGCGATCCCTGCTCCCGCAGGAATGACAGAAAAAACCCTGCTCGAGGCCAAAAAAAAGGCGGCGCCCCATGATGAGGCGCCGCCTAGCTTCAACCCGTCGCGCTCGAAATCGATCAGGGGTTGTTATACGCCCCCGAAGAGGGGATAAAGCCGCCGATCGGTTTTCCGCCCGGCAGCATGACATCGTACTGCATGCGGGGCGTGGCTTTGGGAGCCGCGGCCAGCTTCTGCTTGGCCGCGCACGTCTCATCCGAAGCCTTAGCCGAGCAGCCGGCCTGCAGCGCGCCGATGCTGACCGGCTTGTCCGGTGATCCCGCCACGTCCGGAATCGTCTTCACGGAGTGGACCACCCGATAGTTCTGCTCCGGCTCGGTCGCCACGACCTCGACCATCGTGGCTTCAGAAGAAGCCGGCACGCTCTTCGCGGCCGCGGGCCCGACACCCGAGCGGGCCATGCCGCTCAGCTGCTTCCACACGTTGTCGTCCTTGGCGTAGAACTTGATATTCTTGCCAGGATGCATTCTCTGCCACCACAAGCCACTCTCGGCGTTGCCGCCGTACACGGCGACGTTGAGCCAGACGGCCTTGTCGTAGGGGTCGACGACGATGACCCGACCCTGGATCTTGGTCGGCTTGCTCATGTCACCCCACTCGAAGCGCTCCTGGAATGCCTCGATCGCAAAGGCGGTGGAGACGAGCCCCATGACGAAGGCGACGGCCGCCAACACCACCAAGGCTTTGAAATGAGTTCTCATAAGTTCCTCCCTCCCTACACTATGAAGAATCGATGAACTCGTGAATGAGCCTTAGTCAGCTTTAATGACCTTGAACCCGGTGATGGTCCGACCGCTCAGGCTCACTTCCATGGCAACCAGGTCCTGGGACGCCTTGATGATCTGGTCCATGAGCGCCTTGTCCTTGACCTTCAGGCGGACCGTGCTGCCCGGGCTATAGTGGCCGGCGTAGGGGTTGTTCTTTTCCGTTCCGCCCGTGAATCCCCAGGCGCAGCACACGAACAGGGGATCCGGCGGCGTGACGTCATACATCGTCGATGCACGCCCGCTCGGCTCCCCCGAGGCCGGATCACTGGTGTTCCAATACAGAATGCCGAACAGAACCTCGCCGTCCGGATTGTCTGCCCACTGGGCATACACACGGCCCTTCAGGCTGCTTACCTTCTCCGCCTTCAAGGTCGTCTTGCCGATCGTGGCAGCCTCGTCGGCCGCCATCGCGTACCCGACAAAGATGAGAGACATCAAAAAGAGCGATGCTGTGGCTATGAGAACCACTCTCTTCATACGTCATACCTCCTTAAATATCGAAACATCAAGACCTCAGGAATATGTGCGGACCTTCACATGACTCTGAAAGATGCTAAAGGAAGAGACCGAACGCAATCGTAATGGAAAGATTTCGCGAATGTCCACCCCCTTTCCGCGCTCCTCGATTTCTCGTTTCCGTGCTCGGTTTTGGTCAGGATTCTCCCGTCAGGAGGCCGCATGGTAGCGAAATCGGTATAACGTGTCAAGGACTTAGTTGGCCGTCCATCCGTCGGGCCCGTAGCCAAAAAATCGCTATTTTCCCAAAGGCTTCAGAGAATTTATCGTCTGAGAAGGGAGCCTCGACGGAGGCCTCCTCGGAGCCCAACGAAATGGGAGGGCCGAGCCCCTGCTAACGCAAGCTGGCTTCGAGAGACTTGTGCGAGACAGGCCCGAGGGCGGTGACGGAGAGGGTGTTCAGGTCGAGGATGGTCGAGGCGAGCCGGTGGACCCGATCCAGCGAAACCTGGTCAATGGCTCCCAGCATTTCCTTTAGGGACACGTGGCGTCCCTGATGCAACTCGTCTTTCGCCAGCTTGTTCATGCGACTATGTGTGCTTTCCAGGCCCAGCATCAGGCCACCCTTCATCTGGTTCTTGGCGCGATTCAGCTCCTTCCGCGTCAGTCCATGTGACCGCAGCCTCCGCATCTCCCTGCAGGCGAGCTCGAGCACCCGCGGAGCCTCATGCGGTCGAGTCGCGGCGTAGACCGTCAAGGTGCCCGTGTCCGAGTAGGAGGACAGGTACGAATAGATGCTGTACGCCAACCCGCGCTCCTCTCTCACCTGCTGGAACAGCCGCGAGCTCACACCACCTCCCAGCGCGGTGTTCAGCGCATAGGCTGCATATCGGTCTTTGTGGTCGATGGGCACGCCCTGCAGGCCGAGACAAATGTGGGCCTGCTCCAGCGGCTTTTTCTTTACCAGCAGCCCGCCACCCACGCTCGCCGGCCAGCGCCGGGGGATTGGCTCCCCGCTCCGTTCAAAACGACCGAAGGTCTTGTCCAGCAGCGGGAGCGTCGCGCTCCAGTCGAAGTTGCCGGCCATCGCGACGACCGTGCGCTCAGGGACGTAGTGGCTGGCCACGTAGTCGCACAGATCCCCGCGCCGGATGCGCTGGATGATGGCGGGCTGGCCCAGGATCGGCTTCCCGAGCGGATGCCTCCGCAGCTGGTGCTGAACATGCAGATCCTGGAGCAGATCCTCCGGATCGTCCTGGACCATCCGAATCTCCTCGAGCACCACCTGCTTTTCCTTTTCCAGCTCCCTGGTCGCGAACCGGGAATTGTGAAACAAGTCGGCCAGAAGGGTGACGGCCGGGCGGGCATGCTGATCCACCACCTTCACATAGAACGCGGTCGCCTCACGTGTCGTGAAGGCATTCATTTCCGCGCCGAGCGCGTCGGTCTCGCGCGAGATCTGCGTGGCGGAGCGCCGCCGGGTGCCCTTGAAGAACATGTGCTCCAGAAAATGCGACACGCCCTCCTGCCCGGGCCGCTCATCACGCGAGCCCACATTGACCCACACGCCGATGGTGACCGATCGGGTGGCCTGCAGGCGCTCGGCCACCACCCGGACGCCGTTGTCCAACACGAGCTTGCGGTACATGCGTCGCTACCCCGCAGCGGGCTCCCGCTCCGGCGGTTTGGACGTCGGCTCCATGGCTTCCTTTCGGCTGAGCCGGATTTTGCCCTGCTTGTCGATCTCCAGCACTTTGACGAGGACTTGCTCCCCCTCCCTGACCTCGTCCGTCACGGCTTTAACGCGGTGATGCGCCAATTGCGAAATGTGGACCAGGCCGTCCGTGCCCGGCAAGACCTCGACGAACGCGCCGAAGTCCATGATCTTCCGAACGATGCCGAGATAGATCTTGCCGACCTCCACCTCCTCCGTCAGACGATTGATCGCGTCGATGGCCTTTTGCGCCGCCGCCCCGTCGACCGCGGCGATGGTGATGGTGCCGCTGTCGTCCACGTTGATCTTGACCCCCGTCTCCGCGATGATGCCGCGGATGGTCTTACCACCCGGCCCGATGACATCGCGGATTCTGTCCGTCTTGATCTTCAGCGTGAAAATGCGCGGGGCGAAAGGCGAGAGTGCCGAGCGCGGGCTTTGAAGCGATTCGTTCATCCGCTCTAGAATGTGCATCCGGCCGGTTCTGGCCTGCTCCAAGGCCTGGCGCATCAGGTCCGCGGTGATGCCCCCGATCTTGATGTCCATCTGTAGCGCCGTCACACCATGCCTGGTGCCCGTCACCTTGAAGTCCATGTCGCCGAGGTGATCTTCCAGCCCCAGGATGTCCGAGAGCACCAAAACCCGGTCCCCTTCCTTGATGAGCCCCATCGCGATACCGGCAACGGGCTCCTTGATCGGCACGCCTGCATCCATCATCGCGAGGGTGCCCCCGCAGACGGTCGCCATCGAGGAGGAGCCATTCGACTCGAGAATGTCCGAGACGAGTCGTAGGGTGTAGGGGAACTCTTCCTTCGTGGGCAGGACAGGTTTCAGCGCGCGTTCCGCCAGCGCGCCGTGGCCCACCTCCCGACGACCCGGGGATCGGAGCGGCCGGGCCTCCCCCACGCTGAACGGCGGGAAGTTGTAGTGGAGCAGGAAGGTGCGGAAGTATTGCCCTTCCAGCGCATCGATGCGCTGCTCATCTTCCGTGGTCCCCAGCGTGACGACGGCCAGGCTCTGTGTCTCGCCTCTCGTGAATAAGGCCGACCCATGCGTCCGTGGCAGGACCCCGACTTCACAGGTGATGGCGCGAATGTCGCTTGGCCCGCGGCCGTCAGCCCGCACTCGCTTTTCGAGGATCATGTCGCGGACTTCACTGTACTCGAGCTCGTGAAAAACCAGCTTGATATGGCGCTGGCGGTCGGGGTTCTCGTCCGTTTTGAGCTTGTGCAGCGTCTCCTCGAGGAGGGCGGTCAATCGTTCCTGCCGCGCACTCTTGTTGGGAATCAGGATCGCCTCACGAATGGGGGTCGCGACCAACTGCCGGACCTGCTCGGCCAGGGCGGGATCGATCTTCTCCGTGATCACCTGCCGCTTCGGCTTTCCGGCCCGTGCCTGAAGCTCGCGGATTTTGGCGATAATCTTTTTGATCTCGCTGTGCGCCAGCTCAATGGCCTCGATCATGGTGGCCTCAGGCAACTGGTTCGCGCCGCCCTCGACCATCATGACCGCCGTGTCGGTCCCGGCCACGACGAGGCTCAAGTCGCTCGTCTCGCAGGTGGCGAGGTCCGGGTTCACCACGAACTGGCCGTTCACCCGACCGATCCTGACGCCCGCAATGGGCGCCTCGACCGGGATATCGGACAGCGCGACCGCCGCCGAAGCCGCGGTGATCCCGACCACGTCCGAGGTCCCGGTCTGGTCCGCCGACAGGACGGCGGCGATCACCTGGGTTTCGAAGTAATACCCTTCCGGGAAGAGGGGCCGCAACGGCCGGTCGATCAGGCGGCTGGTCAGCACCTCCTTTTCGGAGGGGCGTCCCTCGCGCTTGAAATAGCCGCCGGGAATCTTGCCCGCGGCATAGGTTTTTTCCAGGTAATCGACTGTCAGCGGAAGGAAGTCGATTCCCGGCCTGACCGTTTGCGACCCGACGGCCGTGGCGAGCACGACCGTGTCGGCATACGAGGCCCAGACCGCGCCGCCCGCTTGCTTGGCGACCCGACCGGTCTCCAGCCGCAATGTGCGACCGGCGATCTCCAGTTCGACTGCGTGTACCATAATCTCACGATCTCCTCTCAACCCTGTCACCCAGATGCCCACAGAAATACTCTGAAAATGGGTAAGGGGTCAGGGATGAGGGGTAAGGGGAACAACGAAACTTGTCCTCCCAAGGTCCCTCCTTACCACTGACCGCTAACCGCAAACCGCTCCCCCTTCTTCAGCCTATTTCCGTGTTCATCTGCGTGACAGCCCCGCCCGAGCCGCAGCGATCCTCGCCGCAGCGTCGGCGGGCGAAGTGTCACTTGCGGATTCCCAACCGCTCGATCACCGCCCGATAGCGGGCTTGATCCCTGTGCCGCAGGTAGTCGAGCAGGCGTCGTCGCCGGCTGACCATCTGCAGCAATCCCCTCCTGCTATGATGGTCCTTCTTGTGAAGCTTGAAGTGCTCCGTCAAATACCCGATCCGGTTTGACAGCACGGCGATTTGCACTTCCGGCGACCCGGTGTCCTTTTCGTTCTGCTTGAATTGGTGCACGATGTCTTTTTTCTGAGTTCCCGTAAAGGCCATCTTCCGCTCCTCCACTCCCTCTAGTGAATGTCCCAGTTTCTTCGCGTCGAGGGGCCGTGCTGCCACGGCTTGTGCGACGCGCAGGCTCGGTTGTCCGCCCGTCTATGGGTCCGCAAAGACTTTGACGATCGCGAGGGCCGAAGCTGACCGCGTCGATTCGCCACCGGACTGCGGGAGGGATCCCAGCGCGAGCAGCCGCCCGCTTGGATCCTTCAATCGCACGAGCGTCCCTGCCGGCCGGCCGGCCCCGACCTCTCCGCGTATCGCGTCCCATGGCACGGGCACCCCGTGCACGACGCGGCCCGCGGTCGGTTGGTCCAGCGAGACCACGGGCAGCTCACCGAGCGCCTGATCCATCGACATCAGCCGCTCACCCAGCTCGCCGCGGCCCTGCCGCGCCGCGATTTCGTCCACCGTCAAGGCGTCCTCCACGCGCAAGGGGCCGACACGCGTCCGCGCCAACTCTCGCACGTGACCGCCCACGCCTAGAGTCTCCCCAATATCGGCGCAGAGGGTCCGAATGTAGGTTCCCTTCGAGCACCGCACCAGGAGGGTGACGTCGTGCCCGGCGATCTCAACCACCGCGATGTCGTGCACGACGATCTCACGCGTCTCCCGTTCCACGGTGCGGCCGGACCGCGCCGCCTTGTACAACGGGACCCCCTTCACCTTGACGGCGGAATACATCGGGGGGAGTTGCTGCTGACACCCCACGAATCCTGCGACCACCCCGCGGATGAGTTGGGATGTCATGCCCTCGACCGATCGGGTCTCCAGCACGCTCCCCGAGGCGTCTTGCGTATCGGTGGTCTCGCCGAGTCGCAGCACGACGCGATATTCCTTGTCCCATTTGACGAGGTATTCGGCGATGCGAGTGGCTTTGCCCACCAGGACCGGGAGCACGCCCGTCGCCGACGGATCGAGCGTGCCCGCGTGACCGATCCGTCGCACCCCCAGCACCGCCCGCAGCTTGGCCACGACGTCGTGCGACGTCCAGCCGGGCTGCTTGTTGACGTTTAGCACCCCGTCCGTCACCGTCTGTGTCTCGACGACCCCCGCGTTCATTGCTCTGGCTCCTCCTCCGTCCGCTCGGACCCTCGTTCCCAAGGAGGCTCGCCGCCCTCGATCTCCCCGCCTGATTCCGGCTGCAAGCCCTGCAGCAGCGCAAGGATCCGATCACCGCGCGGCCCGCTGATGTCCTTGTGGAACTCGAGGGACGGATTGTAGCGCAGCGACAAGCGCTTGCCCAACTCTCCCCGGATGAACCCGGCCGCCCGCTGCAGCCCGGACATGGCGAGCGCTTCTGCCTCACCCTGCTGGATGGTGGTGACGTAGATTCTCGCCAGCCTGAGATCGTCGGTCAGCTCGACGTCCGTAACAGTGACGGCATGCAGCCGCGGGTCCTTGGTCTTCCGCAGCAGAATGTCGGCGATTTCCATTCGAATCTGGTCCGCGACGCGCGCGGCTCGTTTGTATCCCGGCTTTGCCACTCAACGCTCGATGTTCTTTCGACGGCGCGGGCTTCGGACCTGATTGGACGCGGGACCATCGTGTTCACAACAGCTCAATCCGGCTCCTGACCAACTCGATGGTCGGGATCGACCGCACGACATTCAGGGCCTGATCCAGAACCCGATTAACGTGGGCACTTTCGTTGGCCACGCAGGCGAGACCAAGCATGGCCTTCTGCCACAAGTCCTGATCGCCCACCTCGGCCACGGACAGATTGAATTTGCTGCGCAGGCGTTCCTTCAGGCTCAACAGTATCTGTCGCTTTGCCTTGAGGGAGTGGGCGTCGGGGATGAACAGCTCAATCGTACACAGCCCTATAATCATGCCCGCAGCAATGATGCCTGAAGAGGATGGGAAATCTGGCGTCAGAGTTTCGTGGCGACCTTGTCATGAACGAAAACTTCGAGGATATCCCCGACTTTCACGTCATTGAAATTTTCCACTCCCATGCCGCACTCGTAGCCCTGCTGCACCTCACGAACATCGTCTTTGAACCGTCGGAGCGACCCGAGCTTGCCCTCGTAGACCGTGACGTGATCGCGCACCACGCGCACACCGGCATTGGACCGTGCAATGGTTCCCTCGACTACGTAACAACCGGCCACGGTGCCGACTTTGGGAATGCTGAAGATCTGGCGGACCTCCGCCCGACCGAGCACGCGCTCCTTGATCGTCGGCTCGAGCAGGCCCTCCATCGCGGCTTTGATGTCGCCCACGACGTCGTATATGACGGAGTACAGACGAACGTCGACACCCTGTTGCTCCGCCAGATTGGCGGCCTTTGATTCGGGCCTCACATTGAAGCCGATGATGATCGCGCCGGACGAAGAAGCCAGCATGACGTCCGTTTCGGTAATGCCGCCGACGCCACGGTGGATGACCCGCAATTTCACGGCCGGGGCCGACAGTTTCTCGACCGCCTGCGTCAGCGCCTCCGCAGACCCCTGGACATCCGCCTTAATCACGAGCGACAGCTCCTTGACTTCGCCCTCCTGGATCTTTGTGTATAGATCGTCCAGGCTGACGCGAGCCGTGCCGGCAGACAGCTCCGCGGTCCGCTGCTTCTGCATCCGCGCCTCGGCGATCTCCCGCGCGACACGCTCGTCCTTGACCGCCACGAACTGGTCGCCCGCGGAGGGGACACCGGGGAGCCCGATCACCTCCACGGGTGTCGACGGTCCGGCCTTCGTGACCTTCTGGCCCGTGTCGGAGATGAGCGCGCGCACGCGCCCGCTGAAGCTGCCCACCACGAAGGCATCGCCCACCCTGAGTGTGCCGCTCTGCACCAGGACGGTGGCCACCGCGCCCCGGCCACGATCCAGTTTGGCCTCGATGACCAGCCCTTTGGCCGGCCGCTTGGGATCGGCCTTCAATTCCATGACCTCCGCCTGGAGCAAGATCATCTCCAGCACGGACTCCAACCCGATCTTTTGCTTAGCTGACACCTCCACAAAGATCGTCTGACCGCCCCACGATTCAGGAATCAAGTTGTGCTCAGTCAAGGCGTTCTTGACCCGTTCTACGTTGGCGTTCGGCTTGTCGATCTTGTTGATCGCTACGATGATGGGCACCCCAGCCGCGTTGGCATGATTAATGGCCTCGACCGTTTGCGGCATGACGCCGTCATCGGCGGCCACGACTAGCACGACGACGTCGGTCAGCTTGGCGCCTCGCGAGCGCATGGCAGTAAAGGCTTCGTGACCTGGGGTATCCAGGAACGTCACGCTCTTTCCGTTTACCTGCACGGTGTAGGCGCCGATGTGCTGGGTGATGCCCCCCGCTTCCTGCTCGGTAACCTTCGTCTGTCGAATGGCGTCGAGGAGGGACGTCTTGCCATGATCGACGTGCCCCATGATCGTCACCACGGGGGGGCGCGGCTCCGGGTGCTCCTCCTCGAGAATCTCGACGGCTTCCTCCAGCAACTCCTCGCCGTGCTTTTCGGTCGA
>JBFISJ010000028.1:0-19517 GCA_041608595.1 Nitrospiraceae bacterium
CGGAACCGTCACCTGAGGTCTGAAGGTCCCGTCCCCGTTTCCGAACAGGAGAGACAGCGTATTGTTTCCGATATTGGTCGTAATGATGTCAGTCGTGCCGTCCTGATTAAAGTCGCCCGTCGACACCGAGGTGGGATTCTTCCCGACCTCGTAGGTGGCAAACAAGTACAGAAGGTCGGGCGGCTCATAGGGCTCCTTCTGCGTGCAGCTCGCCAGGATCGACACGGCCAACATCATCGTCAGGCCGAGGACCGACACGATTCGGTTGTGCGGCTTGCTTTTTTTCCTCATACCGGCTTCCGGCTCCGCCCTAAGACGCCACTCAGCATGATCTTGAGCTTCGGTGCGGGCTGAGTATACATTCCGCCCGGTGGCTTGGCAACGTGTCGGCACGCCCACGGCAGCCACCGCCGGCGCGAACTCCCCCCCTGGAAGCCGGAGATCCAACTGCGGTACAATGCGCGCGAAAAGGAGGAACTTGGCATGGCTGAAAAGGTCAAGATTGAGCTGTCGATGTACGGCATCGCCGAAGTCGTCAAGTGGTGCATCGATCGGAATAATGGTCGGATTCCCGGAGTAGACACACCGGGATTCAAAAAGATGCAGGAGCTTGTGGCGCAGCGTCCGAAGGCGGGCGATTACCAGACCTTCGATCAGTTCTGGAAGAAGAAGGTCACGCTAGACTTCACACCGGAGGAAGTGGCCACGATAGATCGGTGCCTTTACGACATCCCGAATTTCGAAAACGCGCAACTACCGCAAATTCGCCATCTGTTCTGGCCGAAACAGGAAGCCGGGGCCCATTGACAGGGACGTCGTTCGTCGACCGGTCTGGAATGGCGCACCGCCCCCGGAAGGGGGAGAGTTTTGCGGTCCAGAGCCTTGTCCTGAGCGGGTGCTGTTGAGGTTCTGGCCGGCGGCCTGTTGCGGGAGACCTGTGGTCTCAGGTGAGCGTGCGGGTGTTGGCGCCGGAATGCGCTGGCGGCTGAGCGCTACAATGTGCCCTCGCCCTTCAGGTACTTTCGAAATCGCTCCATCAGTTCCTCGCCCAGCGTTCCCATCTCCGGTCTTTTCTTCATATACTCGCGGATTTCTGCGAGACGCTTCTCCGCCTGCTCGTTGCCCTGAAGACGCTTGACCCTTTCCAGGGCATCCTCGAATGCATCAAACGTCAGCTCGCGATAGCCGAAGCTCCGGATACGCTTGACGGCTTTCATCATCGCCTCGTTCCGGAATTTGGTCAGGTGCTCGGAATCGATCTCCTTTAATCCCAGCTTCCGAGCTCGACGCTCGGCGGCCTTTCGGATCCCGCTCCGAACGAAATCGGGGGAGGTCTGCAGGCGCTTCCACGCTTCGTCGGTCCAGAGAATGTCCGCCTGGGGTGCATCCCACAAACTGATCAGTGTCTCCTCGTCGATTCGCGTGAACCCCCGCTCCCTGGCCAGGTCCTCCGCGTCCCGCTTGACCATGTCTGCGACGAAATCCATCGCAATCGCCGGCGACGTGTGTATTTTCGCCTGGAGCCGTGCCAGGGCGCCTTCCGTCCACTCCATCGGCGGCCCGACGGCTTCCCTGATTTCGCCCATCGCCTCCACCTTCTCGAACAGCTCCACGTTGACCTCGAGATGCCCGCGTTCGGTGGCCACTTCCTCCGCGATCTGTTTGATCATGTGACGCATGAACTCGGGGACGGTCTCTAATCGTTCCTGGGCCGCGGCCGTCCAGGGCACGCCTCCTTGCTCCAGCGTTTCCGCCGCCGCTGTCATCCCTGCCGCCCCACCCATCCGGCCCATCATTTGGCTTTTAAACTGATCCAGGAGCGTCGCCGTGATTTCCCGATGTCCCAGCTCGCGCGCCTTCTTCTCCGCAAGACGTTTCACCATGCCACGAAGAAAGATCGGTGCACGCTCCATGCGTTGTAAGGCCTCCTCGGTCCAGACAATATCCGCCGTCAGCGTCTCTTCTCGCGGGTGATCGGTCGCCATGGTGGTCCCTGTGGCTCAGCCCTGTTACTTGTTCAGTTGCTCCTTGAGTTCCTTGCCGGCCTTGAAAAACGGCACCTTCTTGGCGGGCACCGACACGGTCGCGCCGGTCTTGGGATTCCGGCCTTCCTTCATTCGCCGTGACCTCAGACGGAAGCTCCCGAACCCCCGGATTTCTGTCTTGTCGCCCCGCTGGAGGGAGTCGCGGATGCTGTTGAACATCGTGTTCACGACGATCTCCGCTTGGCGCTTGGTCAGGGTGGTGACCTGCTCCGAGACCCGCTCGATGATTTGCGCTTTCGTCATGTCTGATCTCCCATCCCCGGTCGCCCGTCCACAGCCGCGACCGCGCTCCGTCCAGACCGAAGGGACGTTCAAAAGGTCATTACATACTTCAGGCTTATGCCCGGCTGGAAATGGAGCTTGGGCAACGAGCCGAAGAAATGGCTCTCAATCAATTCACGAATCGAAAACGGTCGGCGTGGCTCGACCACGGTCGGTTTCCCCTCGATTCCGGCAAGCTCCGCCGCGGTCTGAATGGCATCGTCGAGATTCCCAAGCTCATCCACCAGCCGAGCGGTGCGCGCCTGACGCCCCGTGAAAATGCGCCCGTCAGCCAGTGACCGGACGTCGGCAAGATCCAGCGCACGTCCCTCGGCCACAGCCTCGATGAATTGCTCATGAACATCATCGAGCACGGCCTGCAAAATCTTGCGATCCTCCGTGCTCATCTTGCGAAACGGTGACGCGAGATCCTTGTGTGCACCACTCTTAATGACGACGCTCTCGACCCCCACCTTTTTCAACAACCCCTGGAGATTGGCCAGCTCCATAATGACCCCGATACTGCCCGTCAGCGTGCCCGGATTGGCCATGATGCGATCGCTGGCCACCGCGATGTAATACCCGCCCGATGCTGCCACCGTGCCCATGGATGCGACGACTTTCTTGTTGTTTTCGCTCCGCACACGGATCACCGCGTCATGGATCTCCTGCGAGGGCACGACACCGCCTCCCGGGCTGTCGATCCGGAGCACAATCGCCTTGACTGAGGGACTCTTGCCGAACCGTTTGAGCTCGGAGACCGTCTCCTGCGCATCGAGAATGGCGCCCTCGACCCGGATGAGCCCGACCCGGTCCTCGACGCCGAGGTCCACATCCGCCAAGAGCAGATTGCTCAGGATCAGCACGCCGAACCCGGCCAGAAGAATCCACAGGACGAGCCGGAACGGCTTGCGCACCCGATCGGACTGGTTGGCGGTCTCTTCAGCCATGATGCCTTGAGTGAAGCGGCCTAGGAATCATCCTCGGACTCCGGGGTGGCCCGCTTTTTACTCGTCTTTGCCGCACGCGCCAGGCTCTGGTCCACATCACCCTGGCTTGCATTGTATTCGTCGACCTGCCGGCGCTCCGAATCCATCTGATGCTCGCGGAGGCTGAGGGCGATCTTCCGTTCCTCGGGATCCACACGAATGATCTTCGCGGTCACATCCTCGGACAACTTGAATCGATCCTCCAGTTTTGCCTGGGGATCCATCCCGGACTCACTGATATGGATCAATCCTTCGACACCTCCGTCGAGCTCGACGAACACGCCGAAGTCCGTGATCTTCGCGACTTTCCCGTTCACCGTGTCGCCGACTTGGTAACGTCCGGGGATCTCGGTGTCCCAGGGATCCTCGGAAAGCTGCTTGTAGCCCAGGGACAACCGCTCCTTCTCCTTGTCGATCCGCAACACCACCGCCTCGACCTTTTGCCCCTTCTTGAAGACCTCCGACGGATGTTTGATGTGCTTGGTCCACGACATGTCGGAGATGTGAATCAGACCGTCGATGCCTTCTTCGAGGGCCACAAAAGCGCCGAAATCGGTCAGGCTCTTGACCTTGCCTTCAATCCGGGTTCCGGGCGGGTAACGGCCTTCCACCATGTCCCAGGGATTCGGTGCCGTCTGCTTCATGCCCAAGGAGATCTTGCGATTGGCGGAATCAACGTTGAGCACGACCGCTTCAACCTGGTCGCTGACCGACACGATCCGCGAGGGATGTCGCACCTCATGCGTCCACGACATCTCGGAGACGTGCACGAGCCCCTCGACGCCCGGTTCCAACTCCACGAACGCGCCGTAATCCGTGAGGCTGACGACGCGGCCGCGCACGCGTGTGCCGACGGGATACCGAGAGTCGACGCTGGTCCAGGGATCGGCGGTTTTTTGCTTCAAGCCCAACGAAATGCGGCCGGTTTCCCGGTCGTACTTGAGCACCACCACGCCTGCCCGGTCGCCCACGGAAAACACCTCGGACGGATGGCCGACACGGCCCCAGGACATGTCCGTGATGTGGAGCAACCCGTCAATGCCGCCGAGATCGATAAAGGCCCCGTAGTCCGTGATGTTCTTGACGGTCCCCTCGATCAGTTGTCCTTCCTTGAGGGTCGCCAGTGTGCTCTGGCGCTTCTTGTCGCGGGATTCCTCGAGGAGCACGCGGCGCGAGACCACCACATTGCCCCGCCGATGATTGATCTTGATGATCTTCAACTGAAAGGTTTTGCCCACGAGGGAGTCCAGGTCCCGGACGGGATGGAGATCGATCTGGGAGCCGGGCAAAAAGGCCTTCACGCCGATGTCGACCATCATGCCGCCTTTGATCCGAGAGAGCACGCGCCCCTCGATCACGGTCTCGTCCTTGTAGGCTTTTTCGAGCTCTTCCCAGATTTTCATCTTGTCCGCTTTTTCCTTGGACAAGACGAGATTCCCTTCCGCGTCCTCCCGCTCTTCGATGTACACTTGCACCGAGTCGCCGACCTTCAAGTTCTCAAGGTCCTCGGAAGAGAACTGGTCCGAGGCGATCATCCCCTCGGACTTGTAGCCGATATCCACGACGACCTTGTCGCGGCTGATCGCAACGACACGGCCATCGGTGATGGTCCCCTCGTCGAAGTTGCGGAACGTTTCTTCATAGAGCGCAGCAAGGGCGCCCCGATCCAACTGCTCGTCTGTCTGCTTCGTGCTGCTATTCATAAACGCGCTTCCAATCGTCCGACTGCGGTCGGGTGCTGATGGGTGAATGCAACCGAGACCTCACTCAGCATGGCGAGGTCCGGCTGCCGGTTGGCTCTCGGGCTTCCCTGCCCGTTCAGAGCCTCCGGATCGCGGCGTCGGCTGCGCAACCGCCCCGAGCTCGGCGATCCGTTCCATGACGGTCCGGCTGACGTGTTGAAAGAATTGCTTTCCTGCATACTGCGCGGCGTCCGATGAAAAATCAATGGACTCGCCGATTCGCACCCGGATGGGGCGAAGCCGAGGCCACCTTGCCCCCACCGGAAGGACGTCGTGGGTCCCCTCAAGGTAGACCGGCAAGACGCGACAGCCCGTCTCCGCAACGATGATGCCGATGCCCGGTTTGCCGGGCCCGAGCCGGCCGTCCTTCGACCGCGTCCCCTCGGGGTAGATAACGACAGCCTTGCCTCCCTTGATGAGCTCGATCGCCGTCCGGAAGCTTTCGCGATCGAGACGGTAGTGCCGCATGGGGATCCAGCCGAGGCTGCGGAGGATCCCCCCGAGGAGGCGATTCGGAAAGAGGTCATAACGTCCAAGATAATAAACCCGTCGTGGCAGCGCGCACCCCAATGCCGGAATGTCGAGATAGCTGGCATGGTTCGCGGCAACGAGCAGCCCTTCATGCCTGGGCATGTGTTCCGTGCCGACGGTCCGAAACCGGAACAGCACCCGACCGATGGCGATGAACAGGCCCCGAAAGCATCCATAAAAAAAACCGCTCACAGCTTAGCTTCGATCACCTCGAGCATCCGCGCGACGACAGACTCGACCTGCAGCTTCGACGTGTCGATCGAACAGGCGTCCGGCGGCACGACCAGCGGCGCCTGCGTGCGCGTGCGATCCCGATTGTCACGCGCCTCGATCTCACGTCTCGTCTCGTCCAAACCGGCCGCATGCCCCGAAGCCCGGATGTCCCGGTGGCGCCGCTCGGCACGTACCTGGACGTCGGCATCCAGGAAAAACTTCACATCGGCTTGCGGAAACACCTTCGTGCCGAGATCGCGCCCTTCCGCCACGGTACCCCGGCCAGCCGCGATCCCGCGCTGCACCGGCAGCAACCACTCTCTCACAGTCGGATAGGCGGACACGACCGAAGCAATCGCACTGATCTCCGGTGTTCTGATCTCCTCGGCAACGTCCTGTCCATCGACGAGCACGCGCGTGCAACCCAGCGCCGGCTCGAGCGTGACGGTAGTCGCGGGCAGGAGCGCGGACACGGCGTCCGGGTACGTCGGGTCTACGCCGGACGCGTTGACCTTCCAGGCGAGGGCCCGGTACAGGGCTCCGGAATCGAGGTAGAGATACCCCAGGCGCGAGGCCAGCAGCCTCGCGACGGTACTTTTCCCCACACCTGCGGGCCCGTCAATGGTGACGACGAAGCTCCGGGCGGAGGCTCGTTCCTGCAAGCTATCAGAAGACCGGCTGCGTATTATAGCTCTCCCCAGGATGAAGTCAATAATTCCAATAGCTTGCTTTCGAATCCGGGGAACGACGTTTCGATCGAGTCCGCCCCGTCAATGTGGACCGGCGCATCGGCCAGCAAGGCCGCAACAGCCAACGACATCGCGACCCGATGGTCCCCGTGGCTGGTCAAGCGCCCCCCCTTCAGCGGGGGTGTGGCTCCACGGCGGACGCCCCTGATGCGGACCCCGTCCGGGGCCTCCTCGATCCCCGCGCCCATCTTCCCCAGCTCCGAAGCCATGGTGGCAATCCGATCGCTCTCTTTGTGCCTCAACTCTTCGGCCCCCGTGATTTCGGTGTCCCCTTCGGCCAGAGCCGCTGCCACGAAGAGGATCGGGAACTCATCAATAGTCTGAGGAATGCGCTCGGCCCCGATTCTCACGCCGTGCAACGCCGCGGATCGGATGCGGAGATCTGCCACGGGCTCCCCGCCCTCTTCGCGCTGCCGGAGCAGTTGGAGGTTGCCCCCCATTTCTCGCAGGATGTCGAGACATCCACTCCGGGTCGGATTGACACCCACCCCCTGCAGGGTCACGTCGGAGCCGGGAATCACCGAGGCCGCGACGGCGAAAAACGCGGCGGCAGAAAGGTCACCCGGCACCACCATCGTCCGTGCACCGCCCCAGCCCACCGCCTGCCGCCCTTCGATCTCCACCGTCGTGCCGTCGACACGAATGGGCACGCCCAGACTGCTGAGCATCCGTTCGGTATGATCGCGCGACGGCCTGGGCTCGACCACGCGCGTTGTGCCCTCGGCGAACAGCCCGGCCAGAAGCAGCGCCGATTTCACCTGCGCGCTGGCGACGGGCGACTCGTACGTGATGCCGCGAAGGCGACTGCCCGAGATCGCCAGCGGGGCCAGTTCCCCACCTTTCCGGCCGGTGATCGTGGCACCCATTTGGCGAAGCGGCCGGACGACCCGTCCCATCGGCCTGCGCCTGATCGACTCGTCCCCAGTCAGGACGGTGAAGAAATCCTGCCCCGCCAGCAGGCCGGCCAGTAACCGAATGCCGGTCCCTGAATTTCCGCAATCGAGCGGCCGGTCGGGCTCCGTCAGACCCCACCGCCCCTTCCCAGAGATACGGAGCGCGTCGGGCGTCTCCTGAATCTGGATCCCCATCGCTCTGAAGGCGCGCGCGGTGTTGAGGCAGTCTTCGCCGAGACAGTACCCCGCAATCGTGATCTCGCCTTCGGCCAGCGCGCTGAGCACAATGGCGCGATGGGTGATGGACTTGTCGCCGGGGACCGTGATGGTTCCCTTCAAGGGGCCGGCCGGCCTGATCGTTAGTGTCTTCATGCCTTGGGCCACCATGCGGACAGACGGCTAGTGTACTTGTTCGCGAAGGTGCTTGGCGCGGGCCATGAGCTCCTCCAGCCCGGCCGCATCGCCGGCTTCGACCAACGCCCGGAACTGCGCCAGGTGTCGTTCATAGACCTCGATCATGCGCACGAGATTGTCGCGATTCCAGAGGCAGATATCGCGCCACATTTCCGGGGAGCTGGCCGCGATTCTCGTCGTATCACGCAGCCCGCCGCCGCCGAAGGCCAAAAGGTCCTGTTCCGCCTTCACCTGAGACTCGATTTCCCCCAAAGCCGCCATCAGCGAGAACGCCGCGGCATGGGGAAGGTGACTCACCGCGCCGAGGACCTCGTCGTGCATGTAGGGATCCATGGTCAGCACGGTGCTGCCGGCTTGCTCCCACAGAGCGCGCACGGTCCCCAACGCATCGGAGCTGGTGCGCGCGGTCGGGGTAATGATGCAGCGGGCCCCGCGAAAGAGATCCGGAGAGCCGGCCGTTACGCCCGTCTTCTCCTTGCCGGCAATCGGGTGCGCGCCAACAAAGTGCACCTGTGGTGGGAGCAAGCTCTCAATTCGTTCGACCAAAGGGCCTTTCACGCTGCCGACGTCGGTGACGACGCAGCCCCGTGCCAGGTGTTCGCCCCAGAGACTGAGCTGGCTCTCGTAGGTATCGACCGGAGTGGCGAGGACGACGAGGTCGGCGTTGCGCACGCCTTCAGCCGCATCTCGCACAAACCGGTCGATGGCTCCCAGACGCTGCGCCGCCTCGAGGTTTTCGATCCGCCGGCCGATTCCGACCACGGTCTCAGCCATCGCCAGCCGCTTGAGGACCATGCCCAGCGACCCGCCAATGAGCCCAACACCGATGATGGCCACGTGCGTGAAACGGGGGACCATGTGCTCCCTACTCACGGGTGTGACGACCGGCCGTACACGGGAGCGCCAGGCAGGGGACAACGGGGAGATCAGCACGCATCGTTTCGCACGGTCACATCTCACGCCCGATCGCGTTGGCAATTTTGGCCAGCTCTTGCATCAGATCCTTAAACTTGGTCGGTTTGATCGACTCTTCGCCGTCGCACAACGCGCATTCCGGCTGCGAGTGCACTTCGATCAATAGGCCGTCCGCCCCGGCCGCCACCGCCGCCTTGGCCATGGGAGCCACCAGGTTCCATTTGCCGGTGGCGTGGCTCGGGTCTACGATGACCGGCAGATGGGAGAGCTCCTTCAAGGCCGGCACGGCGGCCAGGTCCAGTGTGTTGCGGTATTGCGTCTCGAACGTCCGGATGCCCCGCTCGCACAACATGACATTCCGGTTGCCCCGAGACATGATGTACTCGGCCGACAAGAGAAACTCTTTGATCGTGGCCGACAGGCCTCGTTTCATGAGGACCGGTTTGTCGTAGGACCCCACCTCTTTCAGCAGCTCGAAGTTCTGCATGTTGCGGGCCCCGATCTGGATAATATCGGCCTTGGCGAGGAACAGCTCGATGTCGCGTGGATCCAGGATCTCGCTGACCACGGGGAGCCCGGTCTGTTTCTTTGCCTCGAGCAGGTAGTCGAGACCTTCACGCCCGACGCCCTGAAAGGAGTAGGGGCTGGTGCGCGGTTTGTACGCCCCTCCCCGGAGAATACTGGCCCCTGCAGCCTTGACCTCATGGGCAATCCCCACCGTGAGCTCGAGCTTTTCGACCGCGCAGGGTCCCGCCATCATGGCGATCTTCTTGCCCCCGATCTTCACGCCGTCGACCTCGATCACCGTGTTCTCTTGCTTGAACTCCCGGCTCACCAGCTTCCACGGCGCCAGAATCGGCGTGACGCTCTCCACACCGGGAAAGGCCGTGAGGGGCTGATTTTGTAGCAGGCGATCGTCTCCAATGATGCCGACGATGGTGCGTTCCTCCCCCTTCGACAGATGGGTCTTGAAGCCCAGCTCTCTGAGTCGATCCAGGAGGTGGTCTACCTGAGCTTCGCTGGCGTCTGGTCGCAAGACAATAATCATAGTCTCCTCTGGGCGCTACCGCCCCAGCACCTTCCCGAAGGCTTCCAGGAAGCGGCTGTTCTCGTCGGGCAACCCGACCGTGACACGCAACATGCGCCCCCCCATGTGGCGGACAATCACGCCTTCACGGAGCAAGGCCTGAAACACCTCGGCGCCGTCCCGCCCGGTGTCGAAGTATAGGAAATTCGCCTCGCTGGGCACGACGTGCATTCCCAACTTTCCCAGCTCCTGCTGCAGCCGGAGGAGCTGCGTCTCGTTCATCGCGCGGCTCTCGGCGACGTGATTCTCGTCTTCCAGGGCCGCCAGCGCGGCGTGCTGGCCAACGCTGTTGGCGTTGAACGGCGGCCGGACGCGATTCAGATATCCGGTGATCTCCGTGGTTGTCAGTCCATATCCGATGCGGAGACCCGCCAAGCCATAAATCTTGGAGAACGTTCGCAGGACCGCCACGTTCCGACCCGCGGTCAGGTGATGCAAGGCATTGGGAAAGCTGGCGCTCCGGACGTACTCGTAATAGGCCTCGTCGAACACGACGATCACGTGCTCCGGCAGACGAGCCAGGAGGCGGTCCACCTCGTCGGCCGTCACGATCGTGCCCGTGGGGTTGTTTGGGTTGCAGAGGAACAACAGCTTCGTCCGCGGGGTCACGGCGTCGGCCATGGCCGGTAGGTCGTGTCTCCAGTTCTTCAGCGGCACCTCCACGGACTTGGCGTGGGAGGCCGTCACGACCATCTTATAGATGACAAAGGTGCGGTCAGCCATCACGGCTTCGTCGTCCGGCCCGAGAAAGGCGCGGGCCAGGAGCCCCAACACCTCATCTGACCCGTTGCCCAGGATCACCTGATCCGCGTCGACCTTCCAGCGGTGCGCGAGGGCGGCGCGCAGCTTGTGGGCGCCGCCGTCGGGGTACCGATTGAGCGTGGCGGCGGTCTCGGCAATGGACGCGACGGCTTTGGGCGAGGGACCGCGCGGATTTTCGTTGGAGGCCAGCTTCACGGCTCGGGCGATGCCGAGCTCGCGCTCCAGTTCCTCGACCGGCTTCCCAGGCACGTAGGGCACCAGCGAGGCGATATGGCGGTTGACGTTGAGCGACATAGGCTTAGCGATTCGATGGAAACGAGCCCAGTACTTTCATAAACAAACAGCGGCCCTTGATCTCCTCCAGCGCCTTGCTGACGCGGTCCTCTTCGATGTGCCCCTCCACGTCGATAAAGAATAGGTACTCCCAGGCCTTACGCCTCGACGGCCGTGACTCGATCTTCGTCATGTTGATCCCGTGGGAGGCAAAAGGGCGAAGTAGATCGTAAAGCGCGCCGACCCGGTCCTTGACCGACAGCATGACGCAGGTCTTGTCCTTCCCCGTCCGCTCGGACGGCTTCTGAGAGAGAATGAGGAACCTCGTGAAGTTATTGATGTTGTCCTCGATACGCGCGTGGAGCACCTTCAACCCATACAGCTGGGCCGCGAGTTCGGACGCGATGGCCGCCGCGGACGCGTCATCCAGGCAGAGCTCGGCGGCTCGGGCCGTGCTCGGAACCTCGAGGACGGCGACGTCCGGCAGGTTGGTCTCCAGCCACGTGCGGCACTGGGCGATCGCGTGCGGATGGGAGTACACCTTCTTGACATCCTCCGTACTCCCCGCCTTGGAGAGCAGGTGGTGCGAGACCTCCTGCAATACCTCGCCATAGATCTTCAAACTGGAGTCGATGAACATATCGAGGGTGTGATTGACTACGCCCTCGGTCGAATTTTCGATCGGCACGACCCCAAAGTGCGCGCGTCCTCGCTCCACTTCATTGAAGACATCCGTGATGCTGTTCACCGGCACGTATTGCGCAGACTCGCCGAATTTCTGGATGCAGGCCAGGTGCGTGAAGGTGGCCCGGGGTCCCAGGTAGGCAACCTTCTGGGGACCCTCAAGGGAAAGTGAGGCGGACATGATCTCACGGTAGACCGGCCGGATGGCGTCGCTCGGGAACGGCCCCGTGTTCTGACGCACGAGCCGATCGACCACCTCGGCCTCACGGCCGGGCGTATGAAGGTGATCGCCAGCCCCCGCCTGTTTCTTCAATTTCCCGATCTCGATCACGTGCTGGGCGCGCTCGTTGAGGAGGCGCAGAATTGCGTCATCGAGGCGGTCGATCTCGCGTCGATAATGCTGAATGTCCGGTTCGGATCCCACGGAGGTGGCTGCTCCTTCGTCATCGCCCGCGGGTGGTCACACACCATCCGCGGGCTGGTGGCCCGCCTCACCGGGCACCGGTCGACGTGCCGGGGACACCCCTCCGATCATGTACGCGGTGAGAATCAAAATAGTACATAATGGGAGCGGAGATTTGCAAGGATTCTCAACAGGATTGGCTGCCCCCTGGAGCAGCGTCTGGTAGGGAGTCTCCCGCCCCCGCTCAGGGGAGCAGGTCCTTCATCTTGCCAAAATGCTCATAACTCATGCGCGTGGCCTGACGCCCGCGGGCCGTGCGTTCGAGATAGCCGGATTGGATAAGGTACGGCTCATAGACGTCCTCGAGCGTCGTCCGGTCCTCATTCAAGGCGGCTGCCAGCGCTTCGATGCCGACCGGTCCACCGTTGAACTTCTCGAGGATGGTCTGGAGCAGCCGCCGGTCCATGTCGTCCAGCCCGGCGCCGTCCACCCCAAGCCAGGACAGGGCATCTCGCGCCACCTGGTCTGTGAGGCGGCCTTGGGCCTGGATCTGCGCGTAGTCCCGGACCCGTCTCACCAGCCGGTTGGCGACCCTGGGTGTACCCCGAGACCGCCTGGCGATCTCGGCCGCGGCCTCCGGCTCGACGGGCACCACCAGGAGAGCGGCCGTGCGGGTCACGATAGCCTGAAGCTCCTCCGCGGTGTAGAACTCGAGTCGGTGGATCAACCCGAATCGGTCCCGCAACGGCGAGGTGAGGGCCCCGGCCCGGGTCGTCGCACCGACCAGCGTAAAGGGAGGGAGCTCCAGCTTGACAGTCCGGGCCGACGGCCCCTGGCCGACCACCAGGTCCAATTGGAAATCTTCCATCGCCGGGTACAACGCCTCCTCGACGGAGGCCGGGATGCGATGGATCTCGTCGATGAAGAGGACGTCCCCCTCCTGGAGATTCGTCAGGATGGCGGCCAAGTCCCCCGCATGCGCCAGGACGAGCCCCGACGTCGAGCGAATGGCGGCGCCCATCTCCCGGGCAATGATGTGGGCGATGGTCGTTTTGCCCAACCCGGGGGGCCCGTAAAAGATCGCGTGATCGAGCGGCTCCTTCCGTTGCTTCGCTGCCTCGATGCAGATGCGCAGGGACTCCTTCATGCGCTCCTGACCGACGTAGTCCCCCAGGGCCTGCGGACGGAGGGAGGCCTCGAGCCCGCGCTCCTCCTCGGCTGCCTGTCCACTGAACACTCGACCTTCCATTAGCACTCCAGGGGCAGGTAATCAGGTAAGTGGGTAATTGGGTAACTCGAAGCCACAAGGAGCGGGCGTCCTGCACCTCTTCCCGCAATTACCCAATTACCGATTTACCCAGTTACCCTCATTCATCGAGTTGGCACTGGCTCATCAGGCCGTTGTCCTCGCTTCCGCAGCGCGACGGAACCATGGAGGTGCCGACGGTCGAGTACCCGTCCGGGCAGCTCCCGCAGACGGCCAGCAGTCGGCTCCCGACCGGGACGCATTGGACCAGGGTGGGATCCCCCTCCTTGCAAATCTCCGGGGCGGTCGTGATTCCCGTTTTGGCATAGCCTTCCGGACAGGACCCGCAAACCATCCGATTGCTCGGCGTCTCGTCCTCCGCCGATTGGCTCTTTGCTGCGTCCTGGTACCCGACACTGAGTGCCAGGAGGACGCCGGCCACGACACCGGCCTTGACTGTGCGCACGATCAGGTTCATGTCACCTACCCCCTTGCCAGCTCCTTGAGCGCTTGACGGATGAGGTCCTTGAGCGCAATCGGGGGCCCGCCGGACCCCGAGAGGCGGTTGAGCAGCCGCGCGACATCGGGTGCCCGGTAGCCGAGATTGATCAACGCCGACTGGGCGTCCTCGACCACATCGCGTCCTGCCGCCCCCTTCGCGTCGAACTGAGACGGCCGCGGCGGAGCCAGCCGTTCGACCTTGTCTTTGAGCTCAAGAGCCAGTCGACCCGCAGATTTTTTGCCGACGCCGGGCACGGTCTCGAGCTTTTCCACGTCGCCGGTCCTGATCGCCGACACCAGGTCTGTCACGCTCAAGGCCGACAGCACACCCAGGGCAAGTTTGGGACCGACCCCGGACACGCCGGTCAACAACAAGAAGGCACCTTTTTCCTCGCTCGTGAAAAAGCCGTACAGCAGGATGGCGTCCTCCCGAAGATAGGTGTGAATCCTCAACGAGGTCACGTCGTCGAGCTCGGGCAGCGCGTAATAGGTGCTGAGCGGAATGTGAACGTCGTAGCCGACACCCTGAACGTCAAGGGTAACGTGGGTGGGCGCCTTCGAGGCCAGCCGGCCGGTGAGCGCGGCGATCATGGGCTTGAATAGAAGAGTTGCGCGTGGGGCGCGTGACCGCTCAGGTCGCCGCGCCGACCTTTTCCATGATCTCGTCGGAGATGTCGAAGTTGGCGTGAGCTTTCTGAACGTCGTCGTGATCGTCGAGAATTTCCATCAGTTTGAGCATCTGCTCGGCGGCCTTCTCGTCTAATTTCACCTGGTTCTGCGCAACGTAGGTGACCTCAGCAAAGGACATCTCGACCTTCGCGTCGGCCAGGGCCTTTTTCACGGCCTCGAAGTCGGAGGGAGCCGTGGTCACCTCGAAGCTCTTGTCCACCACCTTCACGTCCTCGGCGCCGGCGTCCAGCGCGAGCGAGAGCAGTTGGTCCTCCTCGACCTTGTCCTTCTCGATCAGGAGCAGCCCCTTCTTCTGGAACTGCCATGACACGGCCCCGGCCTCTGCCATGTTGCCGCTGTTCTTGGTGAGCAGGCTTCGAATCTCGGCCACGGTGCGATTCCGATTGTCCGAGGTGATCTCGAGCAGCAGCGCGGTGCCCCCGGGACCGTAGCCCTCCAGGGTGAATTCCTCGTAGGTGACGCCCGGCAGCTCGCCGGTCCCGCGCTGGATGGCTTTCTTCATGGTATCGGCGGGCATGTTGGCGTCCTTGGCCTTGCTAACGGCCAGACGCAACCGGGGATTCATATCCGGATCGCCGCCGCTCCGGGCAGCAATGGTCAGCTCGCGGATCACGCGGGTGAACAGCTTCCCCCGCTTCGCGTCCACGGACGCCTTGTGTCGCTTGGTGGTGGCCCAGTGGCTATGGCCGCCCATGAGTTGGCTTTCCTTCCTGCACGTCCGTCAACACGGCTAGGTTTCGGGCCGCCGGACCGCACCACAGGTCAGTCTAGCTGTGTATCACAGGGTCCGTCAGGGTGTCAACGCAACGGACTGACGTCCGGGCATCGGCGTCTTTCGTTCAAAAAAACCGATGGCACGGGCCCGGCACCGCCCCTCCAACGACAGAGGGCTCACCCGGCCGGCGCCGGATGAGCCCTCTGAGAGACCAGGCCTCGTGTGACCGGCCTACATGAACTTCATGAACTTGTCCTTGGCCTCGTCCATCACCTCGGCCGTCACGCTCGTGGCACCCTGCTCGCGCGCCAGCCGTTCGATTTCCCGCCGCGCCATCGGGCGGATGAAATCGGGAATGTTGTCGAGTCGCCGCTCCGCCTCCGGGGACCAGGCAATGCCATTCGACTCGTTCTTGGAGTCGTCCATGATCTGCAGGGTGATGCTCGTGAACCCCCGCTTGCGTGCGTAGGCTTCGACGCTGCTCTGTACCATCGGCTTCACGAACGAGGGCAGCCGATCCAGACGTTCTTTCGCATCCGGCGTCCAGGTGAAGTCCGTTGCTTTGCCGGGTGAGCCCGGCGATGCACCCGTACCGGTCAGCCCCATCTGGGCGACCATCTCCGAGAACGGACACCCCCCGCTCGTCTTCTCCCCTTCCGACGTGGTCGGAGATGAGTTGCTCCGGGCTTCGCCGGCGGTGCTCCCGACGGGTCGCCCGCCGTGAATTTTTTCGTTCAGGTAGTTGGTCATCTGATCCGCACCGGCCAGCGCATCCTCCTTGAGCGTCCCTCTGGTCATCTCAAACGGCTCTGCCGGGGCCGCTCGGCCACCGAGCGTGACGCCCAGCGAGCTGACCATCTGGGTTTCGCCCGGGTTCGTGACCATCGAGAATTTCGCCCCGCACGACGGACAGCCGAAGAAAACGCCCAGGGATCCCTCCGCGGGCTTTTCGACCTTTTCGAAACTCATGTAGGTTTCGCAGCTGAGACAGACAAACTTCATGGTGAACCCCCAGCGAAGAATGGCCTCATGGGATCATGTCGCCGCCGACGTGCTCCGGCTGTTTCTGACGAGTCAGAGCTTCTCGGCGAGCACTTTCTTGTAATCCAGAATCGTCGTCAACCGCTCGGCGATGTCCCGGTACCGTTGGATGGTCGGGTAGCTCTCGTCCAGCAGCGGTATCCCCTTGTCGAAGGTCCGGGCCAATGTGCGGTCGAACGGGATTCGTCCGAGCAGCGGCACACCCATGGCCTCGCAGAGCGCGTCCGTGTTGCCCTCGAAGAGCTCGTGCTCGGACCCGCAGCTCGGGCATCGGTAGGAGCTCATGTTTTCGACCACGCCCAAGACCTTGATGCCCAGGTCGCGGGCATAGGCCACTGATTTTTGCACGACATCCGAGGCGACCTCCGACGGGGTCGTGACCACGATGGCCCCCGCAAGATCGGGAATGAAGCCGGCCATGACCGGCGGCTTGTCCGCCGCCGCGCCCGGAGGGAGGTCGGTCAGCAAAAAGTCCAGGTCGCCCCAGAGGACATCGGCCAGGAACTCGCGGATCACGTTCATCTCCATCAAACCGAGCCAGACCGGGCTGACGTCCATCGGCCCCTTCCAGCGGACCGGGGCGGCGGCCTGAAGAAAGAAGTCCATCGAGCCGACCTTGATGCCGAGTGGGCCGACCGGCGGCGTCGCCCCCTCCGACGTGATGGTAAGCTGCTGCCCGTGCATCCCGAGCATGCGGGGGACGCAGGGCCCGTTCAAGTCCACATCGAGGAGACCCACCCGCTGCCCCTGGCGGGCCAGCGCGAGCGCGAGGTTCACCGTCGTCATGCTCTTGCCGACGCCGCCCTTGCCGCTCATGACCACGACTTTATTGCGGATCCCGGCCATCCGGCTCTGCACCTGCTTCATCTGGCCGGTGATCTGCTGAACGACCTTCGCGTCGTCGCTGTACTGGAGCTTATTTAGAATGCTTCTGAGATCTTTTTCGTCTGCCATCTAGCCTGCCTCGCCCCTTCCGGCACACGCGGGATGCGAAAAGCCGCTTACCGTATCATGAGAATTTCGACCCCGTCAAACCGCTCAGATCGTGTATTGGAACACCGGTTGGTCACCAATCGCCGTGGCCAGGATGCCGCTGCGCTTGAGCTGCTCGATGACCTGCCGTGCCGCCTCGTCGAAGTCCTCCGGTCCCGCGAAGGCGAGATCGGTATCCGGTGGAGCCGGCTCGTGCGCCTTGCTCATGTGGACCGACACCAAGGGAGCCGGGTAAACCAGCGTGCGAATGATCTGCGCCGCTTCCTGGTGATCGTGGCCGAACGGATTGGTCGTCGAGATCACGATCATCCCAGTGTCGATGAGCAGCCGCGCCACCTCCCCGCAGCGCCGTGCCGCCTCTCTGGACGCCGCGTGCTCTTCAGCCCCTAAATCGGCGTCCAGACCGAGCTTCAGATTTTCCCCGTCCAGCAGGTAGGCATGGCGCCCTTCGGCGACCAGCAAAGACTCCAGCTTTCGCGCCAAAAACGCCTTGCCGGTGTTCGCGGCCCCGGTGAAGAGCACGATGGCGGCGCGATGCCCGTAGCGCCGCGCGCGGTCCTCCGGCCTGACTTCCCCCTTGACCCATGCGAAATCACGCTCGCGCGCCTCGTTGCGCAACACTTCCTGTTCGTCGTGCACCAGCGCCGTGATGATCCCGCCACCGGCAATGTCGTATTCGTCCACCAGCACGAAGCGTCCGCTGTGTTCAAAGGATGTGGAGAGGTCGAACGCGATCGGGGATTTGGCGCGGATGGTGACCTCCGCCACCTCGTTGCGTTGCACGTCGCGCCTGCCCTGCTCTTCGCCCAGGTTGGCCGTCGACACGATACGGTGGACGGCGGCGATCTCGCAGGCGACTTCGCGCGTCGACAGGCGCAGGACGTAGCGCCGATTGGGCTGAAGCGGCCGCCGCCCGAGCCAGAAAACGTTGCCCTTCAATGCGGTCGACACGAGGGGGAGCGCGCTCTCGTGCGAGGCGATCTCACCACGCTCGACGAAGATCTGCTCGTCCAACGTGACGCCCACCGACTCCCCGGACTGGGCTTCCACGGGAGGCGGCTCGATGTTGAAGGCCTCGAGACTCTTCACCATGGCCGTCTTGTTGGAGGGTGAGAAGACGAGCCGGTCGCCCACCCGCAGGCGCCCGGCCGCGATGCGACCGGCGAGAATCCGCCGTGCGTCGAACTTGTAGACGTCCTGCACCGGAAACCGCAGCGGCTTGTCGGCCTTGGCCGTCTCCTTCTTGAAGAGGCCGAGCGTATCCAGCACCGTCGGCCCCGCGTACCACGGCATGTGCTTGCTGGGCGACGCGATGTTCTCCCCCATCTTCGCGCTGGCGGGCAAGACGCGGTCGGGGACGACATTCAAGGACGCCAGGTATTCACGATACTCCTTCTCAATGCCGTCGAAGACATCCTGCCGGTATCCCACGAGATCCATCTTGTTGACCACGACCGCGACCTGTTTGACACCCAGGAGAGAGAGCAGCAGGCCGTGCCGTCGTGACTGATCCCGCACGCCCTCGAGCGCATCGATCACGAGGAGCGCGGCCTCGGCTCGCGCCGCTCCCGAGACCATGTTCTTGAGAAATTCCTTGTGGCCCGGCGCGTCGATGATGATGTACTGCCGTCCCCGCCATCCGAAGAAGGTCCGAGCCGTATCAATCGTGATGCCTTGCTCCTGCTCCTCGAGAAACGCGTCGAAGAGAAACGCGTATTCGAACTCCTTCCCCTGCTGCTGGCAGATGGCGCGGACCTTGTCGAGCTTGCCGACCGGCAGGGAGTCCGTATCGGCGTACAAGCGCCCGAGCAGAGTCGACTTCCCGTGATCGACGTGCCCGACGATCACGATGTTCATGTGCTCTGCCGCTAGCTCCTCCACGGCAGGCGTGGATTCAGAAGTCACAGTCATGTTCTTCGTCTCTTTACTAACTTTCCGTTGGCGTTTATCTTTCTTACTTTTTACTTGGCACCTTTCACTTCTTACATGTATCCATCTTTGCGAAGCAGCTCCATGCCCCGGCCTTCATCCTGGGCACGCCCGGAACGCTCCGCCACGTTCGTCTTCCGGAGCTCCTCGATAATGTCGTCCACGGTCCTGGCTGTGGACTTGATCGGGAATGTGCAGGGCGCGCATCCCAGGCTCCGGTAGCGCGTCCCGTCACCTTTGTCCAGGTAGAGGTCGATGAACGGAATATTCTCCAGCTTGATGTATTCCCAGATGTTGACCTCCGTCCAATCCAGCAATGGATGGATGCGAATGTGCGTGCCCGGCGGAAAGGACGTCTTGTACTGGTCCCACAGCTCAGGCGGCTGATCCCGGAAATCCCAATCGCTGTTCTTGTCGCGCGGCGAAAAGTACCGTTCCTTC
>JBFISJ010000029.1:0-19261 GCA_041608595.1 Nitrospiraceae bacterium
ACGCCGACCTCGGAGACGAGCTTGACGGACACCTCCGCGTCGGGGTTGCTGTTCTTGAGGTCGAAGATGAGCTGGGCGAGATCCTCGATCGAATAGATGTCGTGGTGGGGAGGCGGCGAGATCAACTGCACACCCGGCGTCGAATACCGAAGCTTGGCGATCACCTCGTCGACCTTGTGTCCCGGCAACTGCCCGCCCTCACCCGGCTTCGCACCCTGCGCCATCTTGATCTGGAGCTCCCGGGCATTGGCCAGGTAATGCGACGTCACGCCGAACCGCGCGGAGGCGACCTGCTTGATCGCGGAATTTTTCGAGTCCCCGTTCGGCAGCGGGATGAACCGCTCGGGATCCTCGCCTCCTTCACCGGTGTTACTCTTCCCGCCCATGCGGTTCATGGCGATGGCCAGGGTCTCGTGGGCCTCCTTGCTGATGGCGCCGAACGACATCGCCCCGGTCGTGAATCGCCTCACGATGTCCTTGGCCGGCTCTACCTCCTCGAGGGGAAGGGGTTCGGGCAGGAACTTGAAGTCGAGCAACCCGCGCAGGTTCGCCCGGTGCGTGCTCTCGTCGTTGACCAGCTGCGCGAATTCTTTGAACGTCGAATAGCTGTTGCTCTTGGTCGCGTGCTGGAGCTTATAAATGGTGTCGGGATTCCAGTTGTGATGCTCGCCCTGAATCCGATAATGGATCTCCCCGCCAAAATCCAATTGCCGGACCGCCAGCGCCTCATAGGCGGCCGCGTGACGCCGCAGGCTCTCTTCCCCGATCTCCCCAATCCCGATCCCCTCGACCCGTGAGGGTGTCCCCGTGAAAAAGCGATCCACCAGCTCTTGATCCAGCCCGACCGCCTCGAAGATCTGGGCGCCGCAGTATGATTGCACGGTGGAGATGCCCATCTTCGAGAAGATCTTGAGCAAGCCCTTGTTCACCGCCTTGATGAACTTACTCTCCGCAGTCAACGCGTCCAACCCCTCGGGCAGGTACCCGTCACGCTCCAAGTCGACGAGCGTCTCGAACACCAGGTAGGGATTCACCGTCCCCGCGCCGTATCCGATGAGGCAGGCGAAGTGGTGCACGTCCCGTGGCTCGCCGGTCTCGAGGATGAGCCCCACCTCCGTTCTGGTGCATTCCCTGACGAGATGATGATGGATGGCGGAGACGGCAAGGAGACTGGGGATGGGCGCCCATTGGTCGTTGACCCCGCGGTCACTGAGGATGAGGAATTTGTAGTCGTCCTTGATCGCCTGCGTCGCTTCCCGGCACAACGCTTCGACCGCGGCGCCCAGGCCGTCCGCGCCCTTGGCCACACGGAACAGCATACGCAGCGTCTTGCTCTTGAAATGCGGATCTTCGATTTCCCTGATTTTCTGGAGCTCCGCGTTCGTCAGAATCGGCTGCTGAACCTTGATGCGGCGACACGCCTCCGGCGTCTCGGCCATCAAGTTGGGCTTGGGCCCGATGTTGGTGACCAGCGACATCACCAACTGCTCGCGAATCGGGTCGATCGGCGGGTTGGTGACTTGCGCGAAGAGCTGCTTGAAGTATTTGAACAGCAGCTGGGGTCGGTCCGACAGCACGGCGAGCGGCGTGTCCGTCCCCATGGATGACACCGGCTCCTCCCCCGACACGACCATTGGGGTGATGACCATCTTGAGTTCTTCTACCGTGTACCCGAAGGCTTGCTGGCGCTGGCGAATCGTCGGATGATCGGGCTGCGGGACGTTGAGGGTCTCCGGCAGCTCGTCGAGCGACACGCGGTGCTGCGTCACCCAGCTCCGGTACGGCTTCCGTCCCACGATGTCGGCCTTGATCTCCTCGTCGTCGATGATGCGTCCCTGCACCGTGTCCACGAGAAACATGCGGCCGGGTTGCAAGCGCCCCTTGTGCCGGATCTTCTTCGGCTCGACCGGAAGGACCCCGGCTTCGGAGGCGAGAACGACGACGTCGTCCGTCATGACCTGGTAGCGGCAGGGGCGCAGGCCGTTGCGATCCAAGGTCGCCCCGATCAGCTTGCCGTCGGTAAAGCAGACCGCCGCCGGGCCGTCCCAGGGCTCCATCATGGCCGCGTGGTACTCGTAGAAGCCGCGGCGATCCAGATCCATGTGGGGATTGCCGACCCACGGCTCGGGGATCATCATCATCATGGCGTGCGGAAGCGACCGTCCGCCGAGGACGAGGAACTCCAAGGCGTTGTCCAGGCAGGCGGAATCGCTCTGGTCGGGGTAGACGATGGGGTAGAGCTTGGGCAAATCCTCGCCGAAGAGCTCCGACGCGAGCCGGCCCTGGCGCGCCCGCATCCAATTGACGTTGCCCTTCAGCGTGTTGATCTCCCCGTTGTGACACACGTAGCGATACGGGTGGGCGAGCGGCCAGGTGGGAAACGTGTTGGTGCTGAACCGCGAGTGGACCAGCGCCAGGGCGCTCACCACGCTGGGATCCTTGAGGTCCTGGTAGTATTCCGCCATCTGCCCGGGCAGCAACAGACCTTTGTAGACGATTGTGTGCCCCGAGAGGCTCGGGATGTAGACGTGCTCACGGCCTTCGATCGCGGACTCCCGGATCGCCTCTTCGACACGCTTCCTAACGACGTAGAGCTTCCGCTCGAACTGCTCCTCGTTGAGGATGTCCCGGGCGACGAAGACCTGGCGCATCACGGGCTCTGTCCGACGCGCCTGGACGCCGATCGCCTCACTCTTGACCGGCACATCTCGCCAGCCCAACAGCCGCGTGCCCTCCTCGCGAATCACCCGCTCGAACAGCATCTCGCACTGCTTCCGCGACTCGGCCTCGCGCGGCAGAAAGACCATGCCCACGCCATATTCCCCGGCGTTCGGCAGCTTGACCCGCACGTCCGCCGCCGCCCGCTTTAAGAAGTTGTGGGGAAGCTGGAGCAGAAGACCGGCGCCATCGCCCGTGCAGGGATCGCATCCCTGGGCACCCCGGTGGTAGAGATTCTCGAGCACCTGGAGTCCCTGCCGGACGATGTCGTGGGACTTGTGACCCTTGATATTGACGACGAAGCCGATCCCGCACGCATCCTTTTCCTGACGGGGATCGTAGAGTCCTTGCTTCGCAGGGAATCCCGGTATCCTCATATGTGTTATGGGCTTCATCAGCTGGTCGCGAGGGTGCCTGTGCGGCCTTGTCGTGGGCGGCTGAGGCGGCCTCGCCGAGGCAGGGGACGCACACCAAACCCCTTGGAAAGATTGAATTGCCAACTTACTGGAAGGAACGACGACCTGTCAAGGTAATCGGGGCGCTTTGGTCGCTCATCGGCTTGACTTTAATTGAATCGGTGCCCTAGTATCCCCCGCACTATGCGCGAAGGCCCTGCGATCTCCGCCCCTCAGACGATGGCGGACATTTGGGACACCTACCGCGAGGAGCTTGAGGGGGTCGAGGATCAGGTCCGAAAGAACCTCGACTCGCAGGTGGCCCTGGTCAACACCGTGGCCGCGCATATTTTGAGCAGCGGAGGCAAGCGGATCCGCCCCCTCCTGTTGACGCTCTGCGCCCGCCTCTGTGGCTACGCGGAACGCGAGCATTTTCTCCTCGGCTGTCTGATCGAATACATCCACACCGCCACGCTGTTACACGACGATGTCGTCGACGACGCCGATCTGCGGCGGGGACGCCAAACTGCTCGCAAGGTCTGGGGCAACCAGATCAGCATTTTGGTGGGCGACTATCTCTATTCCAAGGCCATCTGCCGGATCGTCGACTTTCGCAATCAGGCCATCAACGAGGTCCTCTCCGAGGCCTGCCGCAAGATGGCCGAAGGTGAGGTCCTGCAACTCTACTACAATGGTAATCCAGCACTGACAGAGACGGAGTACCTTCGAATCGTGGAGCACAAGACAGCCGGGCTTATTGCGGCCTCCTGCCGCATCGGGGCCATCATTGGCGGCGCCTCCGAGGACACGCAGGCGTCGCTGTTCCGTTTCGGGCAGCATCTCGGGATCGCATTCCAGCTGGCGGACGATACGCTGGACTATGCGGCGAACGGCGATCGCCTCGGAAAATCGCTGGGTCAGGATCTGCGCCAAGGCAAAGCCACCCTGCCGCTACTGCACCTGTTGCAGCATTGCTCCGAGGAGGACCGGCGCATGATCACCGACCGGATGGAGACCCGTAAGGTCACTGACGGGGATCTCCTCCACATTCTCGCACTCATGCAGGAGTTCGGCTCCCTCGGCTATGCGATGGAGCGAGCTCGCGCGTTCGTCGAGGCAGCCAACCAAGACCTCTCCCGATTCGAAGACTCGGCCCCCAAACGTGCACTGATGGTGGTGGCTGATTATCTGGTCAGCCGCGACCATTAGACATCCCCACGATCGTCACGATCTCGATCGACCGGCTCACGCCGATAGTCCACGCACGGCCGCGTAAACGGCGTGGAGCCGATGGCTTCAGGCTGCTCCGCCGGAAAAGCACTGGGCATGAAGCTCAAGCAGACGTGGGGACCATCAGCGCTTCCACCTTCGCCCAGGCTACCACGGACAGGTCGGCGGGCCTGCCCGCCGGAGCTTTAGCGAAGGCGGGTGACCCTCGTCATGACCGAGCAACGACACCCGCTCGTCACCGTGGCCTCGGAGGCCATCCGGGTATTCGTCGAGGAGCAGCGCGAGCTGGATCTTTCCGTCGAGAGCAGCACCGAGATCCTTCGCACGACCCCCTCGTCGGGCGTGTTCGTGTGCCTGAAACGAGCGGGGGAGCTGCGGGGCTGCATCGGAACCACCGAGCCGACGAAACCCACCCTGCTCGAGGAAGTAATCAGTAATGCCATCGCGGCGGCGACTCGTGACCCACGATTTCCTCCGGTGCAGTCCTCCGAACTCGAGGAGCTCCGCGTCTCGGTGGACGTCCTCAGCCGCCCGGAGCTGGTAACTGACTTCACCCTGCTGGATCATCGCCGCTACGGCGTGGTGGCCCGCGCGGGGGGGAAGCACGGAGTGCTGCTTCCCGACATCGAGGGCATCTATTCGGTCGAGGAGCAACTCACCCTGGTGCGGCAGAAGGCCGGCTTGGCAGCCGAAGAGGTGGCGGAGTTTTTTCGCTTCGAAGTGACGAGGTACCTCTAACCAAGTGAAAAGTGGAGGGTGAACGGTGAAAGAAAGAGCTTGTTGGAGCCGAATGATTTCCTCGCGCGTTGCCTGTTGCCCATTTCCTCCTCGCTTTTCACTTCTCACTTTTCACTGTTCACCTTTTACGGGATCAAGACATGGCTAACCTGCTTCCGTTTCGTGGCGTGCTCTATGATCAAGACGTGGTCGGTGAGATCGGCAAGGTGGTCGCCCCGCCGTACGATGTGATCGACGGCGAGAGGCAACGAGCTCTTTACGCGCGCCACCCCGACAACGTCGTTCGTCTGGAGCTTGGGCTGGAAGAGCCTGGGGATACCCCCGATCGGAATCGCTACACGCGAGCGGCCCAACACCTGGCGGAGTGGCTCGCCCGCGGTGCCCTGCGTCGCGACAGCGTGCCGGCGGTGTATCCCTACACCGTGGAATACGTTATTCCCGACGGCCACGGCCCGTCCGCACGCAAGTTGCTCACTGGATTTCTCGGCCTCATGGAGCTCCAGGAGTTCGGACCCGGACGCGTGCTCCCCCATGAGAACACCCGCTCCGCTGCAAAAACGGATCGCTTGCACCTGATGACCGCCTGCCGGGCGAATTTCAGTCCCATCTTCTCGCTCTTCTCCGATCCCGAGCAGCGCGCGCACCGGACGCTCGAGCAGGCCATCGCCTCGCAGAAGCCACGCATCGAACTCACCGACGACGACGGCTTCGTGCACCGACTCTGGGCCGTCACGGATCCGCAGGTCCTGAACGCGTTGGCCTCCGAACTGCGGTCCAAGCCGCTGTTCATTGCCGACGGCCACCATCGCTATGAGACCGCGTTAACCTATCAACGACAGCGACGGGAGCAGGAGGGCGGCTCGGTCGGGACCCGCCGGCGTCCCTATGACGGGGTGCTGATGCTCTGCGCGGGCTTGGAGGACCCCGGCCTGACTGTCCTGCCGACCCACCGCGTGCTCAAGACCACGCTTCCGTCGATCGAGGACATTCGCGATCGACTCAAGGCGGAGTTCACCTGTGAAGAGATCGAATTCGACCGTGCGGGCGAGGCCGACGGCCGGCGGCGGTTCCTGAAGGGATTGCGGGAGCGAGGCGCGCACGGCAAAGTGTTCGGTCTCTCCCTGCAAGGTGCCTCGACCTACTATCTGTTATCCTTCCGCCCCGAAGCTGAGGCGAAGTTGGGCGCCTCGCCACGCGACCGTCTGGACGTCTCGGTGCTCCACAGCAGGTTGCTCAGCCGCATCGGCCCCGCCGAACTCGACGAGCACACCGTGATCCACACAAAAAGCGACGATGAAGCGCTGGATCTCGTCCTGCAGGGATCGGGCCAGGCCGCGTTTCTCCTCAATCCGACGCGGGTCAGCGAGGTGAGCGCGGTGGCCTCGGTGGGCGAGCGGATGCCCCACAAATCGACCTACTTCTTCCCCAAGCCCCTCACCGGGCTGGTGCTGCACGTGATGGACGAGGGTGGGCCATGAGAGGAAAAATTCTGATCGTCGACGATGATCCGGACATCATCACCCTACTGAACGATCGCCTTGAGTCGCTCGGGTACATGGTCTTCACCGCCGAGGACGGCGTGCACGCGCTCGAGCTGCTCGATCAAGACCCGCCGGACCTGCTCTTGCTCGATCTGGAAATGCCGCGCCTGGCGGGTCTCGGTCTGCTCAGGACCATCATGGAACGCCGTCGGATGCCGGCCGCGGGTGCACCCCCCACCGCCGCAACGGGTTCGGAGCAGGGGCGGTCAGAGCTCGACTTCCCGGTGATCGTGATGACGGCCTTCGGGACGATCACCGCCGCGGTGGAAGCCATGAAGTCCGGCGCGTACGACTTTGTCACGAAGCCGTTCGACATGGACCATCTGTCCATCGTCATCGGAAAAGCGCTCGAGCGGGAAACTCTCAAGCGTCAGGTCGAATGCCTCCGGTCGGAAATGGAGACCCGCTACGCCTCCATCATTGGCAAGAGCCCCTGCATACTGTCCGTGGTCGAGAGTGCCCGCCGGGCGGCAAACTCCGACGTGAGCGTGCTCCTGCTGGGCGAGAGCGGAACCGGCAAGGAGCTTTTTGCACGATCGCTCCATCAGTGGAGCCCCCGCCATGCGATGCCGTTTGTCGTGATTAACTGCGTCGCCCTGACCGATACGCTGCTGGAGAACGAGCTCTTTGGACATGAAAAAGGCGCCTTCACCGGCGCCGATCGCATGGAAAAGGGCAAGATCGAGATGGCCGAGGGCGGGACGCTGTTTCTCGACGAGATCGGCGACATGCCCCTGTCCCTCCAGGCGAAGCTGCTGCGCGTATTGCAGGACAAGGAATTCCAGCGAGTCGGCGGGACCCGGACCATCAAGGTCGACATCCGCGTGATTGCGGCGACCAACAAGGACATCAAGCAAGCCGTCAGGGCCGGACAGTTTCGCGAGGACCTGTTCTACCGCCTGAATGTGGTCACCATGAACCTGCCGCCGCTCCGGGAGCGACCGGATGACATCCCTCTGCTCGCGGAGTTTTTCCTCAAGCGGCACGCGCGCGACGCGAAACGGCCGAGCGTGCACTTGACGGAAGACGCCCTTTCCGCACTGTCCCATTACGCCTGGCCCGGCAACATTCGCGAGCTCGACAACGCCCTGGCCCGGGCAGTTGTGCTATGCCCGACCGACGCAATCGACCCCCAGGGGCTCGCGCTCAGCGCCGAGCACGTGTCGCGAAACGAGGGCAACCCCGAGAAATATCTCGACCTGCCCTACCACGAGTCCATGGATCAGCACAGTCGCGCGCTGATCATGCGCGCGCTCCATTTCGAACACGGCAATCAAACCCGGGCCGCCGAGCGGCTCCAACTTCAACGCACATACCTAGCCCGCCTCATCCGGCAGAAGAATCTGTCCGCCCATCCCCCGCGAAGTTGATATCGGGTCGGCCGGTGTGATTCAAAAAAAGACGAAGTGCTGTGTCCTGGGAGCTGAGGACTGAGGCAGGAGTGGTGTTTGTCGTGGACGGTCGTGCGATGGCTTGGCGATTGGCGTCATCTTGGGTGTACAATTCGACTTTATGGCGGACTCGACCATCATGTGTGCGACTTATGTACTGAGGATGTCATGGCTATCGATCCCGTCTGCGGCATGACGGTGGAGGAGAAGACGGCGCCGGCGAAGATGGCCCACGCCGGAAGGACGTATTATTTCTGCGCGCCGGGCTGCCAACGCGCCTTCGAGCAGGACCCCGAGCGGGTCCTCCGGGAAGGGCCCAAGGGCACGGGCGCGATGGCGGGCCCCGCACCGGTCTCGCTTGTCACCCTCAGCCCCAAGAAGGCCCGTCCCACCTCGGGCGTGGCGACGCGCACGTCCCCCCAGGCCGCTGCGCGCACGCTGACGATTCCCATCGAGGGCATGTCCTGCGCCTCCTGCGTCGCCAGGATCGAAACCGGCCTGGCCGCGGTGGATGGGGTCTCGCGGGCCTCCGTCAATCTGGCCACCGAGCAAGCCACGGTCGAATTCCTGCCCGAGGTCACGAGCGCGGCGCACATCGCGTCGGCAATCAGCAGCCTGGGCTACAAGCCGGGCTCCCCTCTCGCCGCCTCCGCGGACGACCGCGCCGGTCCCCCTGGGAAAGAGGATCGGCAAGGAGCCGCGCAGCGGCGCTTGCAGTGGCGTTTTGGCTTTGCCGCCGCGCTGACCCTTCCCATCATGATCCTCGGTATGTCGGAGCATCTCGGCCTTCCCGTCTCACAGGCGATCTCATTCTGGACACAATTCGCGCTGGCCACACCGATCCAGTTCTGGGCCGGCTGGCAATTTTATCGCGGCGCCTGGGCCGTGGCCCGACACGGCTCGTCCGACATGAACACGCTGATCGCGCTGGGGACCTCCGCGGCCTACGGGTACAGTGTCGTCGCGACCATGGCTCCGGACTGGTTGGAGGCGGGCGGTGTCACGCCCGCGGTCTACTTCGATACCTCGGCCGCGATCATTACATTGATCTTGTTCGGTCGCCTCATGGAGACCCGCGCCAAGGGCCGGGCGTCCGCAGCCATCCGAGCCCTGGCCCGCCTCCAGCCGAGGACGGCGAGGGTCTCGCGCAACGGGCGAGAGGAAGATCTTCCGATCGAGCAGGTGCAGGTGGGCGACCTCGTCATCCTGCGGCCCGGCGAGAAGGTTCCGGTCGACGGCATCGTGCGCGACGGCGTGTCGGCGGTGAACGAGTCCATGTTGACGGGGGAGAGTCTCCCTGTGGACAAGAAACCGGGCGATGCGGTCATCGGAGCGACACTCAACCTGACCGGGAGCCTGACCTTCGAGGCCACGAAGGTCGGGGCGGAGACCGCGCTCGCGCGTATTATCGCCATCGTCGATCAGGCACAAGCGGCCAAGCCGCCCTTGGCCAAACTGGCGGACCGGGTGGCGGCGTATTTCGTCCCCGCGGTCGTGGGCATTGCCTTGCTTACCTTCGCCGGCTGGCTCCTCTTGGGGCCTGCGCCCGCGTTCACGATCGCGCTGATCAATTTCGTCGCGGTTCTGATCGTGGCCTGCCCCTGCGCGCTCGGCCTCGCCACGCCGACCTCGATCATGGTCGGCATCGGAAAGGGCGCCGAATCTGGGATCCTCATCCGCAGCGGAGACGCACTGGAACGCGCGCAGCACGTGACGACCATCGTGCTCGACAAGACCGGGACTTTGACCAGGGGCGAGCCCGAGGTCGGCGCCGTCGTCGCCCTCGCCGAGGGCTGGACCGAGGATGCCGTCGTGGCTCTCGCCGCCTCGCTGGAACGCAATTCGGAGCATCCGGTGGCCGACGCGATCGTCCGCTATGCGCGGGGACGCAGCGTGAAGGTGGAACCCTCGAGTGAGTTCGCCGCCGTTCCGGGCCAGGGGGTCCGGGCCAAGACGGGCAATCGCCAGGTGTACCTCGGCAACCGCGCTCTGCTGGATACGAGCGGCTGCACGGTGTCCGGGCAGGATGAGGAGGCGTGGACCCAACTGGCCTCGGCCGGCATGACGCCCATGTATCTGGCTGCACAGTCTCCGGCGAAGGGCACCGCCCGAAACGGCCGCGTGCTCGGCGTGCTCGGTGTAGTGGACCGACCGAAGGACCACGCGCTGCCCGTGATCAAGGCCCTCCGTCGCCTGAAGCTCGAGGTCATCATGCTCACGGGGGACAATCAGCGCACGGCCCGGGCGATCGCCGATCAACTCAGTATCGGACACGTCCTGGCTGAAGTGCTTCCGGACCAGAAGGCGCACGAGATCACCAAGCTCCAGCAGGCCGGCAAGGTGGTCGCCATGGTGGGCGACGGGATCAACGACGCACCCGCGCTGGCTCAAGCCGACATCGGTCTGGCGATCGGCACGGGGACCGACGTCGCCATGGAGGCCGCGGACGTGACGCTCATCCGGGGCGATTTGCGGGGAATCGTGGCCGCCATTGCCTTGTCGCGGGCCACGACGCGCAACATCAAGCAGAACCTGTTTGCCGCCTTCATCTATAATGTGCTTCTCATACCGGCAGCGGCGGCGGGCTTGATGAACCCGATCTGGGCGGCAGCCGCGATGGCGCTCTCCTCGGTGAGCGTCGTGGGCAACGCACTGCGACTCCGTCGTTTTAAGCCTGACATCACACAGAACGCGTCCGGTTGACCGGGTTCGTCCTGCCGTCAGTCCCACCGGGGCGCGGTGCCCGATGCTGCACCGGCGCCCACCGGCCGCATCCAACGACGCGCCCCCACCCGGCTGCACCTCGACAATACAACTCGCCGCGCGGCGGCTGATGCCACGACGCCCAGAGAGATCACGAACCGGCCGGCGAATTGATCGGTTATCTGCCCCCATGCGGCCTTAAGCCAGGGCATAGGAGTGGAAGAAGGCGGGACCGAGGAGGCCCTGCGCCGCCTTGTCCTGATGGGGGTCGGCGCGGGTGTACGCGGCGAGGCCGGTGCAGCTCCGGCGCGTGAGCGATGACATGGGATGGGCCGCCGTGCGGCAGAGAAGGATCAGCCACCGGGACCGGAGATCGCCGGCGCTCGGCCCCGCCTCGGCTCCCGCCGGAAATTGGCCCCATTTTCAACGATAAATCAATTATTTTTCAATGTCTTATGCTATATGAGTGAAATGCTATACTCTGTGACGGAAGGTCCTTCCGACTCCGGAGCTCTATGCCGATACTGGTCCCAGACTACGTCCCCTACCTCCTGGCCATACTCGGCCTCCTGTTCATCTGGCAGTTGCACCACATCCAGGTGGTCGCCGGCCGGATTGAAGCCAAGAGCTTCTGGGACAAGTCGGGCACCCGCCTGTTCATCCATGTCACATTGGAGGACGAGAACACCTGTCCAGCCTGTCGAGAGGCCAATGGTACGGCGGTGTTTCCCTCGATCGCCGCGAAGAAAAGCTTCGCACCTCTTTCACGCGGCCACTGCACCAATCCCGCGGGATGCCGGTGCCAGTTGATCGGGTTGCGCTGCACCTGGCCCCAGGCTCAGCGCCTGCTGTCCCAGGTGATGAGCTCCAGCTCTAAGCGAGTCAAGCTGTCGAGCGACAAATTCGACGCGCTGCTCAAGGTGGCGTGGGATGACAACCCGAAAGCCAAGGTCGACCTCGTGGCGGTCAGCATGATCGAGGCCATTCGTGCGGAGGGAAAAAACGAGGCGACGGCCGTCAGTAAGTACCGTCTCGTCATAGACGAGGCCAAGACAGACCGCGATCTCGAGCTCGTGCTCCCGGCCTATTTCCGCATGCTCGACATTCTCGAACGCGGCGCGCGCGCCAAGGAAGCCCTGGAGGTCATCGATCGTCTGGAGAAGCGGTTCAGCCCGAGCACCAACGGACGCCATCGCCCGACCGCCGCGCAACTCGAAACCCTCTCTCTTCGCAAGACGCGGCTGACGGCTGCCATCCAGCGCGGCTACTAATTTCGCTCCCCTCACATTCAACGCTCCCGGTCGCTCAGTCGAACGAGCCCGTTCTCCACGTCTCTCTGCGCCTGCTCATACGCCGCCACGGTTCCGATATCGGACCAGTAGCCGGTCATTCGGTGGCCGAAGATCACCGCGCCAGCCTCAAGGGCCTGCACGTACGCATCGATGACGGAGGACTCTTTCCCTGCCGGTATGTGGTGCAACAGCCTCTCATCCATGACGTGGATCCCGGCGAACATGAGCCTCGTCACCGCCCCGCCGTCCCGACGACCACGGCCGTTGATCCGCAGGATCTGTTGCTCGGGATCCACATCAACGGGTCCCCAGCGTTCGACATCGGGATCCTCTCGTAACACCATCGTCGCCACGGCGCCCCTCGCCTCATGCCTCATCCGCACCGCTTCGAGGTCGAGATCCACGACCGTGTCACCGTTCAGAACCAGAAAGGGCTCGCGCCCGAAAAACGACGCAGCCTGCTTGAGCCCTCCCCCGGTGCCCAGGATGACCGGCTCGCGCGAGAAACGCAGCGCCATGCCGAGCCGCGAGCCGTCCCCCAAGGCCTGCTCGATCTGCTCCCCCAGGTGATGGACATTTATGATGACGTCCCTCACGCCGTGACGGCGGAGCAGCAAGAGATTCCATTCGATGAGGGGTCGTCCGCCGAGTGGAAGGAGCGGCTTGGGGATGGCGTTCGTGATCGGCCGGAGGCGGGTCCCGAGCCCCGCAGCCAAAATCATCGCCTTCATGAGGAATACAGGGCCTGAGGTAAGCGGTCAGGGGTCAGGGGGATAACAGGGACTTCGTCCGCCTTTCCGCAGACCCGCAACCGCTCACCCCTGACCCTGTCATTGGAGTTCTGGCACATAGCGCGCGAGCAGTCTGTGTAGAGTGGCCAACTCCGGGTAGCGCAGCAAGTTGCGGCGAACGTAGTCCAGCGTCCGGGGAACGTGCTCCAGAAAATTGGGGTTCTTTTTGACCCGATCGATGTAGACGAACCGCCCGGCCGCCTTCAAGTTTCGTTGAATGCTGGTGAGGTCGAACAAGCGTCGGAATCCCAGTCGATTGACGGAAGCGCGCCGGTGCTTGGCGACCTGGTCCTGATAGTAGCTGAGCAGGTCCTCGATCAACGATTCATGCACCTCACGATAGGCATCACGCAGGAGTGAGGCCAGGTCGTAGGTGGCCGGCCCGAGGAGGGCATCCTGGAAATCAAGCACGCCGATCTGCTTGCCGGGAACCATGAGGTTGCGTGAGTGATAGTCGCGATGTGTGAACACACGAGGTTGGGATGCGATCAGCGTGGCCAGCTTGTCGAACTCGGTGGTGATGGCCTCCATGTCGTTCGCGCACATCGGCTTGCGGTTCCTGCCGACCACCCCATACTCGAGAAAATGCTCGAACTCCCAATTCAACAGTGCGGCATCAAAGCTCCGATGAAATGCAATGCAGGCGGGATTGGCCGGCGACGTGGCCCTGGTATGGATACGTACGAGCATGTCGACTGCCGCGCGGTACAGATTCGCCTGCTCGGCTTCCTCCGCCTGGCGACATGCCTCGGCGAGGGTGACATCGCCGAAGTCCTCCAGGTAGAGGAGCCCAGCCGCTTCGTCATAATGGTAGAGCGCCGGCACCGCGACGCCTGCATGCGCCAGGTGACGAAGCACGTTGGCGAACGGCAGCTCGGCGATCGCCACGGCGATTCCGCTCACCGCTTCCTCGGACTGCTTGAAGCCTTCCGGATCCGCCAATTGCATCAGGATGACCGAGTGAGGGGGCTTCCCACCCAGATCGATTCGGAAATAGCGACGATTCGAGGCATCCCCTTCGAGTGGAGCGAGACCGGTGAATTCGGCTCGAAAGGGCAGCTTGCTCCGGACGGTCTCGGCGACACGCTGCTGGTCGGGTGAGGCCGGCCGTTGTGGCTCGGCAGAGTGCATCGCGTCCATGCTGTGATTATAGCGAGCCCCCGGCACCTTGTCACGAAAAGGCAAACTCGTTATCCTCGTCAGAGCCTCAGCTCCGCCTGAAACCAACGTACCTCGTTGGGGAGAGCCGAAGCAGGCGGACACATCAGCGGAACCGGGGATCGTGCCATGGACTATGTCTATCTGGGTCGTTCGGGGTTGAAGGTGAGCCGCCTGTGCCTCGGTGCCATGAACTTTGGTCCCTACACCACGGAGGCCGACAGCTTCACCATTATGGACCGGGCACTCGAGTTGGGGGTGAATTTTTTCGATACCGCGAATGTGTACGGCGGGAAGCGCGGCGAAGGCCTGACCGAGCAGATCATCGGCCGCTGGCTCGCGCAAGGGGGTGGACGGCGCGACAAGGTTGTGCTGGCAACCAAGGTGTTCGGGCGGATGGGGGACTGGCCAAACCAGGGTCGCCTATCCGCGCTGCACATCAAGCAGGCGTGTGAGGCGAGCCTGCGCCGCCTCCGCACCGACCGCATCGACCTCTACCAGATGCACCACATCGATCGGGAGGCTCCTTGGGAAGAGGTCTGGCAAATCATGGAACAGTTGTATCGCGAAGGCAAGGTCCTCTACGTCGGCAGCAGCAATTTCGCCGGGTGGCATCTCGCGCAGGCCCAGGAACTGGCGAAGGCCCGTCATTTTATGGGTCTGGTCTCCGAACAGAGTCTCTACAATCTCGCCGAGCGGACCGTGGAGTTGGAAGTCATTCCGGCTTGCGAAGCCTACGGGATTGGGGTCATACCCTGGAGCCCCCTGGCAAGAGGCCTGCTGGCGGGCGCCTCTCCGCCTCCCTCCCAGGGACGGCGCGCGTTGGAAGAAGTCCAGCAAGAGGCGGTCAAACACCGGGCCAAGCTGGATGCCTACGACAGGCTGTGCCAGGACCTGGGAGAGCGGCCCGCGGATGTCTCGCTCGCCTGGCTGTTGCACCAACCCGCCGTCACCGCGCCCATCATCGGTCCTCGAACGAGGGAGCAGCTGGACGGCTCGCTCCGTGCCCTGGAGATCACGCTCTCGAACGACACGCGCTCTCGTTTGGATGAGATCTTCCCCGGGCCCGGCGGACCTGCGCCCGAGGCCTACGCGTGGTGAGAAAAGAGACCGGGTCGGTGGCAAGTGGAATTAGCAAGACCTGCTGCCTAGCCCCTCGCCCCTCCCCCCTCGCCCGCCACCGCTTGGCAGGAGCCCTTTCCGCTGAGCCGATGCCACGCCCAGGTCAGCAGCGTCGCGCCGATTCCGTCCGCCGCCAGATCCCAGAGGTCGGCTTCCCGCAGTGGGACGAAGGCCTGGTGGATCTCATCGGTCAGTCCGTACACCAGCGCGGCCATGACCGCCACCGGCAGCGCCTGGGCCGCGGCCCAGCCGCCCGCCGCGCGGCGCAGCGCCCGGTAACACAGGATGCCCAGCACGCCATACTCCAGGGCGTGCAAGGTCTTGTCCCCCACTTCCTCGAGCAGCGACGGCACTATTTCCTCAGGCCGCGACAGGGAGGACAGCGCAAATATGATTCCGGCGTAGGCCAAGACCGGCATCCAATACCACAAAAACAGCCTCACCGCGCGCTCCTCCGATCTTGCTGCCGTTGTTCTCTTCTATCGCACTGCGTCGCCAGGCACCGGCCCGCGTGATCGACCCTGCCAATACCGCTCGTGTCGACCACCGGACAGCCGTTGCAAAGGATGCCGGCTCAGGCTTATCATCTCGCATCATGAAAATACAACTGAGCCAACCGCAGCGGCACATCGAAATGAAGGGGCCCAAGCGGGTCAAGGATCTCCTTCGGGACCTCAACTTGCTGGCCGAAGCCTATCTCGTCATTCGGGGGGACGAGCTCGTGACGGAAGACGAGACGCTGCAGGACGCGGACGTCGTCGAAGTGCGTCCGGTTATTTCGGGGGGAGGAAGGTAATTAGGTAATTAGGTAATTCGGTAATTCGGTAATTGGGTAACTGGAGAACTCAGTAGCGACGTCTCCTCGATTTGCCCAATTACCGAGTTGCGAAGTCACCACAGGCCGTGGATTCTTTATGAAGTGCAAAAAGTGCAAGACGAAGGCTGTGATCGGCCTGCCGAGGCACAATGCCGCCTTCTGCAAGCCGTGCTTCACGGGTTTCGTCCGCGACCAGGTCGCCCGCGCGATCAAAACTGAGCGGATGTTCGCCAGGAACGACCGGGTTCTCGTCGCGGTGTCGGGCGGCAAGGACAGCCTGGCGCTCTGGGAGATCCTGCTTAATTTGGGATACCGGGCCGATGCCCTCTACGTGAACCTTGGAATCGGCGCCTATTCAGAGCGCTCCTACGAGAAGGTGCAGAAATTCGCCGAGAACCGGGCAGCGGCCTACGACGCCAAGCTTCTGGTGCATACTGTCGAGGAGGAGGAAGGGGCGGGCATCCGCGAGCTGGCCGACCTGGTGCGCCGCCCGACTTGCTCGGCCTGCGGGACGATCAAGCGCTACCAGTTCAATCGCGCCGCGGTCCAGCATGACTACGACGTCATGGCCACAGGCCACAACCTGGACGACGAGGCCGCCCGATTGCTGGGCAACGTCCTGCATTGGCAGGATGCGTACCTTGACAAACAGGGCCCCAACCTCCCCGCCTCCGTCGAGGGCTTCGCAAAGAAGGTGAAACCGCTCTACCGATTGACCGAGCGCGAGATCGCCGCCTACGCAGTGCTCAACGGCATCGAGTACCTCGTCGAGGAATGCCCGATGGCCAAGGGCTCCAAGATGCTCCTCTACAAGGACGTGTTGAATCGATTGGAGACCGAATCCCCGGGCACGAAGCAGACTTTTTACTGGGGGTTTCTGGAACGACAGGCCGCGACGCAGTCCCCGACGACGACCATGGCGGAGAAGGACCAGGCCTCCCTGCATCCCTGCACCTCCTGCGGACAACCGACCACGGCCGAGGTCTGCACCTACTGCAAACTGATGGCGCGCGCCAAGGCCGCCGCGCTTCCCTCCTGATCCACGCCACGGACTTTTGCGCTTCTGCGGCAACTCAGGTATACATAGCCGCCATGGCGTTGACCTGTTTGTCGCGTGCTGGCCCTACTCGTTTGCGCAGCACTGCGCTCGTGCGTGCTCTCCTGCGGGTCGCCTGTGCCCTGCTCGTCGGACTTGCCGGCGTCGGGGGAACAGCCGCAGCCGACCAGCACGTGACTTTGCGTTTCGTGTCCTGGAAGCCGGACCACCCCCAAGTCTGGGAAGAGGCGCTCGCTCGCTTTACACGCGAGCATCCCAACATCTCGGTCGTGCGCGAGATCGCGCCGCACTCGTCCACCGCCTACCACGACCTCCTCACCCAAAAGCTCAAGAACCGGGACGCCACGGTGGATCTATTCTTCATGGACGTCATCTGGGTGCCGGAGTTTGCGGCTGCGGGGTGGGCGCGATCATTGGATCTTCGGTTTCCACCGGCGGCGCGGCGCCAGTTTCTCTCCGCCACGATCAAGGCGGGCACCTACGGCGGGCAGATCTATGGAATCCCCAGTCGCATCGACGGCGGCATGCTCTACTACCGGACTGACCTTTTGAAAGCCTACGGCTTTGCGCCCCCGCGCACCTGGCCTGAGTTGGTTCGGCAAGCGGAGGTGATCGTGGCCGGGGAGTCGACCACGACCCCGGCCCTCCGCGGCTACTCCGGGCAGTTCAAGCAGTACGAGGGACTGGTGTGCAACATGCTGGAGTTCATCGAGAGCAACGGGGGGCGGCTGGTCGGCGAGGACGGCGCCCGCGCGGCGCTTGCCTCCCCGCCAAGCCTGCAGGCCGTGCGGTTCGTCAGGGAGCGGATCATCGGCCGCATTGCCTCGCGCGCGCTGCTCATGTACCAGGAGCCGGAATCGCTGGCGGCCTTCATCCAGGGCAACGCCGTCTTCCATCGAAACTGGCCCTATGCGTGGGAAGTGGCCAATGACCCGCAACGTTCCTCCATCGCGGGCAGGGTAGGCGTGACCTCTCTTCCACACTTCCCTCGCGGCGGAAGCGTGTCGGCCCTGGGAGGCTGGCTGTACGGCATCAGCGCCTATTCCAAGCACCCCGAGGAGGCCTGGACCTTCATTCAGTTCCTTTCAAGCTATGCCATGCAGAAGTATTTCGCGCTGCGCGCCGGCATCGCGCCCTCCCGCACGGCCCTCTTTCACGATCGAGACCTGGTCGAAGCACACCCGTTTTTTCGCGATCAATTCGCCGTCTTCGAAGGGACGAGCCCGCGACCACGTTCCCCCCTCTACCCCGCCGTCTCCCATGTCCTCCAACGCTACTTCAGCCGGGCGCTCGCCTTCGCCGACCTCGACCTCGCGGCGGAAGCGGCGTCAGCCGACCGGCAAATCCTCAACCTGCTCGCACTGACGGAGGCGACGCCGTGACCCCGAGGCCTTTGGATTCGCACGAGCGGGTGGGCGACCAGGCGGGCTGGCTTATGCTGGCGCCAGCCTTGGGCTTCACGCTCGTCTTTGCACTCTACCCTGTCGTCGACTCCTTCCTGCTCAGCCTGCATCGGATCCTCCTGGTCCTGCCGGACCAGGAGCGAGCGTTCGTCGGTCTGGCCAACTATCGCCAGTTGGCCGCCGATCCGGTCGCGCGCCAGGCGTTCGTCGTCACCCTGGGATTCGTCGCCCTTTCCACCATCCTGGAGGTGCTGCTCGGACTCGGGATCGCGCTCGTCATTCACGAGCAGTTTCGGGGACGGGGCTGGGTCCGGGCCGCCGCGCTCATTCCCTGGGCGATTCCGACCGTCGTGGCGTCGCAGATGTGGCGCTTCATCTTCAACGACCAGTACGGCTTCGCCAACCTGCTCTTGTTCGGTGATCGCATCGCCGACTACGTGCCGTGGCTCGCCTATCCCGGATTCGCGTGGGTGACCATCGTCCTCGCCGACGTCTGGAAGACCTCCTCGTTTGCCGGTTTATTGATCCTGGCAGGACTGCAGCTGATTCCGGACGACCTCTACGACGCTGCGCGGATCGACGGCGCCAATGCCTGGCGGCGCTTCTGGTATATCACTCTGCCGCTGCTCCGCCCCGCGCTCCTGTTGGCGCTGCTGTTTCGCACGATCGAATCGTTCAAACTGTTCGATCTCGTGTTCCTGCTCACCGAGGGCGGGCCGGGTACCTCCACCGAGACGATCGCCGTTTACGTGTATCGCATGGCCTTTCAATATTTCCGCACCAGCCAGTCGTCCGCACTGGCCTATATCTTATTGTTTATCGTCATCGTGCTGACCAATTTATATCTCTATTTCGTCAAGCAGCGCGGACAGGGAGCATAAACATGGCCTGGAAGAAAAAGCAGA
>JBFISJ010000030.1:0-19154 GCA_041608595.1 Nitrospiraceae bacterium
ACAGCGGGCCAGGAAGAAGCCGTTGGGCTCCACGAGGATTCGGGCGCACCAATCCAAGGTGTGTATGAATGAAGACACGGTCAGGAGCAGGCAGGTTGGGGGCACACAAGCCTGACACGCGAAAACTCACGAAGGAGGAATCAGTGATGAACGGAAGGTCTGCAGTCACGGGTGCATTAGTCATCTTTGCTCTTGCGATGGGGTTCACGGGATGTGCGGGGAAGGGCGAGGTCGTCAATCTCAACATCCACACCCTCCCCTCTGAAGAAGCCGGGTTGGAGAGCGTCGGGCAATCCGATCGCCTCACGATCAGGATCACGCCGTTCGAGGACCTGCGTCCGAACAAAGAGACGCTCGGCGTCCGCACCCATCTGGGCGGCGGGACCTCGATCTTTCAGGTCGGCGGTGGCCCGGCCGCAGAGGTGACGGCGAATGTCGTCGCCGAGTATCTGACGGAGCGAGGCTGGGAAGCGACGGTCGGCACTGACACCGCCCGGGCCGACGTGATTATTTCCGGTAGACTCGCGGAGTTTTCGGTGCATGCTAAGAGTCGGTTCTTCTCGACGCTGCTCAACACCTCCTTAAAGCTGGCTCTGCGGGCGGAAAACACCGCCGACGGCAGCGCGACCACGATGAGCCTGGAGGACGCACGGGAGGACACGGTCTTCTGGTTCGAGCCGAGTGACCTGGAGACGCTCGCAAACGAAATGCTGCAAGAAAGTGTGAGAAACATGCTCGCGAGCGTGCGGGTCAAGAACGGGATTTTGCGCATGAAGTAGGCCCGGTGGTGGCCTGGCGCGTGAGGTCGATGGACCATGCGGGAGAGACGGTGGGAGACGCCGGGGAAGCTCGACTTTAACCAGGTGCTCGCCGTGGGTGAGCGCCTGGCCTCGGTCGGCCTTGCCCCCGCAGTCCCGGAAAAAGATATCATTTGCTACATCGAGGAATGGACGGTCGATAAGCCCGACGATTTCGACCGGTTGGACCCGTGGGCGACGGAGGACGTCACTCTGGTCCAGATCCAGGATGCCTGGCAGGGTGACTTCTTTCTCCTGGCCGGCAATTATCACACGGTTTACCAGCGCCACAAGGACTTGAGCACCTATTGCTCCGTCAGCCACCCCTGGCTGATCTCCACGGAGCTTGAGACCCTGCACCAACGCGCCATGTTCTGGGTCGGCTTTCGCCACGAGCACGGATTCATCCGTGTGCGCTTGCACACGGTGGAGGTGGTGGCGCCCGGGGAGACGCGGGCGGATGCCCGTCGCGATCGGTGGCTCGAGGACCGCCGACGGGCCTTCATGTCCGCAATCTCCCTGCTCGGTCTCTCCCTCGAATGTCAGGACCGCCAGGGCATGCTCGTGTTGACAGTTCCCGATCCTCAGGTACCTTTGTTATGTTCATGGCCAGACGCATTCGGGCCCTGCCAGTTCGAGTACAACACGTCCGATCCGTTCGAATTTCTGGTCCCCGCGAGCCGTCTGGCCTCAACCTATAAGGGCCGGCCTGCCATGGTGCGCGCTTACTTGACCGGCTTTTCGGAAACCGCGCTGGAGGAGTTTCAACGCGTGCAACCCGAAGCCCGATCCGCCTATCGGTGCTCCGCGCATTGTCCCTTGGATGAACTGCCTGAGGTGCTGGAGGCCATCGCCCCCACCGGACGTCTGTACGGCACGCTCTGCGAATTTCAAACAACGGAGGTCCTTCCGCAGGGCGAGGAGTCCTGGGCCGTGGTTGGAATCATGGGTCACGACGGCGCGTTCCAACTCGAGGTTCGCTTGAATCGGGCGCCACTGGAGGAGGAGGCCACGTCCGGCTGGCTGGAGCAGCTCCTGGGACTGCCCGTCACCTATTCCCCCCTGCCACCTTTTCCCTGAGACATTTTCTGACCCCATGCAAGTTGCCACCCGTGTCCGCACCGCGCTCTCCAACCCCTTCATGCCCGCGGTCTTCTTTTTCGCTGGGGTCGGGTACGATACCCTCACGCTGACGCGCATCGATCGACTCCTCGACAACGTCATTCTGCTCTTCTATCTCGTCGTGCTCGGGCTTCTCATCGTCCTCACGGGCCGAGCGGCGATGGGAGACCCACGGGCAATCGGCGATCCCTCCGCGCCCTCCCTTGTCCCTCGGCTAATGGCGAAGGCCAGGCCTTTCTACCCCAACGCCATGCAGTTCCTCCTGGGGGGGCTGTTCAGCGCCTACGCGATCTTCTATCTGCAGAGCGCGTCCCTGGCCAGTACCGCAGTGTTTTTCGGGGTACTCGTGACCTTTCTGGTGGCCAACGAGTTTCTGAAGGATCGGTTGTCAGGCATGAAATTACTGGTCAGCCTGTACGCCCTGGTGTGCTTCAGCTTCTTCACCTACTTCATCCCGGTCGTCACCGGATTCATGAACACATTCGTGTTCCTCTTCGGTGCGGTCCTGAGCCTCGCCGTCGCGCTCTGGGTCCTGAAGCTCGTCTACGCGTCCGCACCCGAGCGCTCGCGTGTCGAGAAAACCCTGGCCGCTGCGCCGGCAGTCTTTTTGATCGGCCTGCTCGTCAGCTTCTATTTCATGAATTGGATCCCGCCCGTTCCTCTGTCGCTGAAATTCGGAGGTGTCTACCACAACGTTGCGAAACCTGGAGATCAATATCACCTCAGCTTCGAGAAGCCTCCCTGGTATCTCTTCTGGAAGAACTCGGATGACCCGTATCGCGGCGATGGCCCCGTGTATTGTTTTACGGCGGTCTTTGCACCCGTCGCGCTGGATACCACCATCTATCACCACTGGCAACTGCAGTCGCGGGGTCCCGACGGCGCGGCGGTGTACAGAACCACTGACCGGATCGCGATCGACATCGCCGGGGGGCGCGAAGCCGGTTATCGCGCCTACACGTTCAAGGCGCGGGCGATCCCGGGCGAGTGGCGGGTCGACGTGGAGACCGAGCGAGGTCGGCTCATCGGGCGGGTGGACTTCAGCGTGGAAGCGGCGGAGCAGGCCGACATGGAGCTCAAGACGACGCCCTACTGACGACCGCACGTGGATCCGTCCTGTAGGTCCCTCCTTGTTCGTTTTTGTTCTCACCTGAAGGCATTTTCTGGCGGCACCCCTCGTCGATGCGGTTCAGAGCTCGAACATTACGCGGACTTACGGGGAGTCCGAGGGTATGGAACTTGCTCAACGGCCTGTGTCGGGAGACAAGGCATCGCACCGGGAGTCCAGCTGCATGAGTACAGTTTCTGTCGCTCTGTCACAATTTACGTTCTACGATCCCTCCTTGGTCCGCTCGATTCTGGGCAGGCCCCGCTCCCGATTCATCTTCCTCCAAGCCCTGGTTAACATCATTTTGTCCTACGAGCTCCTCTTTGGGGAGGGCGCCTTGCTGGCGCCCGTCACTCGCGAGATCCTCTCGCTCGGTATCTGGATGCTCACGCTGCCGATGCTCCGTTTTCCCAGGCGTCTCTTCAAAGAGCCCTGGTTTGCAACGGTGCTGCTCGTCTCGGACACGGTGCTCGCCACGGTGGCAATCTATCTTTCTGGCAATGCGAGCTCTCATCTCTATCTGACCTTCTTCCTGCTCATCCTGGTCGCGGCGTCCGTGCGGACCCTGACCATGATGCTGAGCCTGTCGCTGGTCTTGTCCGCGGGATACGGCCTGCTGCTCTACCAAGGCATCCTCGTCGACGAGACGATTTCGCCGGGCCACTTTCTGGGAATCCCCGTCCTGCTCATCATGGCGGTCTTCTATGGCCTGACGCTGGAGACCGTCGCCGCGGAGCGCTCGCAGCGAATCGCGCTGGCCGAACGGGTCAGCACGCTTCGATACGAGGAGGCTGAATTACGCCGGTCGCGTGAGGCCCTGCGGGAACAGATCACAGTTCTGCAAACGGAACGCGAGCACTTGTCTCACGCGGTGACGTCAGGAAAGCGACGGGAAGAGAAACTGACGGGTCGACTAGAGAAGGCCAAGAAGATGGAAGCTGTCGCGCGGCTTGCCGGAGTGGTCGCGCAGGACTTCAACGTGCTCCTGCGGATCATCGGCATCCAAACCGCCGAAGTGCTCAAGAAGGTCGGCCAGCAGGAGCCGGTGCGCCGGCACGCCGAACGCATCCTTGCCGCCGGTGATCGTGCCGCGGTCTTGACCGGCCACCTCCAACGATTCAGCGAGCAGGACTCGTTCCAGCAGGAGGCCGTGCCGCTCAACGCCACCGTCGAGGAATTGGAGCGACTGCTGCTCAGTTTGTTGCCGCCGGAGGTCAAGCTTCGGCTTGCCCTCGACCCTTCGGTTCGCACCGTGAAGGCCGACCGCGGTCAGCTCGAGCTGGTGATCATGAACCTCGTCGTCAATGCGCGAGACGCGATGCCGCGGGGAGGCTGCCTGACAATCCAGACGAAGCGAGTGGTTCCCGCCAAGAACTCCGTCGTCGGCGGAAAGCCGACGGCCCAGGACTTTGCCTGTCTGACGGTCAGCGACACGGGATGCGGGATGAGCACGGAGATTGAGGCCAGGCTGTTCGAGCCGTTCTTTACGACCAAAGAGCACCGAGGGGGGTGCGGCCTGGCCACGGTCTATGGGATCGTGAGACGTAGCGGAGGGTTGATCGAAGTCAAAACGCAGCCCGGACGTGGGACCCTCTGCGAGGTCCACCTGCCGGAAGTCACCACGGCCAAAGACGTGCTCGGGGCGCGAGAGGAGAGTCGAAGAGAATCGCGCAATCAGACCGTCCTGTTGGTGGACGATGACGAGGTGACGCGGAAACTCAACGCCGCGGCACTGCAGCGGCTTGATTACGACGTGCTGGAGGCCCGCACTGCCGTCGAGGCACTGTTGATGGCGCAGCGTTACACCGGCTCGATCCATCTGGTTGTGAGCCACGCCATCATGAACGACATTAGCGGGCGTGAACTGACCGACCGATTGCTGCTCCAGCACCCCGGCATGAAAGTGATCTACATGGGCGGCTATTCAGACGATGTCTTCCCGAATGCGGTCGGTGAAGGAATGGGGTTCTTGAAGAAGCCCTTCACGCAAAAGGATCTGGTGAGCAAAGTTTCGGAAGTCCTACCGTAGTTAGCCCTCCGGGACCGCTCGTTTCGACGTGTGCTGAAAAACGCATTTGGGGCATGTGTAGTGGATGAACTGGCCGCCGCCGACCAGCCGTCTGTTCATGGGAACCTGACACCACGTGCAGAGTCGTTCCGGGATCTCCGGCGACAGGTTCGAATCCGCTTGCGTCCTCTCCGAGCGCGGCTCCGTCATGTCCGGCATTCTGTCTCGCCTGCTGCCGCTTGTCAATCGTCCGTCGGGCCGCGGCCTCACCGATGCCGGCAGCTGAAAAAGTTCCGATGCCCACTGGTCTCCCGCGAAGGTTTGCTGATAGACTCCGCGTCCATGAGCGACCTCTCCATCGGAGATTTTTTCCGAAGCCTGCCGGACAAGATCGACGCGGAGGCCGCTGAGGGGCTGGATGCCGTCTACCAGTTCGACTTGAGCGGACCGGGGGGCGGTCAGTACCATCTTATCGTGAAAGATAATTCCTGCCGGGTAGGCGAGGGGGCTCATCCCTCGCCCCACGTGACGATTGCGATGAGCGGCCAGGACTGCTTGCGGGTGCTGACTGGACAGCTCGACGGATCCGCTGTGTTCACCTCGGGACGCCTGCGAATCGACGGCGACCTCTCGCTGGCGATCCATCTCAAAATCCTCTTTCCGACCCTCCATTGACCTCTTCATCCGTCTGTTTCAGGTGTGTCGCTCCGCGGGTCTGAGACCCGATCCCGCGCGCGAGCAATGCGTGGTGCGCAAACACGACGGGTGCCGCAAGATCAGATTTGAATCGAGTGAAGGTAAGGAGTCGCTACTTGCGAATCGTCGCCCAGGCTTTCTGGTATTCCTCGAAGGAGTCCACTTCCATCCACCCCTTATAGATGGGGATGCAATGGACGGGGTGGCCTCGAACGATGAGCTCCTGGACAAGGTCGGTGAAGGAGGCTTTCACGAAGGCGCCGGCCTCGTGGAATCCTTTGTCGGCGTAGGACACGGAGGCTTGGTGATAGCAGTCCCGCATCAGCTCGGTCCCGCGTTCCGAAAACATGGCCATGCCGATGAATTCGCCGTGGGCGTCCTCGGGCGCGAGCTCCTGGCCGATCTTGTGAATCTGATACTGCTCGTCGGGTGTCATGAAGCGCGTGGCGGATGACTGCGTGGGTGGGGGATTCAGCGTCACCAGGTCGGGCTTCAGTTGCAGGCGCGGGAGCCCCTGTTTCTGTTGATCGTACCAGGCGAGATCGACGACCAGGCTGATGTCAGCCGGGCTCTTGAGCAACTTCTCGAGGACGGCGGTCTCGAAGACGATGTCTCCATATAGAATGAGGCAGCGCCCTGTCATTTCATTCTCGGCGCAGAAGAGTGAAAACAGATCTCCCGTGTCCTCGTAGCGATCATTGTCGTAGTAGCGTAGATGGGGGACGGTGATCGCGTCCTTGCGATACCCTCTGACCAGGGCAATGTCCTTGAGGTCGCATTCGTTCAGCGCCGCGATCTGACGCTCCAGGATAGTCTTCCCCTTGATGTCGAGTAGACACTTGGGCTTGTCCTCGATCAGCGGCAGGAGGTGCTTCTCAAACCCCGCCGCCGCGATGATCGTCGTGACCTGTTGGCCGCCGACCGGTAGGAACTGGCGTTCCTGCTCCTCCATCTGGGAAAGGCCCACCAGATCGTACACCTCCTTGAGGGGCACGATCCGATCGTTCACGGAGCCGGGTCTGGTGTCGGTACGGAGCACGTCCAATGTTTCGCGCATGGCCCGGATGCTCGCGCGGACCAACTGGTTGGCATAGATGACGATCTTGAAGCCGGCCCCCTCGAGCTCCGCCGCCGTGACGCCGTCGAAGATCGTGGGCACCACGACGAGAGGAACCTCTCCGGACCAGTCCTGGGCCACCGCCTTCAGCTCCGCGAAGGTGCGCGCCTTCGAGTGAATCAAGACCGCATCCGCTCCAGCCTTTGCGTAAGCCTCTGCGCGTTTGAGCGCTTCCTCGCGCCCCCAACCCGCAATGAGGGCCTCCGTGCGGGCGATCACCACGAAATCGGACACGGTCTGGGCCGCTTTGGCGGCTCTGATTTTTCCGCAATGCTCCTCGACCGAGATGAGCTCCCGCCGCACGCCGGCGTAAAAGCTGCAACGCTTAGGAAACACGTTGTCTTCGATGCAGATTGCCGCGACGCCCCCGCGCTCCAGATCATTGACGGCGCGCATCACATTCAGCGCATTGCCGAAGCCCGTGTCGCAATCGGCAATAATGGGAATCTCCACGGCCTCCGTCATGTTCCGCTCGACGTCAAGCTGCTCGGTCGCGGTGACGAAGCTGGCGTCCGGGATGCATTTCAGGGCGGTCGAAATGCCGAAGCCGCTCGCCCAGATGGCGTCAAAGCCAGCTTGCTGGATGAGCTTGGCGCTCAGGGCGTCGTGGGCGCCGACGGCCTTCACGATGCCGGGTCGGGCCAAGAGGTGTCTGAGTTTGGTCGCGTTGTGCATGGCGGGCATGATGTGAGACCCCCGTTCTGATGTCAATGAAAAATTAGAACGCGATGCGCGAGTCGCGTGGCAGAGTCAGTACGCATGTTCGGGGAGCACGTCGTTGAATCGCGCCGCATGGGTGCGGCTTTCAAGAAACAGAAACCCACGCTCGCCGTATCCCTGATAGGTGAGATTGATCTCGGTGTCCGGGCCCCGCCACGTGTATTGCTGATTCAGTCCCCGAACCATAGCGCCGGGCATGTATTCGATCTCGCCGAACCGCGATTCGAGGTAGGCCAGGATCTGGTTGTGCGTCTGTTCGCCCTTGTACTTGATGCTCACGCGGGCGAATTTCCCGTACACGGCGCTCAATCTGACCGACGTGAGCGACGCATCCGCCCAGTGCGGCGGGCCGTCGAGATACTCGTACTCCGTCACGATGCGCCAGGTGTTGACAAGCTTCAGCTCATTGACCTCATCCAGCGAGGCGCCCCACGGAATGCCACGAAATCCTTTGGGATCGTCTAGGATTGTCTGGGCGGCAAGGACATCCTGCGTGACGGGGAGGGCCGCTAGGCAGACCCCAACAAGAGACCGTGCAAGGGCGAACGTGAGGACCATGCGGCTTGTCATGTGGATTTCCCGACGGCTGCTCCACGAATTGCGCAACCTAGCATGAGTGCGACGGCCAACTCAACGGGCCCGGTCTCCTTGAGTCTGCGCAGGTGCTCCGATATAATGGCCCCCGTTTCTCTGCCGGTCGGGCCTTGTCTTCCCGGCCGTTTGCGTTTGAGAACATGCACCGATGGCCCAGATGATAGAAAGCGACTCCTTCGTTCAGGCCCTGCAGGACATCGGCTTCAACTTCTTTACGGGTGTCCCTGACTCCATTTTGGGCGGTATCATCGCCACGCTGATGGAGCGACGCCTCTACACTCCGGCCGTTCGCGAGGACGAGGCGGTCGCGATGGCCGCCGGCGCCTTCATGGGCGGACACACCCCCGCTGTGCTGATGCAGAATTCCGGCTTGGGCACGTCGCTCAACACGCTGATTTCGCTCAATCTGATCTACCAGCAGCCGTGTCTGCTGTTGATCTCCTGGCGAGGGTTTCAGGGAAAGGACGCTCCGGAGCATCTGGTCATGGGACAGAGCATGCCCCAGATCCTCGATGCGGTCAAAATCCCCCATCGCACGCTGTCGGAGCAGACGATGGTCGAGGATCTTCGCTGGATGGCCGAGACCTATATGAAGCAGCGGATCCCCGTGGCCTTGCTGTTGAAAAAAGGGATTATCAAGGGGATTCAGCCGTGAGACCCGAGCAAGGCACGATCCAAAGCCGGGCACAGGCCCTGGGCGCGTTGCTCGAGCTGCTTACGGATCAACCCGTCATTATTTGCAATGGGTTTCCGTCGCGCGAGGTGTTCAAGCTTGCGGACCGCCCGTCCCATTTTTACATGATCGGATCCATGGGCGTGGCGGCGGCGATCGGGCTGGGGGTTGCGCTCGCCAAGCCCGCGAAGAAGGTGGTGGTCTTCGACGGTGACGGCAACGTACTCATGGGCATGGGGACGCTGGCGACCGTCGGGGCTCTAAAGCCTAAAAACTTCCTCCACGTGGTCTTCGACAATGAGCTGTACGGAAGCACGGGCAACCAGCCGACGTATTCGCGCCTGGTCCGTCTCGATCACGTGGCAAAGGCCGCGGGTTACGCCAACGTGGAGCGTGTTCTAGAGCGCGAGGACCTCGTCTACGAATTCAAGGACATGCTCAACAAGGATGGCCCCAGCCTCCTTCTGGTGAAGGTCAATGAGTTATTCGAGGATGCCGGACGCATCACGATTGAACCGCCCGACATGACGATGCGCTTCAAAACATCTCTTGAAACGTGATCGCATAGTTTTGAGTTGCGACCCATAGGTAAGGTTGCGTGCGGTAACTAAGAACTCACCACGCACAAGTTAAAGCTCGTGATTCAAAGCTGAAAGGTATCATTTTGATTCTGCTGAATCCTGGCCCCGTGAACGTGTCCGACCGAGTGCGCCAGACCCTGATGCGGCCCGACATCTGTCATCGCGAGCCCGAGTGTGTGGAGCTACTCGACGGCATCAGGCGCAAACTCCTCAAGGCCTTCGTGCCGGGGGCGGAGGGCGAGTACGTGGTGGCGGTCCTGGCCGGGTCGGGTACCGCGGCGGTGGAAGCGGCGCTGCTTTCCGCAATTCCAACCGGGAAGCGCGCGCTGGTCATCAACAACGGCGTCTATGGCGAGCGGATGTCTGCCATCGTCGGGGCCCACAGGCTGGGGACGGCGGAATTCAAGCTGGACTGGCTCGCCCGTCCCGATCCTGAAAAGCTGCGACTCGCACTCCGGCAGCATCCCGAGGTTCAAGTCGTCGCGATGGTGCACCATGAGACCACGACCGGCCTGATCAATCCGGTTAAGGAGATCGCGGAGGTGGTCGACGGCCTCGGGCGCGTGTTCGTCGTGGACTCGGTGAGCGGGCTGGCGGGGGAGCCCATCGATATCGCCGGGAACTACGTGTACATGGTCGCGGGCTCCGCCGGAAAATGTATCCAGGGCTTTCCAGGAGCGTCTTTCGTCCTGATTCGCAAGGGCTTTCTCGACCGCATGAAGGCCTATATGAGGAGATCGGTCTACCTTCATCTGCCAAACTACTTCGTGTCGCCCGACAAATCGGCGATGCCCTTCACACCCGCAGTGCAAGTTTGCTATGCCTTCGACGAAGCGCTGACCGAGTTGCTGGAGGAAGGCGTGGCGAACCGCACCGAACGGTACCGGGCGGCTGCCGCGCTGATCCGGACCCGCCTGGCGGAGCTCGGCCTGAAAGCCGTGCTGCAGGCCGACCTGCAATCCAACACGATTACCTCCTACTACCTTCCGCCCGGACTGACCTACCAGACGCTTCACGATCGCCTGAAGGAGCAGGGGTACATCATCTATGCCGGACAGGGGCACCTGGAAGCCAAGATCTTCAGAATCGCCAACATGGGCGCGTTGAAAGAGCAGGACATTCAGGGCTTCCTCGCGGCGTTCCAGAACATCCTGGAGACGACGCCCGTCGCTTCATGAAAGCCATCATCCTTGCGGCCGGCGTCGGCAAGCGGCTGTGGCCCGTCACGCAGCACCGGCCGAAGTGCCTGATCGAGTTCGGCGACCGGGCGCTGGTGACCCGTTCTCTGGAGGCCCTCGCCCGAGTCGGGGTGAAGCAGAGCGTGCTCGTGGTGGGGTACAAGCAGGACATGATTCGTGAGGCCGTCGGCGCCGGGCTTCACGGCGTGGCCGTCCGCTACCTCGTCAACGAGGCCTACCAACGGGGCAGCATCTCCTCCCTCTGGACCGCGCGCGTCGAGTTGAACGACGACGTTGTGATCATGGATGCGGACGTGCTGTTTCATCCCGATATTCTCCGACGCCTGGTGCAGTCGCGTCACGCGAACGCCTTGTGTCTCGATGAAACGGTGGTCCAGCGCGGGGAGGAATGCATGGCGGTCGTCCGGGGACAGCGCGTCGTCGCCCTGACGAAGCAGGTCCCGCTCTCGTACGATCTCGCGGGTGAGGGGGTGGGATTTTTGAAGGTCAGTCGCGGCGACCTCGACCACCTGATCGCGTCGCTCGACACCCATGTCCGAGCAAGCGCGTGGAACATGGAGTACGAGGACGCGCTGCTGGAGTTCTTCGAGCACGCCCCGGTCGGCTACGAAAAGATCGGCGGTCTTCCGTGGATCGAGATCGATTTTCCCGAAGACGTGACCCGCGCGGAGCGGGAAATCCTTCCCAAGCTGGAATGAACAAAGGCTATGGGCGCCAGGCCATCGGCGATAGGATCATGAGTCTCGTGAGTGCTCATTTCCCTTGCCCCATGCCTCTGGCCCCTTGCCCCTGCCTCTTCATTGTATGAACGATCCGACGCTGGAAAAGCTCGCCGCGACTGAAGGACTCGACCAGGCAGTCCTCGTCGGCGACGGGAGGGGCTTCGACCACCGGCAGGACCGGGGCGCCGCGTCACCCCTGCTGTCCGTGGCGGGGATGCCGCTGATCCTCAGGGCGGCGCTCACATTGCAGCGTGCTGGCATTAAAGAGCTGGTTGTCCTCGCGGACGAGGGCGACGAACGCATCAAGACCCTGCTGCGTAAGGATCCGCGCGTGAGGGTCGTCATACGCTATATGCCGCTGCGGGAGTTTCCGCCTGAGGACCCCCATACCTGGGAGACCCTCGGATCCGAGATCAAGGGGGCCTGTCTGTTGGTGGGCGGCGGCACGACCTTCCCGACGGCGCTGATCGAGAAACTCCGGCAGGAGGCGCGAGACGGTCACCGGACGATCCTCGTCTCCGGATTGCAGGAGTCGTCCGACGCGTTGGCTGACATGGTCGTGCTGCCCGGAGGCGTGCTGCGCCAGGCCGGGACGACCGGCGCGAACGACGGCGTGCCTCCCCTTCAAGCGGTGATCCGGCAAGCGATGGCCGGAGGCGAAGCGAAGACGATCCACCTGCCGGGCGATCGACGTTTGTGGTGCACGACCGTACGAGATTCACACTCGGCGATCGCGGCCGCGCGCAGGATTCTGGACCATCCGGACAACGAGCTCGATGGATACGTCGATCTCTATGTCAACCGCGTGTTGGCGAGGCCGTTGACCCGCCTGTTCCTGACGCTCGGGTTTTCCCCGAACCTGGTGACCTCGCTGTCGATCGGGCTCGGTTTGGTCTCGGCCCTATGCTTTGCGGTCGGGAGCTACGCGGCAGGTCTCTCGGGCGCCCTGCTGCTTCAGCTCACGGCAGTGGTGGATTGCTGCGATGGTGACGTCGCCCGCGCGACGTTGACGGAATCCGAGTTCGGGGCACGCCTCGACATCATCGGAGACAACGTCGTGCACATGGCCGTCTTCGGGGGCATCGCCTGGGGCCTGTTCATGACGCAGGCGCAGGGCGCACAGGCCTGGCTGCCGCTGGGGCTCGGCGCCGCCGCGATCTTCGGCACGGCCATGTCCGTCTTCCTGGTTCGGCGCGTCACACGGCTGCTGGAGAGCCCCGTGCAGGCGGATTCGAGACAGGTGGCACGGTCACGGTTCATGCTCAAAAACGTCGCGAGCCGTGATTTCACGGTGGTGGTTCTGCTCTTCGCCCTGCTCGACGCGCTGGACTGGTTCCTCGTCTTTACCGCCGTCGGCGTCAACGTGTTCTGGATCGTGATGGCCTGGTGCGCCCGGCCGTCCGTCACCGCACGTGCTTAGACTCGCTCTCCTCCTCCTCGGTCTGCTTACGCTGATCGGTCTCGTCTGGCACATCGGCTTGGACAGAATCGTCGAGGCGTCCTCCCGCCTGGGCCCCATGGCGATCTTCGTCATCCTGCTGCCCTCGCTGCTCATGTACCTCCTGGAAGCCTACGGGTGGCGAATTACCCTCGGCGCCCAGGCCGGGCGACTGTCGTTTTTCCGACTGTGGAGCGTGCGGACGGCGGGCGAGGTGGTCAACATGACGACGCCAGCTGCCTACGTCGGAGGCGAGCCGCTGAAGGCATACCTGTTGCGTCCCTACGGCATCTCACTCGTGGACGGGCTGGCCTCGGTCGTTCTGGCGAAGACGGTCATGACGATCACGCAGATTCTGTTCATCGTCCTCGGGATCGGGTTGGCCGTTTTCATCCTCGGGGGAGCCGGCCATCAGGAGATGGGACTCGCAGCCGCACTGAGCGTCGGGCTGCTGACGTTCGGGGTCGGGGCGTTCGTGCTGGCTCAGAAGCGCGGCTTGTTCACCATGGTCCTCGGCGTGCTCCGCGCGGTGCGTCTGCGTATCGGCTATCTCGAGCAGCGGGAACAGAAGCTCCGGGAAATCGACGCCACGATCTCAACCTTCTATACCCGCCAGCGCAGGCGATTCGCCGTGTCCGCCGGACTGTTCTTCTTGGGCTGGATGGCGGAGGCGCTCGAAGTGTATGCGATCCTCTACTATCTCGGAGGCCCCGTCGATCTTCTCACCTCCATCGCGGTGGCAGGTCTCTCCGTGCTGATCAAGGGGGGAACGTTCTTCATCCCAGGCAGCCTGGGCGCGCAGGAGGCCGGAAATCTCGCGCTGCTCCTGGCCTTCGGCTATGCCGACATCACCGGCATCACCTTCGCCCTCCTACGTCGCCTCCGCGAAATCGTGTGGATCGTGGTCGGTCTCGTCTGCCTCGCCGCATTGGGAGGCTGGAGTCAGGTCGCCGGTCAGGAGACCCCCAAACCGTTGTAGCATCCCGCTCGCTGTTGTTCCTCCACTCCTTTTTCCTTTCCCTCTCCCCTTTTGGACAGCGAACCGAGGTGAAGTGTGATTCAATTCTCCCCGGGCGCTCGCGTTTGGTTTACAAGCTGCACCCGGGTTGATAGGGTAGGGTCCTATGGGATGGGGCATGAAGCTGGTGTGGGGCGGCGTCGCCCTGCTCTGCGCGATGGCCTTCGCCTTCGTGACGGAGATCGTCCGCCCGCAGGAGAAGGTGAATGCGCTTTGGCTGGTCGTGGCGGCGGCCTGCCTCTACGTCCTCGCGTACCGGTTCTATGGGCGCTTCCTGGCCCGCCGCGTCGTCCAGCTCGACGATCGCTACGTGACGCCTGCGCATCGCCTGGAGGACGGCACCAATTATTATCCCGCCAATCGCTACGTGCTGTTCGGCCACCATTTCGCGGCCATCGCCGGAGCGGGGCCGCTGCTCGGACCGGTGCTGGCGGCGCAATTCGGCTTCCTGCCGGGATTTCTCTGGATCGTGATCGGCGCTGTCCTGGCCGGCGCGGTGCAGGATTTCATCATCCTCGTGGCCTCGATGCGGCGGAACGGGCGCTCTCTGCCCGAGATCGCCCACGACGAGATCGGCGCTGTCACGGGGACCGCGACCGCGGTTGCGGTGCTCTTCATCGTCATCGTCGCGCTGGCCGGGCTGGGGCTGGCCGTCGTCAACGCGCTCTATCATAACGCCTGGGGCACCTTCACGATCGCCATGACGATCCCGATCGCCTTTCTCATGGGGTTCTACCTCCAGAAAATCCGTCCCGGCCGGGTGGGCGAGGTCACGCTGCTCGGCGTCACGCTGCTCCTCCTGGCCGTCGCGCTCGGACGGGTCGTGGCCCAATCCGACGTGGCGGGCTGGTTTCATTTTGAGCGCACGACGCTGGTCTGGCTGCTGGCCGGGTACGGTTTCGTGGCCAGCGTGCTGCCGATGTGGATGCTGCTGGTCCCCCGCGACTACCTCTCCACCTTCATGAAGATCGGGGTCATTTTGCTCCTGGCCGGCGGCGTCATCGTGCTGGCGCCGCCGATCGAGATGCCGAGCGTGACCGGCTTCATCCACGGCGGCGGCCCGATCATTCCCGGCACGCTGTTCCCGTTTCTCTTCATCACGATCGCCTGCGGGGCGATTTCGGGGTTCCATTCGCTCGTCTCATCCGGCACGACCCCGAAGATGCTCGCCCGGGAGTCCCAGGCTCTTGTCGGGTACGGCGCCATGTTGATGGAGAGCGCCGTCGGCGTCGTGGCTCTGATCGCGGCCTGCGTGCTGGTCCCCGGCGACTATTTCGCGATCAATACGCACCTGTCGTTCGAGACGCTCGCCGTGATGGGCTTTCCCGTCGCACAGATCCAGGAGCTGTCGCGCATGGTCGAGGTCGAGCTGGCGGGGCGTCCCGGCGGGGCGGTGTCGCTGGCCGTCGGGATGGCGTCGATCTTCGCCGGGCTGCCGGGCATGGCCGGGCTGATGGCCTACTGGTATCAGTTCGCGCTGCTCTTCGAGGCCCTCTTCATCCTGACGACCATCGACGCCGGGACGCGCGTCGCGCGCTACCTGGTCCAGGAAATGAGCGGACGGGTCTACGCGCCTTTCCGGCAGATCAACTGGATGCCGGGGGTCGTGCTCACGAGCGCCGTGGTGGCAGGCTCCTGGGGGTACCTGATCGCCGCGGGCACGGTGTCGACGATTTGGCCGATGTTCGGCGCGGCCAACCAGCTGCTCGGCACGTTGGCCCTTTGCGTTGGGACCACGGTGCTCATCAAGATGGGCAGGGCGCGCTATCTCTGGGTCACGGCCCTGCCGATGGTCTTCGTGGGAGCCATCACGCTGACGGGCTGCTATCAATTGTTCTTCATCTTTCTCGCCAAGGCCGGTCAGGCGGCGTCCGCGTCCCAGGTTGTCGCGCTGTACCTGGATGCAGCCCTGGTCGCCATCGTGGCCCTCCTGGCCGCGGTCGTGCTCATCGACAGCATCAGGCAATGGTACGGCTATCTCATCCAGGGACGTCCGTATACGACGACGGAAGTGTTGAGTCTGGCGGGGGCGCCGGCCGGCGCTGCCGCCGCGTCACAGGACGGCCTCAACCTTCCGGGTCGCTGCTGCTAATCAAAGGAGGCTGAGAGGCGAGAAGGCTGACACGGTGACAGGATGACGAGGCTGACTGTCTGACAAGGAGCAAGGCCGACAGGGAAGATAACCACTCCTAACAACCGACACAACTGACCGAACGCCCTCATTCGGCTTCACCAGGAAGGAGTACGATGGCTGATCAATCTTCATTCGACGTCGTCTCGCGGGTCGATATGCAAGAAGTGAAAAACGCGCTGGACCAGACCATGAAGGAGATTCGCCAGCGGTTCGACTTCAAGAACTCGAAGTCCGAGATCACGCTCAACGAAAAGGACAGCGAGCTGGTCGTCGTGTCCGATGACGAGTATAAGCTAAAGGCCGTGCTCGACATTCTGAAAGGCAAGTGCGTCAAGCGAAACGTGTCCCTGAAGGCGCTGGGCTACGGCAACGTCGAGGAGGCCTCGGGAGGGACCGTACGCCAGGTGATCAAAATTCAGAGCGGTCTGACGACCGAGAAGGCCAAGGAAATCTCGAAGGAGCTTCGGGACGCGAAGCTGAAGGTCCAGGCGCAGATTCAGGGCGATCAGGTCCGTGTCCAGAGCAAGAGCAAGGACGAGCTTCAGGGCGCGATCGCGTTCCTGAAACAGAAGGACTTCGGCGTCGACCTCCAATTCATTAATTACCGGTAGATGAACCTTTCTAATTTTTCCTCCGCGGCCCCGCCTTCTTTGTTGGCATGCGCCTACCCGGGTGATCAGCCTGGGCCATGGCTCCTACGCCTCGCGTCCGGGGTCGTCCTTGCGGCCTGCCTGCTGCTCGTGAGTGCATGCTCGAGGACGCACGCCATCGTCGTCATTGCGCTCCACCCGACCAAGCCCCGCATCGTCTACGTCGCCACGAACGACTACATTTACAAGTCTCGTGACGAAGGGCAGACCTGGGAGAACATCTCGCGGGGCATGAGCCACTCCCGGGTGATCTCGATGGCGATCGATCCGACCTATCCGGCGATCGTCTATGCCGGGACGAAAGGCGACGCCGTCTACAAGAGCTTCGATGGCGGCCAGCGGTGGGTCTCCAAGCGCAACGGGTTGGACGATGTCACGATCACCTCCGTCGTGAACCAATTTGTCTTCGATCCGGCGGAGAGCCGGCGTATCTTCGTCGCGACGACCATGGGTGTGTTCGAAACGCGTGACAGCGGGGACTCGTGGCAAAAGCGCATGAACGGGATGAAGGAGGTCCTCATGGTCGTCTGCCTGGCGCTCGACCCCGAGACGCCGACGACGGTGTACGCGGGGACGAGCGGCGGCATCTACAAATCAGACGACCGGGCCCTGAACTGGAGGAAAGTCAACAACGGACTCGTTCCGCAGGAGATGGTGCAATCATCCCGGGCGCTGAACGTGATCGGCATCAAGGTCGACCCGCACGATTCCCAGACCGTCTACGCGGCCACCTTGAGCGGCATGTACAAGTCCCTTAACGCGGCCGGCTCGTGGGCGCGCATCGCGGAGTCGCTGCCCGATCAGATGATCAGCGAGATGCTCCTCGACGCCGCGCACCCCGGCGTGATCTACGTCGCCAGCCGGAAGGGCGTGCACAAGAGCGAAGACGGGGGGATGAGCTGGACCGCCAAGAACGAGGGGTTCGACAGCCTGAACATGCGCTCGCTGGCCCAGAGCCCGCGGGAGCCGCTCACCTTATATGCGGGCACCAACGGGAGCGGCCTCTACCGGACCCGCGACGGTGGTGACCATTGGGAGCATATGCCGGAAGTCGCGGAAGTAAAACAAAGGAAAAAGTAAAAAGGAAAAATCATGAAGATGGCGGTAAAAGGAAATCGTCCCAGGTCTCAAGTCTTAGGTCCCAGGTAGTTAGAACAGGCGACGCTCTGAAGTTCTTGACGTGGGACCTGGAGCTTGGAACGTGGAACCTGGGATGTGGTTTTGGAACCTGGAACGATTGAGCCCTGACCCGATTCACATTGACAGCGGTGTTATTCGCCGATGTTGGGCCCGGCGCGGGTGGGCAGGCTAGACTCGCCGGTGGGGCCGGTGCTGCCGCCGATGCCAAAGCCGGTTGACGGGGTCTGGCCGATGTTGCTGCCGCTGCTCCCGGCGTTGCCGACGCCGGCGCCGGTCCGGGACCCCAGGCTGTCCGTCTCACCCGCCGGCGATCCTGACGCCTGTCCGCTGCTGGCGGGGAGTGTGGTATCGTCCCCGGCTCCAACCCTCGCCGGCACGCTCGTGTCCTGGATGCCGGTGCCGGTGCGTCCCGACTCGGGAAGCCGGAGCGGCTGGAACCGCTGGCGAATGGCGTCCTCCTCCTCGGCGATCGTACGCCTGACCCGGCCCGCATCCTCGTAGTCTGACACGAAGAGTTGCTGCTGCAGGACCTGCAGGCGCTCGAGCCGTACCTTGAGCTCCTTCAAATTCCAGCTGGCGCGGGTCACGGGGTCCATCAGCTCCCGGAGCGTCATGCCGCGAGCCTGGACCAGGGCGCTGCTCATGCCGCGCTGAGCGGCATCAAGCAGCCGGTCAGCCTCGTCTGAGAGATCCTCTGCTTGATCGAGTTGAGCGAAGTCATCCGCGCAGCAGGTGACGAATTGGTTATAGCGCTGCAAAAATCGCACGACGGTACCCTGCAGGTCAGCCACGTCCACGGGTGGCGCCGGCTTGGCACCGGGACGATCTTCGTCGCGTCGGGACTGCCGGTCTTTGTCCACGAGCGGGACACAGCCCGGCTCCGGTTCGGCCGTGTATTGCTGATCGACCGGCCTGTCCGGGCAGTAAAAGAGTTGGGCCTGCGCGGGAGCCGGCGGACTGATGATTCCCGGCAAGGTCGCCAGAGCGACGAGAGTCATAACGCTGCGCAACAGCCGATCCAGCATGGCGTGATCTCCTCTCAGCATTCTCGCGGGGTGCCCGGAAAAGTCAATCAAATTGCAAAGTCCCTCTGTTTCGCGTATCGGTATCCACAGCCCCACACGGGAGATGAAGGAGCCGTTGATGTTCGTCCGGGCTGGCGCTCCCGATCCGCCGCTTGCTTGCAAACCAATCCGATGATCAGATAGGCTCCTTTCCCTGCAAACCTTTCGTGGCCTGTATTCGAGCTCACCGATGGCGGTTGCTTACATCGAAGATATCGCCCGTCACGTCGGCGCGGAGGTCACCATCCGCGGGTGGCTCAGGACGCGCCGCTCGAGCGGCAAGATCCAGTTCCTCGTGATCCGAGACGGAACCGGAGATCTGCAGGCCGTCGTGAGCAAAGCTGCGGTTGGCGAGGACCTATTCGCCCAAGTG
>JBFISJ010000031.1:0-19083 GCA_041608595.1 Nitrospiraceae bacterium
TGGCCCTTCCCCCGCTCCAGGTAGCCGCGGAGGCTTTGATTGAGAAAAAATGACCAGGCGCTCGAGCACATTTCGGCACACTCGAGCGGGGCCAGGCCGGCGTGCGTGAAGGTGAGCGTTGAGCGATCCTTCGCGGTTTCCGCAATCTCGAAGCGAATCTTGGTGCCGATCCAGTCGTGCAGATCGGAGAAGCCGGCGGCGACAGGATGCGTCTGGTCGGTACACTCCCACTCCACGCAGCGGTTTGGCTCGAGCCTGAGAATGGTGACCGTAGCCGAGAAGCCGGCTTTGGGAAAGCGAAAGGATGCCTGACCGCCGACGCGTTCGTCCATGGCGCAGAAATCCGTCCACCAATTGCGGATGCCTTGCTGTGTGGCGAACTGTTCGTACAATTGTCCCGCAGCAACCGGATACTGCAACTGAAGCGTAAAATTTGCGCCGCTCATTGTTTCGCTCCTCGCGTCGGTCGACGACAAGATCTCCGGTCGACGAGGAGGTTACAGGGCCTTGGCCAATCGGTCTAGGCAGCCCGTCCACCCCATGCTGTGCTTGTCGCGGATCTCGCTGGTGGGGAAGAACTCGTGGGTCAGCGTGACCTTCGTCGCATTTCCTTGCCCTTGCGCTTCGAACAGGATGGTCACGACGGTCTCCCCGATGTCTCCGACCTTGTCCCCCCCACAACCCTCGCCGCCTTCCCACCCGAAGGTGAAGACGAGTTTCTCCGGGGGCACGATCTCCCGATAGACGCCGGTCACGACGTGGCTCTCACCCTGGGGGTCCTTCATTTCGATGCGGTAACGGCCCCCCACGCGGAGATCGACCTCGACGTGCGGCGTACTGAAGTCGTCCGAGGGGGCGTGCCAGCGCTTCAGGGCTTCCTCTGTGGTCCACGCCCGGAAGACGTTTTCCCGCGGCGCGGAGAACGTGCGTGAGAGTTGGAGCGTCGTATCCGGACAGAGCTTTTGCGCGGCCATGAGGTTGCCTCCTTTTCTTCGGTTTGAGAAAGATAGTCTGCAAGTCGCCCGAATTGGGTTTCCCAGAACGATCGATAGCGCGCGATCCATTCCTCCGCGTCCTTGAGGGGCGAGGCTGTCAACGCGCAGCGCCGGACCCGACCCTCCTTCTCACGGAGCAGCAGCCCGGCCTGCTCCAGGACCCGCAGGTGCTTCGAGATTGCGGGAAGGGACATGGCGAAGGGATCGGCCAGCGAGGTGACGGTCCGGTCGCCCGTCGCCAGGCGCTCGAGAATGGCGCGGCGGGTCGGATCGGCGAGGGCGGCGAATGTGGCGTCGAGTGACATGGCAAATAGTTAACCGATTGGTTAAGTATATGCCGGTGCGCGGGTCCTGTCAATGGGGGTCTAGGGATATGGTGCCGGGTCCTTTTTGTCAGGGGCGCCGGCGCGTGGCGACAAAGAAAATGGCGGCGTTCACAGCGGGGATGGCCCGTGCCGCAACCCGGCCCAATGCTAAACTGGAAGAGGACACCGAGGGTGAGCCGGACTCCATGTTGATACCCCGCAAGGGAAAGCGGACGCGGCTGAAAGTGCTGGTCGCCGCGCTGGTCGTGGCCGCGGGCCTTCTCGCGACAACCTGGGTCACCGGGCGGGGCGGCTTCGACCTCTCCACGCACAGCGTGCCGTCCGAGCAGATCATGGACGGCGGGCCCGGCAAGGACGGCATCCCAGCCATCCTGGCCCCCCAGTTCGTGCCCGCCTCGCAGGGGGACTTTCTGAAGAGCGATGACCGCGTCCTGGCCTTGAGCCGGGGGAAGGAAGCCAAAGCCTATCCGATCAAGATCCTGAACTGGCACGAGGTCGTCAACGATCGCTTTGACGGTCGGCCCGTCGTCATAACCTACTGTCCGCTTTGCGGCACGGGTATCGCCTTCGATGCCACGATCGGAAACGACACCTAACATTCGGCGTGTCCGGGCTGCTCTACCAGAGCGATCTGCTCATGTACGACCACCAGACCGAAAGCCTCTGGTCCCAGATCTCGATGGAGGCCGTGGCGGGACCGCTGACCGGGTCAAGACTCGAGCCCATTTACCTCGTTCACACGACCTGGGGGGAATGGATAGGGGAGCATCCGAAGTCACCCGTGCTCTCCACGCAGACCGGATACCTCAGGGACTACAGCCGTGATCCCTACGAGGGCTATGCGCAACGCCGCGACCTCATGTTCGACGTCACGCATTTTGATCCGACCTATCATCCCAAAGCCTGGGTCGTGGGCGTCGCGATCGATGGGGTGTCCAAGGCCTACGCCTTCTCCGAGCTGGACCGGGCGAAGAGTCCGGTCCGCGATCACGTGAACGGGCAGGCCCTCCTCATCCATTTCAGCCGCCGGGCCACGAGCGCGACTGTCAGCGATGAACACGGCAATCCGATCCCCTCCGTCATGGCCTACTGGTTCGCCTGGCACGCGTTCCACCCCGACACCGCCATTTTTCGAGCCCCGTAAGCGCACCCACCGAACCACCCCGGCCGAACGGCCAGTGAGGCGGATGATGCACACGGTTGACAGCACCGCTCCGACACGGTAAGCGGTGAGAGAGGCGTTCATCATGTTTCACGATGATAAAAAGAAAGAACTCAATTCCGAGAAGGAAGGAGTCGGAAGATCATGGCGGAGCGAAGGTTTATTTTGGATGTTGCCAAGCTGGTCATCGCGGCCGCATGGGCCGACGGAGCGTTGACAAACGAGGAGGTCAACGCCTTGAAAGACCTGCTCTTTCAGATTCCCGATGTGTCCGGTGAGGAGTGGCTCGTGTTGGAGCTGTATATGGCCTCGCCCGTCTCCCGGGAGGAGCGCGAGCGGCTGGCCCGCGATGTGGCCGGCAGCATTCGCTCAAAGGAGGACAAGCAATTGGTGGTCGCGACCATGACGCAGCTGATAGAGGCGGACGGCGCGGTTGATCGGGATGAGCAGGAGGCCTTGGAGGCGGTCAAGCAGGATGTCGAGTCCGCGCCGACCGGCTTGCTCGCGCATCTCAGCCAAGGCCTGCGTGCCGCCATGAAGCGTCGAACCGGCCGGGCGGCGGCGGGGCCGAATCGTGAGGAGCGGCTGGATGACTTCATCAAAAACCGCGTCTACTACCAGCTCGTGAACGAGCTGAACCAGACGGGACAATCGCTGAAGCTTCCCGACGAGGAAGTCAGAAAAATCTGCCTTGGCGCGGGCTTGATGGCCCACGTCTCCTGGGTCGATTCGGGGTTCTCGGCGCGAGAGGAACAGGCCATGACCCGCGCCTTGGTGCAGGATTGGAAGCTGTCCGAGGAGACCGCCCGCCTGGTGGTGGGCATCAGCCGCTCCAACCTGATGAAAGGCCTGGACGTGGTGCGACTGACGCGGAACTTTTTCGAGCTCACGGACTTCGAAGAGCGGAGGGCCTTCGTGCGATGCCTCTTCGACCTCGCCAACGCCTGCGGGAAAACGTCGTTTGACGAGATCAACGCCATCCGGACAGTCGCCAAGGGCCTCAAGCTCTCCCACCAGGAGTTCATCGACGCCAAGCTGACCATTCCGCGCCCCGACCGGGGGGGACTGTAACCGAGGTCGGGATCCGGCTCCTTCCGTCGCCTAACGAACACCCCTCGCTTCAACGCCGAGCCCATGGGGCGCGCCGACCGTGTTCCACCGGGGTTACGGCGACCCGCACTTCAGCGCCTTCCGGCACCTTTCTTCCGCTCGGTCGTCAGACGAGCCGTCGGTGGCCAGCGGCAGCACGTTCCTTTTGCGTCGATCGTGCCACCAGAACAGGGCGGGGAGCATGAGGCTGGAGCCGGGGAGACAGACGAGCAGGAGAACCATCGCGACCATGGAGGAGGAACGGCATGCCGACGTGAACCAAGGGAGCATGAACCCCGGCTGAGGCCGGGTTCCTTGCAGCGTCGCCGTCACCATGGCTCGAAACCGTGTGGCGGTGGCGATGAGCGGAACGTTGAGGACCATTCGAGTCACGTCAGGCACGAGCTCCGTGAAGGCAAGATATCCCGTTTGACCGTGTGCGGAGGAAACATACCGGGCTGGCGGGTTGCAGTCCATGCTACGTCTGTCAAGTCAGTCCAGGCGAACGTATGGGGGCGAAATGGCGGCAGCGAGCCGCATTGCCCGTGCGACCGGAACCATCGATTTTTCCCACTGATGCGGGCGGGATCGCCATCATGGCATCGAACTCGACAACCCCATCCCGCCCATCGAGGAGTTCCACCCCCTTCTGGTGACTGGTCGGAGCCAGGGGAGTAGGTCTATACATAAGGGCAGCGCCCGCTAGCTTCGTGCAGGGCCCCTCGACGATCGGCACACCAAGCGAAAATGCGGCATCGACGGGAGCCTATTGACATGGAAAAAATTTGGGAATAAGTTCCCAAATCCTTATGCGGATCACCATCAACCAGGCGCTCACCAGCGCGCTCTCACACCTGCTCCGTCCCTTGGTCCGAATCCTGCTTCGCCACGGAGTTCCCTTCAGGACCTTCGCTGAGATCGCCAAGCAGGCCTATGTGACCGTCGCGATGGAGGAGTTCCGCCTCGCTCGAAAAAGACAGACGGTTTCGCGGATCTCAATTCTGACGGGTTTGTCCAGAAAGGAAGTCCAGCGGGTGCTTCGCCATCCCCCCCTGCACGACGAGGAGGCGACGGTCCGATACAACAGGGCTGCCCGTGTCATCACGGGATGGTTGCGCGATCCCGAATTCCTCGACCCGAAAGGCCGTCCGATTCCGCTCTCCTGGCAGGGTGGGGAGGGCTCCTTCGGGCGGCTCGCCAAACAGCACAGCGGCGACGTCCCGGCGCGCGCGCTGTTGGATGAGCTGCTTCGGGTGGGGGCCGTGGAGAGAATCCAGGATGGCCGGTTTCGTCTATTGTCGCGTGGGTATGTCCCTCAGCTGAGCGAGGTCGACAAGCTCGGTATCTTGGGAGCGGACGTGGCCGATCTCATCGGGACGATCGACCACAACCTGCTGGTCGGCCCCAAGGCACCGAGATTTCAGCGCAAGGTCATGTACGACAACCTGCCGGCCGAGGCCGTGGAGCGCTTTCGAGTGCTGGCCGGGCGGCGGGCACAGATGCTGTTGGAGGCGCTGGATCGTTGGCTGGCCCGGCAGGATCGGGACGTCAATCCGTCCGTGCGCGGAACGGGCCGAGTGCGGACCGGGGTCGGTATCTATTATTTCGAGGAATCAAGTTCCGGCGACACGCCGCGAGGAAACGCATGACGACGCGCGGCTTCACGAGGTTCTCCGCCACATTCTGGGCGCTCCTGCTGTCGGCCGCGTGCACGGTCGGTGGAGGAGGAGGAAGCTCGCCCACGGCGGGCGGCGGCATTGGTGGGACCGGCATCACCTCCGGCGAGATCACCGATTTCGGCAGCATCGAGGTCAACGGCGCCTTCTATAAGATCGGCGCCGCCGCCATCATGGTCGACGGCCAGCCGGCGAACGAAAGTGCGCTGAAGCGGGGCATGGTCGTGGATGTCACGTTCGACCTCTATAACGGCAAGCGCATGGCGACACGTGTCGTGCAGGAAGATGTCGCCGAGGGCCTGGCCGTTGCGTCCGACCTCTCCGTCATGAGCACAAGTCCTCTGATCGCAAATTTGACGCTTCTTGAACAACACGTCGTGATCGGGGAGTGGACGAACTTCTTCGACGAAATCGGGAGCCCGAGTGATTTCACGGCGTTCCAGGCAGCGGTGAATCTGGCGACACCCGCGAATCCGATCGCCATCGAGGTAAGCGGCCACGTCATCGAGAGCGGCGTCGTCGAAGCCACCTACATCAAAGTCAACACGCCGCCGGCGACGACCGTGTTGAGAGGCATTGTCAAGAATCACATCCCAACCGCGGTGCCCCCGACGTTCCAAATCGGCGACCTTGTGATTGATTACGGGACGCAGCCGGCCGACATCTCGAAGATGCCGGCTCCACCCTGGGACGATCTCTTGGTGCAGGTACTCGGGCAGAGCATCGGCCCGGCCGGAGAGCTCGTGGCCAAGAAGGTCGAGCCCAAGAAGGTCGAGCCCCGGGACGGTGATTTAGTCGAGATCGAAGGCTTCGTGACCGATGTCACTCAACGGGATGCGCAGAACAACGCCATCGAGTTCGTGATCGTGGACATTACTGTCCAGATCACTGGCTCGACGATCATTGAGGGCTGCGATCTGGAGGACATCGACGTGGGGGCCAAGCTGGAAGTGGACGGCACGTTTGACAACGGCACCCTGGTCGCAAAGGTCATCAAGTGCAACAACAACGTCAAGCTGGAATCGGACATCGCGGCCATCAACCCCGCTACGAACAGCTTCACATTAGACGGCCTTCCCGGTGTGACCGTGATCGTGAGCAGTGAGACGAAGTTCCAGTCTCAGGGGCAGCCTAAGCCCGCTAGCCTCAACGATTTTATGGTCGGCGAGCATGTTCGAGTCCAGGGGCGGGAAGCGGCCGCCGGTGACGTCGTCATCGCAAAGAAGGTACAGAGGAGAAACAGCCAAGTGACCCGCGCCATCTTGCAGGGACCCGTGGATTCAGCCAGCGATCCGGATGTCACGATCTTGAAAGTCACGGCTGATACGAGTGATCCCTTCGTCTTCAAAGACCTTGATGACTCATCGATCAGCCGCGCAGTGTTCTTCGGCTCGGTCACACCAGGGACCGTGGTGAAGCTGCAAGGAACGCTCGCGGGAGGTGCCGTAACCTGGGAAGAGGCCCAGCTTGAGGACGACTGAGGATCGCCAATGAACGACTGGAGAGTTGCCGCAACATTGCCAATGAGCGCCTGGCGCACGTGCCTGTGCGGCGCCATGGCGCTCGCGCTGGCCCTGAGCCTGGCTCAAGGAGGAGCGGCAGCGGGCAAGGACCCGGCCGTCGGCGAGACCCAGGCCCTCATGACTCCAACGTCATTACCGGGGGAGGTGATCTTCGCACCGCCGAAATCCTTTGCAATTCTCCTGTTTCGCGACAGCCAGGTTCGTCGACTCTACGCGGCGGGTGATGTCTTGGTCCCGCCGGGAAGCCGGAGCTCCTCGGTCGTGATCGACCGACTCTCCACTGACCGTATCATCCTTCGCCTGGGGGCCGCCCGTGCGTCGGTGAGCATAAGACGCGGCCAAGCCATGCCCGGCATGCCCCAGGCGATCTTTATAGGGACCGTCGAGCTCACGAAGCTGACCTATCGCTTCACACTCGTCGATCGCGTCGTCGTGCCGGAGCCGGTTCTCGCCTCGCTCTCCGGAGGGGAGGCGGTGCTCCAAAAAGAGGTGACGCGCCTGCCCGCCTTGCCCCGGGCCGGGGTCCTGTCCGAGCGCCAGAGGTCAGGGAAGGCCTCGATGGCCGCCGCGGTCGAACGCGTCCGGATGCGTCGCGTGAACGGGGATATCTACGAAGTCGATGAAGCAAGCCTCGCGCCGCTGCTCCAGCGAGTCGCCGAGGCCGTGTCAGGGACCAGGCCGCCCGGCAATGCGGCATTCTTCGCATTCTCGGCATTCGGATTGCCCGTGTCCTCGGACGTGGGCGAAGGCATTCTTTCCGACACGGGGTTTCAAATCACCAACCTCACGGTCGCGAATACGCTGGGAATGCGGGTCGGCGACACGGTCGTCAGCCTGAACGGTCGGACGGTGAACTCTCCGCTGAACGCCTGGTGGACGCTCCAGGATCTGCTGATCAGGAATCACAGATTACGCGACATTCGGGTCAAGATGCTGCGCGACGGAGAGCTGACAACGAAGCTGTACGTCATTCGGTGATTTTTCGAGACCCTGTAATTCATAGGGCCCATGTTCACACACAGAGGAGTCATACTGTGCACCCAGTTTTCATCACCAAGCGAGATGATCCGCAGGATCCCCATGAGCGTGAGGATCACGAAGACCTCCTTAATCAACGGCTGAGTCCAGGGCTTGTGCTCATCGCCTCGCCGATGCGGCTGGTCTACATGAATGAGAGCGCGCGGAGGGTTACTCTGGCCATCTGCGAGGCGGAGCAAGCTGAAGAGGCTGTTCAGCCAGGGTCGGCCAAGGGCCTGGTGCCCCGGTGCCTGCTAGGCGTCTGCAAGGAAATCTTCGATTACGTCGGACGATCCGGACACAGCAAGGACCTGGAACGATTCCAGCTCACGCGCGTGGTCGGCGGACTCGCCCGCCCATTCCTCGTTCGAGGGTACGGGATGCCGCACGAAAGCTCGCCGGGCAAGGCCCGGGCGCTGCTGGTCATTGAGGAAATCGCCTTGCGCAGAAATGGGGCACGGCCGGTTGACATGAACCAGTGGCAATTGACACCACGAGAGCAGGCTGTGGTTCAGTGTCTGGCCAAAGGGTGGACGAACAAGGAGATCGCGGGCTCGCTGAATCTCGCCCTACCGACGGTCAAGGAACACATCCGGCACATCATGGAGAAGACCAAAACCGCCACCAGGACCGGCGTTCTCATGAAATTTTTCGGACAGGGCCCATCTTAATGCGGACGTGGTCTGAACCGGCTCCGCTCGTCCCTCCAGAGGCTGCGCCCGCGCAGGAGGCTGGCCGCCGCGGTCATGGGAACCCCAGCGCCTCTGGGTGACTGTTTTGGGTCTCTGGCTGTGCCGGAAGCCTGCATCACTCGAAATGTTGCGCTTCCGTGCAAGCGGCCCACCACGTCGCGCGTACGCCAATGTCCCTTCAGCCAGTGGACAGCAGCGCCGCCAGACCTCCCGCACGACAACGAAGGCTTCATGCTCATCTCGATCCACGTTGGCAATTCGCCCACCTACGTTGATCAGAACCAGCCGCACCGGGCTACAAGCTGAGTATGTCAGCAGCTTTACCTCCTCGATTTTTATGCGGGAATATTTTACACACTCGTAACATTGCTCGGCATGAGAAAGAACGATGACGGCGCCGACCAGTCTTTACGAGAAATTTACTTGCGCAATGTACGATCACTCGGTAGAAGATATTAGATCGAAGGTAAACACACAGCCGTTCTTTGAGGCAATCAAGTTTCTGAACTGGAGAGTCAAGCATGACGAGAAGCAATGTCCTCACCATGGAGTGCCTTCCGCAAGAAAAGTTTGCTACAGATCAGTGGGCAAACTTCATCGACAAACGAGTTGGCCCTGGCGTTCTGGTCTTGTCGGCACCCGCGCGGGTGCTGTACATGAATCGAACCGCCTCAGAGCTCATTCAGGGGCTGCTCGTTTGGGAGAGCCAGGGCAGAAACCCAGGTGGTCGGTCGGCGCGCGGACTTCTCCCCACATCGCTGCGGAAGATCTATGGGGAGATTTTTGAACACCTCGCCAAGCGTCCCTGCGCGAAAGACCACGAGGAATTCGAGCTGAAGCGTGTGGTAAAAATCGAGCACCAATCCCTCCTCATCCGCGCCTTTGGGGTTGCCGAGGGAGCGGCACTATGTAGCTCCCAAGCGATCCTGGTCCTGGAACCAATAGCGGAGCGAGCTGCACTCACGACACCCCTGGCAGCAGGATGCGTCCCCCTTACCACGCGGGAGCAGGGGGTCGTCCGTTGTCTGGCGAAAGGCTGGACGAACAAGGAGATCGCGGGAGCGTTGCATCTCGCCTTGCCGACGGTCAAAGAGCACATCCGGCACATCATGGAGAAAACTCTAACCTCGACACGGACGGGTATTCTGATGCGAGTCTTCCAGGGGCGGGTATTAGAAGGGATGGAACCTCCGACCGCCAGGAAAACGCTCGCGAGGGAGCCGGCTCGCCAAGGGTCGGAGGCGCCGAGTTTGGAGTGCGCTTAAGACCGGCACAGCTCCTCCAGCCATGCCAGAGCGATCTGAGCCCTGGTTGGCGGAGGAGTCGATACCAACTCGCAGAGGACGTTCCTACGAAAGGCCCAACGCTTCACGTGTGGCCGGTCCCACCACTCCGTCCGCGGGCAGACCTTGCTTGCGCTGAAAGCGCTTCACCGCGTCCCGGGTCTGTGCTCCAAACGCACCGTCGACCCGGACTTTCACGCCTGCGTGACGCAAGGCCCGCTGGATGCTCTTCACATCGGATCCCTGCATGGGCGGCCGCTTCAACCGAATGACCCTGCCGTCGTCGCTCGTCCTGGCGAAGACCGCCCTGCGCTCGATCAGCGCCCGGGTCTTGTTCCCGACGACGCCGTCGGGCTGCAGCCCATGCTTTCGCTGGAACCATACGACGGCCGCCTTCGTGTCGGCGCCGAAGTAGCCGTCGACTTGGACCGGGACGCCGAGGTCCTTGAGGGCGAGCTGGACGGCCTTGACGTCCTTCCCGCGCATGGCCGGGCTCTTCAAGGCCAGCACGCGCCCTCCGGCGGCGGGCCGGGACGTGGAGGTGGCCGCGCGCTTGGGCCGGGCTTCGGCACGCCGCGCGACGGTGGTCTGGCCGCGCTCGAGGTCGCGCTCCAACCGTGCCAATCTCACCTTGAGATCCCCGTTTTCCCGGGTCGCCTCATTCAGCCGCCCCTGCAGCTCATCCCGAAGGAGCGTCGCCTCACGTAGCTGCGCTTCGAGCTGCGCCCGCTCATCGGAGAGGTCCTGCACCGTGCTGCGCAGTTGCTCGAGCTGCGCCAGCAAGGCCGGCGGCCAGTAATCACACCCGCCGAGACTCATCGCAAGGACGAGCGCACAGGCGAGAAACCCTCGGCGCATGTCGGTTCGTGTTCCTTTCATCGTATCCCTCCCTGGTTACCGCCTCCTCGACCATGCGCTCCGCATGATGATGGGAGGCATCTGCTCCCCGAAGCGAGCCGGTGGACAGCCGGTGCATCGAATGGGTGAAGCGGGGGAAATGGATGAGGATCTGTGCACGGTTGGAAGGATAGACTACCGTAAAACGTGCGCGTCTTCAAGAGCCCTTGACAGGGTCGGTCGTCTTGTAGGTACTGTCGCCGACGCGATGTCGAGTCATGAGGAATGGAGGGCAAGCATGAGGAAAACGGGATTGAACGCAACCGGGTCGGGAGCGGCCTTGTCGGGCCTGTTGTGCATGGTCTCCCTGGTGATGGGTTGTGGCGGTGTCGTGCACGCGGCGCAGGACCTGCCGCATGAAGCGACCCTGCCGCTGGCCCTGGCGAGCAAGGCCGCAGTGGCCGCGGTCGAGCAGTGCAGGAAGGACGGCTACAAGGTCAGCGCGGCCGTGGTGGATCGCGCCGGCGTGCTCAGGGCCTTGCTCCGTGCCGATGGCGCGGGGTCCCACACGACGGACAGCAGCAGGAAGAAAGCCTACACCGCTGCGAGCTTGCGTCGGCCGACGACCGAGATGGCCGAGCTGGTCGCCAAGGTGCCAGCCATTCAGGCCTTGCGGGACATGAACGACGATATCTTGATTCTCGGCGGGGGCTTGCCGATCGAATATGACGGGGACGTGGTCGGCGCGATCGGGGTGGGCGGCGCGCCGGGCGGGCACCTCGATGACGCCTGCGCGCAAGCCGGTCTGGACGCCATCGGTGCGGCGCGAAAGGTACCCGACAGAAAGTAGCGTTGGTCGTCAGGCTTCGACCTTCACGGTGATGCGGTGAAGACCGGAAGCGCCGTCCGGCGCGGGCCCTTGCTCGAAATCGGTCTGCAGCGTACCCGAGCCATCCGTCGCCCTGACGGTCAGCTCATGGTAGCCGGACTTCCGAACTCGCCATGGGTAGGACCAGAACACCCAGGCCGCGGGCGACAGGGGCGGATCAAGTCGCGCTGGCTCCCACACATGGCCACCGTCGGTGCTGACCTCGACCCGTTGAATACCTCGGAGGCCGGCAAACGCGAGTCCGCGGATCGTGTAGTCCTTCCCGGGCACGCGGTCTCCATGGACCGGCAGATCGATCCGTGACATCGTCTTGACGATCGCCTGCTCCGACCATCCCTTCTTCTGGTAATAACCCTTGTAATCGTGAGCGACGAGCTCGATGTCGGTCAGCCACTGGACGCTCTTCATGCCGTAATGGCCGGGAACGATGAGACGGGCAGGAAACCCATGCCCCTCGGGCAGCGGCACGCCGTTCATGTGGTGGGCCACCAGGACATCACCCTCCCTCGCACGGCTGACCGGAATGCTGTCCGAATACTCGTCGGCGCCGCGGACCACCACGTCGAAGGCCTGCGGATCGACGCCGGCCTCCTCGAGCAGCGCGTTCAGCGGCACGCCCTCCCAGCGCGCGGTGCTGATGTACTCGTCGCCCACCGCATTGCCAATACATTCCAATGTCACGGTCTGGGCGGCGGTGGGACGGGCCAGCAGCTCCTCGTAAGTCAACGTCTTGGGCTCGGACACGAGCCCTCGGATCATGAGTCGCCACTGATTGACGCGGATGGTCGGCGGGCTTCGGTATGACGTGACGTAGAATTGATCATTCGGCGTAATGGGCGGGGTCTCTCGCGCGGGTTCGCCAAGGAGCGGGTCCAGAAGGCCGGCGTGTCCCTCTTTCGGCCACGGGAGGGCCGATGCGAGCGCCAGGCCCGCCGTGAGCTTCAAGAAGTCTCGTCGCGACCATCCCCCCTTCAATGACCGTCGTGAACGAGTCACCGCGTCCATGCAAACCACTGCTTTAAGAAGTTTCGTTGCCGAGGCGTGAAGTGTGCCTTGCGCCAGGCGTTGGCGACTTTCTTGATCACTTCGGCCTGCGTCGGATAGGGGTGGATCGTCCCCGTCAGCGTCTTGAGCCCGGCACCGGCCCGCATGAGCGCCGTGAACTCGCTGATCATGTCCCCGGCGTGCGCGGCGACGATCGTCGCGCCCACCAAACGATCCGTGCCCTTCTTGACGTGGATGCGCGCGAAGCCCTCGTCCTCGCCGTCCAGAATGGCGCGGTCCACTTCGTCGAGGCCGAAGGTGTAGGTCTCGACCTCGATTCCCTTGCCTGTCGCCTCGGCCTCGTAGAGGCCGACGTGGGCGATCTCGGGCTCCGTGTATGTGCACCACGGGATCAGCAGCGACTGGGTGCTCGCGTAGGCCAACCCAAACGGATGAGGAAAGAGCGCGTTCTGGATCACGATCTGGGCCATCGCGTCCGCGGTGTGCGTGAACTTGAACGGAAAGCAAATGTCGCCCGCGGCGTAGATGCGGGGGTTCGTCGTCTGGAGCCGCTCATTCACCTTGACGCCACCGCGGTCATCGTATTCGACGCCCACGGTCTCCAGGCCCAACCCGTCCACGTTCGGAGCCCGCCCGATGCCGACGAGAATCTCGTCCACCACGAGCTGTTTCATCTCTCCGTTTGTCGCGTAGTGCACGACTTTGTCTTGTCCGCGCAATTCCACACGCGAAACCTTGGAATGAAAGACGAAGCAGACGCCGTCAACGGCCATCTGCTGTTGCACGACCTCGGCGGCATCGGCGTCCTCCCGCGGGAGAATGTGACCGGTCTGCTCGAACAGGCACACGCGGCTGCCAAAGCGGGCGAATGACTGCGCCATCTCGCACCCGATCGGCCCGGCGCCAATAACCGCCAGGCGGGGCGGGAGCTCGGTAAGGCTGAAGATCGTTTCGTTCGTGAGGTAGCCCGTCTCGCGGAGGCCGGGAATCGGCGGCGCCGCGGCGCGCGCGCCGGTGCAGATCGCGGCCTTCTTGAACCGGAGCGTGCGGCCTGCGACGTCGGCGGTGTCGGGTCCGGTGAACCGGCCTTCACCGATGAAGACGTCGACGCCCAGCTTGGTGTAGCGATGCGCCGAGTCCGTATGACTGATCCGCGCACGAAGCTCCCGCATGCGCGCCATCGCCGCGCCGAAGTCGTATTTCACGCCGTCGGGGATGCCGAGCCCGAACTCCTGCGCACCCCGAACCTCCGCCCACACCCGTGAGGCGCGGATCACGCCCTTGGAGGGGACACAGCCCACGTTGAGGCAGTCGCCTCCCATGAGGTGCCGCTCGATCAGGGCGACCTTGGCCCCCACCCCGGCCGCGATGGCGGCCGTCACCAGGCCCGCCGTGCCCGCGCCAATGACCACCAGATTGTACCGACCGTCCGGTGTCGGGTTGGTCCAAGGGCGGGGATGCACGTTGTTGAGCAGGACCCGGTTGTGCTCATCCTCGGGAAGCAGCGTGCCCGGTCGGTGATCGAGATGTGCGTCTGGCATGGGTGGTCTCTCCTCTCACGGTTTGGTCGGAACGGGCTGCGCAATGAGGCGGCGGTAGACGAGCGGGACCAGGGCAAGCAATCCCAGCAGCGCGAAAGCGCCCAAAACCTGGGGCGAGGCGACCTCGCTCAGCGAATTGATCGACCCGAGCTGGCGTCCCGCGTTCGCGTAGACGAAGCTGCCGGGGATGATCCCCAGCGAGGTCGCCGCCACGAACGTGCCGACACGGACGCGGGTGAGCCCGGAGACGAGGTTGACGAGGAAAAAGGGGAACAAGGGCACCAGCCGGAGGGTGAGGAGATAGCTGAACCCGTTTTTGGCAAACCCCTCCTGGAGCGTTCCCAAACGGGTGCCGAATCTCTGCTCCACCCAATCGCGGAACAGATATCGGGCCGCCAGGAATCCGAGGGTCGCCCCCAGGGTGGCCGCGATGTTCACGTAGAGCATTCCGATCACGCTTCCGAAGAGAAATCCCCCCGCCAGCGTGAAGAGCGTGGCGCCGGGAAGCGACAACGAGGTCTGGAGGCAATAGAGCGCGATGAACGCGATCACCGAGGCAATGTAGTTGGCCTGGGTGAAGCCGAGCAACGCGTCCCGGTTCGCCTTCAGCGTCTCGAGAGACAAGAAGCGATGCAGGTCGAAGTAGAAGAAGCCGCCGACCGCACCGGCAATCAGAAAGAGCACCGCGATTTTTCCGATGACGGACGGCGGCGCTGCGGGCTGGGCCATGGACGCATTCACATTGACGGAGCTCATGGGCACACCCTCCTTCGTATGACAGTCTTGGGAAAAGGCTCAACCTTACACAGGCTTCTCATGTGAGACGGAAGCGCTGGGGCACAGTCTCTTCTGATCGCGGATCGTTACATCGCGATCGAGTCTGCGCCGAGAGGGGGCTGGAGGGGATCCATGATCCCACGGGGCCGCCTGCCGTTCAGCGGTCGCCAGGCTCATGAACAGGCGCCGGGCCGCTCACGGGGCGTGCCACATGACCTTGTGCGGAGGCCCGACGGCGAAGAATTTGAGGCTGGGCCTCGGCAGGACGTTGTCCTGCGTAACCTCCTCATGGCTGTTGCCCAGAGAGACCGATGGCAAGGCACTCTCGTCGTAGAGGGTGAGGTCGGAGAGGCCGTCCGGCTGCGTGGCGAGGCGGAGGCTCTGCTGATCCTGCCGCCGCGAAAACAGCGACAGGCCCACGGTCTCGTGAATGGCGCTCAGGCCCAGGCTGGCCCGGAGCCCTCCGTCGCGATCGTAGAAGTTCAAGCGCGTGAGCAAGCTCGGCTCTGTCCCAAGGCTGGCCACGACGCGTCCCTTGTCATCGACGACGCGAAACTCCTCGGCCGTCACGACTCGCATGAGCTTCGAGGAATGTTGCGCGGTGGCCGGGGCCGGTGCGACGAGAGCGCCCCCCGCGAGGCCGCCGACGAAGCCGGTGACAATGGACATGACCACGGTTACGGCGAGGTGCGGAGATTTCATGGGCCACCTACCTTGTTGGAGAGACGAGACAGGAGCCGCATCGAGGCGCGTCAAGGCTGATAGCCTAGGGGATGGCTGGATGGAGGTCAAGGGTGGGGCTTACCAACGCAAGAGAATGTACGCGCTCACGATCCAGTCGAAGGCCAGGCAGACAGGAGGAAACCACAGTGCCTTGACCGGAGCCCCCAGCCGATGAGGATGATGAGCCAGGTCCCACAATCCATGCCCGAAGTACCCGACCGCTAGCCAGACGGTGGAGACCCAGAGGCCGGCGAGCGCGGTCGCGAAGACGAGCAGACAAGCCACGCTTTCAATGAGCAAGACGTGTCGGCGGCCGTCGGCGAGTGCGGAGCCGACGTAGCCTGCCGAGATCAAGGCCAGGAGTCCGGCCAGAAACTCCACGCCGTGGTGAGATCGCACCTCTTCCACGATCGAGCAGAGCACGACGGCCAGGGCCGCGCCGGTCAACGCATGCTTGAGGTAGGGCGTCATTGCGAGTCGACATCTCCTTTTCCCCCCAGGGAGGAGAGAAAAGGGGCGCGCTGAATGAATTCTGCCAGTCTCTGGAACAGAGTGTTACGCGCAGCACGACGCAAGGCAACAGCCTCGCTCCTCCTCTTCGCTTGGAACGGGCCCCTGCGCGAGGACGCGAAATACCTCCCATTGATTGCCGTCCGGATCCGTGAACCAGAGCTTGTCCTGAACGGCAAAGCAGCAGTCCGTGGCCCGCTCGACGGAGCCGAGCAGGCCCTGCTCGTGGAGATGCGTCTCCCACCACGCCAGCTCGGCCGGAGAATCGACTTCGATGCCGAAGTGATTCACGCGACTGATGTGCTGGCCTGCCGACAACAGCGAGAAGTTCAGCGGAGGGCGGACGAGGTCGAACTTCGCGTACTCAGTGGTCTGTTTCTGCGGCAAGGTGCCGAACACGCGACGATAAAAGTCGACGGATCGTTTGACATCACGGACGTCGATCGAGATATGGGGCCTCATGGTGCACCTCTCTTTCTTTTCTGTTCGGGCTGCCGGCAGGGTGACCCGTCGTCGAAGCACTCGAGTGTGCGGCAGCGCTGCATGGCACGGCGATCCACGTCGCAGGCGTGGGACAACTCCTCGAGTGCGCGTTTCATGCGCTGCAGGTCCTCGATTTTGGCCGCGATCTCCTCGACCTTCCGGTCCGCCTTGTTCTTCACGTCCGCGCACGTCGTGCCCGTCGCGGCGCTCATGTCGAGCAGGGTCCGGATCTCCTTCAACGAAAAGCCCAGATGTTGGGCTTTCTTGATGAAGCGAAGACGCGTCAGGTGGTCGGCCGCGTACCGGCGGTAGGCCGTGCCGTCTCGCTCTGGCCGTGGAAGCAGCCCGCGACGCTCATAGAACCGCACGGTTTGAATCCCGACCCCCGCGGCTGCGGCCAACCGACCGATGGTGAAACCGCCGTCATCCTGCATGGGACCAGCATAAAGCCCTGTACCAAGGTACAGTCAAGGGGGCTCACGGAAACGCCATCACCATGGAGAGACATAGTGCCACCAGCAGGAACACGAATCCCACTGTGAGCCACCGCCCCAACTGCCCCTCGGCCTTGATAAGGACGGAAGTGAGCCACGAACCTGCCTGCACCTCATGCCACCGCGAGACGATGCCGGAAGGCCCTGCCGGGAGCAGTCCGATCACGTAGGTGCGCCAGCCTTGCTGTCCGATGTGGATCAACCATTCCGCAGCGAGCAAGAGGTCGCCCGCGGGTATTGGGTGTGGAGCGGCGAAGCCGAACCGACGAGCGACGCCCAACGCGCTTGCAACCAGAAGCGTTCCTGCGGCAACCGGCCAGAGGCTGCCTCCGATCAGAGCGGCCCAAAGAGCTGGGCTCATTCGGTCGAGTGTGATGAGAAAGGCCGCGAGGAATGCCGTGGAGACCATCAGGATCAAGAGCGCGGCCCAGGGGAGCCAGATGCCCACGCCGAGTGGAGGAGCGCTCCGTCCGTCTCTGGCCCGCCCATGGGGCCACGTCAGAATGAGAAATCGTCCCATCAAGAGCGTGGTCCCTACCGCTGCGAATTGTATCGACCACTTCAGCCAATCTGTCCAGGGAGACAGCTCTGGCGTCTGGGTAAAAATACCCGTCGCGACGATTGCGTGGCTCATCGGCGAGGCGCCTGCCAGGGCCAATGCAGCCAGGGCCAGTCCCGAGCCAATCAATCGGCGTGACCATGCAGTGCCGTGTGACGCGGCCGCGATGTTCGCGCCCATATACAACGCAGCGAGGGCCGGGGAAGACAGAAGCGTGAACAGAAGCAGCGAGGCGATCACGACCGGCCGCGCCGGTGGAGCCGCGAAAGCGACACCGAGACCGATGGCCAAAATGCTGGACTGGCTGATCGTGGCATAGCCCAGGAGAGTCTTGGGATTCTTCTGGGTCAGCCCCATCGCGACGACATAGAAGATCCCGACCAGGCCTCCGATCGCACAAATGAGGCCCCAACGCGACGCGGGGAGCGCGGCGATGGGGAGCAGACGGAGAAAGCCCAAGAGACCGGTCATCAGGCAAGTCCCGCTCAAGATGGCACTGGCTGGGTTCGGCGCGAAGGAATAGGCCGGTGGCAACCATACGTGGAGTGGTGCGAGCCCTATTTTTATCCCCAACCCGGTCAAAACCAAGGCAACAACGAGATGCCTGTCGGGCGCGGTCGCCATGCCCAGGTGAAGGCTGTGGAGCTCGCCGCCTCCTGCGCGTGAGGCCGCGAGCACGACTGCCTCCAACAACAAGGCCTCACCGACCACTGCCAGGGCGAGGTACAGCCGGCCCGCCCGCTGGGCACCCTCGGTGCCCTCGTGCACGATGAGTCCGTACGCGGCGAAAGTCATGAGGGCGAAGAACAGGCTGAGGGTGGCGACGTCTTGGGCGAAGATGATGCCCAAGCTCCCTGTCATGCTCGCCAAGTAAAAGCGTAGGAAGCGAACGCGCCCGGGGTCATCCTCGAGCGCGAAGCGTGCAAAGAGACCGATGAAGGTCCACAGTAAAGCTGTCCAAATTAGGAAAATGTGCCCGGGGGCATCCAAGCCGAGGCGCACGCCGAGGAAGAGCCAGGGCAGATCAACGGTGAGGGCCGGACCGCTCAGCATCCCGAGAGCCAGGGCGGGGAGCGCGGCCCAAGATGACAATGAGAGGATCGGTCCTCGGAGAGGGCGAGCCAAGCCCGCAAGCGCCAACAGGAAAGGAAGGCTGATGGCAACAAGCAGAGCCGCGCCGTCCAGCTGTCCGGGCGCCACGCTCATGGACGAAATTCCCGTTCAGCGATCAGGCGGGCCCACTCGAGGGGGCTGACGACGGTGCCGGCGAACAGGCCCGCCCCCAGGCTGATCACGCCGGTCACCAGGGTCGGAATCAGCAGGGACAGCGCGGTTTCGACACGTCCCCGAGGAGCTTCCTTCGCCCCAGTGGTCGGAGGCGGCTTGAAGTACGCGGCATGGAGGATGGGAAGGAAATAGGCCGCGTTCAGCAGCGTGCTCGCCGCGAGCACGGGCAGCACCCACCCTTCGTCGACTTCCAGCGATCCCAAGCCTAGATACCA
>JBFISJ010000032.1:0-18963 GCA_041608595.1 Nitrospiraceae bacterium
GCGCGCCTATCGGGAGGGCGACCACGAAGAGGCCTTCGGCTGGATCCTCGCCGGGCAGTGCCACGACCGAGAGGCACGGGAGCGCCTGGTCCGGAACGCGGCCAATGTGCTGGACTATGTGATCAAGAAGTACGGATCGGAAACGCCCTAGGCTCCGGGCTTCAGGCCTGATTTCTGGGGTTGCCCGAGGGGGTGGATGAGGATGGCGTGATCAGCGGCTGGGTCGGTCGCTTTCCCTCGGTATCATTGGCGGCATCCATCGCTTCGAAGAGCAGGCAGCACTTGAGGCGCCCGCAGACCCCGAGGAGCCGGCTTTCCTCCATCGGCATACCATGCGCCCGGGCCTGCTTGATCTTGATGGGTCGCAGGTCGGTCAGGAAGCTGGCGCAGCACAACACGAGGCCGCACGAATCGACGCCGCCGAGCCGCTGGGCTTCCTCACGCGGCCCGATGTGCCGCATCTCGATCCGGCCTCCAAAACGTCGTGCGAGGTCCCTGACGAGCTGCCGGAAGTCCACACGGTCCTCCGAGGTGTAGATGAAGCGCGTCTCTTTTCGAGTCAGCGACCGATAGACCTCGACGAGCTTCATCTTCAGCCCCAAGGCCTGCACTCGGTCCCGGCAAAAGGCCCACCCCTCATGGGCGATCCGCTCGTGGTCCCGGATCAGGCGCAGGTCGCGCTCGTCAGCCGGGCGGAGGATGGCTCTCATCACTCGCATGGGCGGGATGAAGGGGGTCCTCTGCGGCTCCTCGTGGACGACGCCGTAGGCCAGGTCGTCATCGACCTCGAGCATGACATAGTCCCCGCGCTTGAGCGCCGCCTCCCCGGCCGCTAGGCGCTTCATCTCGCCTCGATTGCGGACCTTGACGCCCACGACCCGGATCGTGGCCGGGAATTCCTGTTCCAACTCTTCCGTCGCTACCGAAGGCATAGAGCCTCTTGGCCCGCCGGGGTTCCCGTCTCTACGGCCGAACCGGCAGGGCTGCACGAAGTCTCATTGTAACGTAATCAACCGGACCTGCCAAACCCCGCGATATCTGAATTTCGTCCGTTCCGCCACCTGGAGGCCGACTGCTTCGGCCTGCTCAGGCGGACCCCCATCCCCAGGACGGAAAACCATTTTTGACAATGGGTTACGCGTGTTTTGACGAAACAGCCCGTCGGTTCTACCTTTTAAAGTACGTGTGTGCGCGGAAGCTAGTCGAGGGCCTGTGGCCCCGGACGGTCCTGAACCGGGCTGGCGCGGCCTCGCGCGACCGGGGCATACCCCTGACCTGTCTCCAAGGAGGATCGCATGTTTGCCTTAGCCAATCGGCCACAGAGTATCGGAAAGACGCTCGATTCAGGATTCAAGTTGTTTTTCGCTGGGTTCGGAAAGGTGTTCATCCTGGCCCTCGTGGCGTCATTCGTCGCCAATCTCCCGTCGATCGTCATGGGCACGAAGCTGGAAGCGGCCGACCCTGAGGCGTTTCGCGCGCTGGGAGGGCAGATTCTGGGGCTGTTCGCCGTGGCGATGATCCTGGCCACGGCGCTCAACACTGCCATTCTCCGGCGTCTCGCCGTGCTCGGTAACGGGGGCGCGGCCGGGGATTCCATGGGCCAGTCGATCGCGATCGGGTTCAAGTACCTCGTGCCCGTCTTCGTGGCAGCCATTCTGTACGGGTTCGCGGTCGGCGCAGGCATGCTGCTCCTCATCATCCCGGGCATCTTTCTTCTGGTCAGCCTCTATCTCTTTTGGCCCGCCATCGTCGTGGAGGGGAAAGGGCCCATCGAAGCGCTCAAGCGGAGCCACAACTTGGTCCGTGGTAACTGGTGGCGGACGGTCACCGTGATGACGATCCCCATCGTGCTGCTGATCGCGGTCTACTTCGCGGCGGCGTTCGTCATCGGGATCGTCGTGGGGATCACCAGCAGCGGCGGGGACGCCATCGCCGTGACGACCACGGTCGAAAAGACCACGCTCCTCGTCCATCTGCTCCAGGTGCCGGTCAACGCCGTGTCGCTCGCGCTGTTCTACGCGGTCCTGGTCGTGCTGTATCACGACCTCAAGCTGCGGAAGGAGGGCGGGGACCTTGAAGCCCGGCTGGCCAGGGCTTAGGCAAGGGTTCCGCACGATCCGTCCGTCCCTTTGGATTCTGCTGTTCGTCCTCCTCGGCCCGGCAATCCTCACGCTCCCGCCTCCCGCGGCGGGGGCGAGCGACCTTCGAGACAGCCTCGGGGATTGCATCGAGCACCTCTCCCGGACGGGTAAGGCGCGACCCGGGACACGGGCGATCGTGCTCGCCGACACGTGCCCCCGTCTGTCGATGGCGCTCGAGCGCTTTCCCGCGCGAGGCTTCCTGGCGGCGAAGCTGGATGACACCACCACGTTTATTCAACTGCGTGATCTTCAGACACTCCTGGCGAGGTATGAGGAGGCGCTGCCCGAGCGTGGTCGCTTTGATTTCCAGGGCCTCCGGGCCCTCCTGGACGACACGCTGATCGAGGCGCCGGAGCGCAAGCCGAGCGTCTGGGACCTCTTCTCACAATGGCTGCAGTCGCTCCTCGATGAGCATCGCGAGAGCGACAACCCCTGGCTCTTCAACCTCCTGAAATGGATCAGCCTGCCCCAATGGGCCTGGACCTGGCTGGGGCGAATTCTGGTGGGCGCGATCATCATTTTGGCATTGTTCGTCATCGTGAACGAGCTGCATCAATCCGGGCTGGCCCGACGCTGGCGCAGAAGATCGTTCTCCCCCGTCATGATGGGGCCGGCGTCCGCCTCGTTCGAGCAGCGGGTGCTTTCCTGGCCAGACATCCTGAGCCTCCCCGTCCGGCTGCGGCCGGCCGCCCTGCTCAGGTTCATCGTCGCCCTGCTGACTAACCAGGGACTCGTGCCGGACAACCGCAGCCTCACCAACAGGGAGCTGCTGGCGCGTCTCGACGCCAGCGATCAGGCGCGGGCTCGACAATTCAAGGTCGTCATCTCCGGCGCCGAATCAGAGTTGTACGGCGATCAACCGCTGGATCAGACCCAACTGCGCTCGCTGATGCGGGCAGCGAACCACCTGCGCACCTGGGACCGACGCGAGCCTGCGGGCGCGGGCTGAGGACACACGCGACATGCACGACCGGCTCGTCAGTCTCGCAGGGGCCTCCGCCGCGCTGGTGATCGTCTTCATCTTGCTCATGCCGCACGAGCCTCCAGACGCCGACAAGCTGTCGCTGCCCACGACCGAGGATCGCGGACCCCACGGGTTGCAGGGTCTCAAACGATGGTTGGATGACGCCGGCATTCGCACGCTTATGCTCCGTCGCCGCTACAACACGTTGGCCGACCGAGCGTCGATGCCGGGCACGGGCAACCTCCTCATCACCAGCCTGCCCCACCGCCGCGTGGCCCGGGATTGGGAGCGACAACACTTGGTCGAGTGGGTACGCAAAGGCAACAGCATCCTCATCCTGGCCGCGGTCAGCGACTCGCCACTGTGGAGCATCTACAACGCGGGTCCCAGGGCCGGATTGGGGGGAGCCGGGCGCACATCCAGCTTCACGGAGGTCATGAAAGCACTGGGCTTCACCTTTGCGCCGGAAAAGCCCCGCTCATCGTCATCGGCGAAGGGCGGCCGAGACACGTCCGATCAGGACCAGAACGCCAGCCTTCTGGGCGACGCGCTGAGTGGGAAACGAGCCTGGCGGCAGCTCCACCCGCAGGGCCCTCACCCCGTCCTTCGCCATGTCGACACGGTCGGGGTCTCCAAATCCATCCATCGTCTTACCTGGCGCCTGGAGCCCAACCAGCGTCATCGCGCGGTCTTCGTGCTCCTTCGCCATGACGACGGTGCGCCGGGCTTGTGGCAGGCGAGAATCGGGGAGGGAACGGCGTGGATCAGCGCCTACGCGGATCTGTTCGGCAACGTGAGCCTGGGCCAATCGGACAACGCACGGCTCCTGAGCAATCTCGTGCAGGCGTCGTTGGCGCCGAAGGGCGTGGTCCTGTTCGACGACATTCACCAGGGCTTGTCGGACTTGTATGACCCGGAGGCCTTTTACAAAGACTCACGGGTGCACCACACGCTCTGGTTCGTCATCGCGCTCTGGGTCGTGTACATCGTCGGACGCTCCAACCGCCTAGCCCCGCTGCGATCCCGAGAGGATCGGCCCCAAGCCGTGGACTTCACCCGCGCGGTCGGTGGGCTCTTTGCGCGACGAGTCAGCCCGGCGAGGGTCGCCGGCGGCCTCGTCGCCAGTTTCTTCAACGAGGTCCGTGCCGGCCACGGGCTGCCCACGAACGGCGAGCCCGTGTGGGATCTCCTGGCGAGGTCGTCCAAGATCAACACCCGTGCGCTCGCGGCGCTCCAGACCGCCTATGCGCGTCTGCCCGAGACGCGGCGGGCAGACCTCGTCCGCTTGACCAACCTCATTCGTCACATAAGGATGGAGCTCACATGAGTCAGCGAGCACAGGCTTTCGAAGCGTCTCTCCGCACACACCTGCATGACGTGGTCTTCGGTATGGACGCCGTCCTCCACGGCCTTTGCTGGGCGCTCATCGCCGGCGGGCATATCCTGCTTCAGGGCGCCCCCGGTCTCGGCAAGACGCTTCTCGCCAAGTCCCTCGCTGCGAAGATTGGCGGCACGTTCAAGCGTGTGCAGGGCACGTCTGATCTCATGCCGGCGGATTTGACCGGCGTGCACGTGTACAACGGCGATCAACGAAAATTCGAGTTCATGCCGGGGCCCTTGTTCGCCAACGTGGTGCTCGTGGACGAGATCAACCGGACCGGGCCCAAAACACAGTCAGCGCTGCTCCAGGCCATGGAGGAGTACCAGATCTCCATCGACCGCCAAACCTATCCGCTGCCCGACGACTTCCTCGTCATCGCCACGCAAAACCCCCATGAGTTCGAGGGGACGTTCCCGCTTCCGGAATCCCAGCTCGATCGGTTTCTGCTGCGGCTTGATCTCACCTATCCCGAGGCGGGTACCGAGCAGCAGGTGTTGCGGACGTACGATCTCCCGCGAGGCGGGCACGCACGCGGTAACGGCAGCGTGGAGACGCTACCCGCCTCGCTCATGGGTGAGGTGCGGGAGGAGGTCGCCACGATCCACGTGTCCGACGCCATGTACCGATACGTAAGCGACATTGCCACCGCGAGCCGGCAACACCCACAGGTCAGCCTGGGCCTGTCCACGAGGGGCGCGCTCGCGCTCATGCGCTGCGCCCGCGTCGAGGCCGGGCTGCGCGGGGGCACCTTCGCCACTCCCGACGACGTGAAAGCCGTCGCCAAGCCGGTGATGGCGCACCGCCTCATCCTGACGCCGGATGCGACGCTCGAGGGCGTGCAGCCGGTCGAGGTCGTGGACTCGATCCTCGGCCAGGTGGCCGTGCCGCGGGAGTAGGAAGTGCGGGATCACGATGAACCTGACCGGTCTGACATACGCTTGGATCACGACGACGATCGTCTGCGGCATCCTGGGCGAGTGGGTGGGCGGCGGGTGGACCGAACTCTGGCGGGTCCTCCTCGCGGGGCTGTTTCTGGCGGTTCTGTGGGAAGGCCTTCTCTTCAAGCGCCTCGTGTTCACGGTCGCGCGCGAGGTGCCGGCCCACGGCTCCCTCGGCGAAGCGCTGCACGGGCACCTGGCCGTGACGAACCCGGGCTCACGACCCCTTCTCCTCGAAACGCAACAGTTGTTTCCGGACGGCATGGCGGGTGAGGATGAGCTGGCGCAGTTACAAGTGCCCGCCGGCGCGACCGCGCTCCGTCCCTTCACGACCGTGCCCACGCAGCTCGGCACCGTTGAGTGGGGGGCCGTCTATACCCGCTCGCTCGGAGGACTGGGCTTGGCGTGGTGGCCGCGGCGGGTGGACGTCAGAGGAACCGTGCAGGTGGTTCCGTCCCATCTCCGGCACCAGGAGCGGGGGGTCGGGGTGCAGGACCTCGGAGAGCTCTCCCAGAAGGTCGCCGGCACGGGGAAGGAGTTGCTCTGGCTGCGCGAGTACCGACAAGGGGATCCCCTTCGGGCCATCGATTGGAAAGCGACCGCGCGCAGGAATCGCCACATCGTCCGCGTCCTCACGGAGGAGCAGCACCTCGAGCTGATGCTCCTTATCGATGCCGGAAGGGCGTCCAGCCTCCAGGCCGGGGCGTTGACCCGACTCCATCATTTCGCGAACGTGGCCGCTCGCCTGGCGGAGAAAGCGGTGTGCCAGGGCGACCTGGTGGGGCTGGTCGTCTTCGCCGAACAGCCCCTCCGCGTGCTGCCGCCCGTCAAGGGTCATGCCGGCCTGATGAAGATCCGTTCTCTTTTGGAAGCCCTGCGGCCCTCCACACGGGAGGCGAATCCCCTCCCCGCCACGCTTGCCGCCCGTGGCCTGCTGAAGCGCCGCAGCCTGGTCGTGACGTTCACGGAGACCGACGACAGTGATGCGGCGGGCCAACTGCTTCAGGCCACCTCCCTGCTCAGCCCGAAACATCTCCCTCTGGTGGCGGGCATCATCGACCCCGCCGTGACGACGCTTCACCATGCCCCCGCGCAGCAGTGGCTGGATCCCTACCACGCCTTTGCGGCCGCAGAATCGTTGCAGGTCGCGCGACGGAACGCGCTGCACCTGCAGCGTATGGGCGCACAGGTCGCCGTCACGAGCCCCGAGCGGCTCGACGAGGCCGTTCTGACCCATTATCAGCGGCTGCGAGAACGCAAAAGGGTGTGAGAGGGGCGTGGGTGCCGAGGCCGGCTATTCAGAATGGATCGGCTTGCGGTTTGAGCTGCCAGAGCCTGCCGGACAGCACCAGCCAGAGGACGCAGGCGTAAGTCACACCGACCGTGATGCGCGTGGAGAGGGGGTAGGAGGGGTCGGGGGAGATGTAGCCCTCGATGAAGCCGGCCCCGACCAGGAACAGGGCGCAGACCACCATGAGCCTGCCACCCAGCCGCACCGCTTCCCGAAAGGCCTCCGTTCTTGTCCGCGCCCCGGGCCTCGCCAGCGCTTCACCCAAATGCACACCCGCAGCCCCGGCGATGCAGATCACGGTCAGCTCGACGATGCCGTGTGCGACGACGAAGGAGAACAGCTTTCCATGCAGGCTGTATTCGGCGGTGAACGCAAAGACCCCTCCCAACAGCAACCCGTTGAGACCGATGATGTAGAGGGTCCCGAGGCCGTAGAACACGCCGAGGGCGAAGGCAAAGAGGGCGACCACGATGTTGTTCGTCATGATCTGGAGCGAGAGAATCGAGGGCGGAAACACGTTGAGCAACCCGTCGGTCCAAAGCTCGCCGCGCTGCACTTTCTGGATCATCTGCTCTGAGGCAAAGAGCGCCGCCAGCTCGGGATACGTGGCGACCAGCCACCACCCGACCGCCCCGCCCAGGATGAACAGCGAACCGGTCGCCGCGAGGCTGCCGCGCAGGATCCACATGATCCGAGGAATCTCGACGGTGAACAGTTTCTTGAGCTCCTGTCCGAGGCTTCCGGGAGCGCGGAAAATCACCTCGTGCAGGCCGAGAAAGAGCGCTTCCAAGTGGTGGGTCAGGCGACTGTCGGGCATGACGCCGCGCGCCAGCGACACATCGCGTGCGAGCGCGCGAAACCCCTGAGCGAGCTCGCGCACATCCTCCACCTTCTCGTCCTGGCGGTCACGCTGGACCTTGGCCAGCTCGCCGAGCCGTTGCCAGCGCTCGACTCGCTTCCTCAGCCACGCCGTCAACGCGGTGTCAGACTGCGGCTTCTTCACGGGTCTCCTGCGCCACGGCCTCGAGGCGTGCACGCAGCGCCTCGTCATCCCCCTCCAGCCAGGGTGCGGGCGCCTCACCGAGTCGCTCCAACAACTTCGCAGCCAGGCGGCACCGCGACTCGGGGGCAAGGCCGGGCCACCGCTCCAGCAGGTCCTGGACCCATTCGAGCTCCCGGCGCTCCAGGCGTGGATGCGCCGCCACCTGTCCCTCAAAGCTTAGCCTGCCGGGCCGCTCGTCATAGACTAGTACGGTCCCGGCGGCAAGGTCTCCGAGGCGGACCTGCCGTGCCGTCACGATCGCCGTGGTCAGCCCGACGACGTAGAAAAACGGCATCGAGTCGACGAGCCGAAACACGTTACGGATGAGCAAGGCACCGATGCCCGGGGTCTGCCCCTGGTTGGTCACGACCCGCACACCGGCCATCCGCTTCCCCGGCGTGCGACCACGCATCGCGACCTCGACGATCGGGTGGTAGAGAAAATACAGCACGGAAGCCGGGAGGAGCAGCAGGTAGATCATCGCAAGATTCCCGCTGAGGAGCCGGTCTGGCAGCAAGGGCAGAAGCTGGGTGAGGGTGAGGACCCAGGCGACGGCCAGCAGCAAACGGATGTGCCAATCGATGAGAAACGCGTAGCTTCGGCTGCCAATCCCCGCGATCGACAGGGTGAGCTCCACCCCATCGGTCGTATGTAGCACCAACTTGTCCTGCATCTCCGCCCTCTTCGCGGCACCCCGCCCCTGCGCCTTGGTGGCGGCGCAGATCCCCCGGCCCGGCCATTCAAGTATAGCAGCCCGCCCAGCGCCCCGACGCGCGAGATCATGCGCGGGCCCTTCGCAAGGATCATATCTCAGAAATCCCCTGCATCATGGCACCCGTCTTTGCGCCCTCACCCGGACCCCCCTCCCCCGAAGCGGGGGAGAGGGAAGCTCATGACCCGGGCATCCACAGAACAACCATACGAGTCGCTCTTTTTACTTCGGCGCTGCTTGTGCGGCCCGCATTGCAGCCCGTTCATGCGTGATGGTCCCGGTCGGGCCATCGGCAGCCGTACGCCTTTGTGTGCGCGCCGACCCGGGCACGGGTTCGGTGCCGGCAGCCGCAGACGTCAGATCCGAGGTCGCAGTCCACGAGACGTGAACGCGCCGGTTCTTGCGGTAACAGGTCTCGGCCTTCGATCGACACCGGCTGTTCTGCTCGCCCTGACTGAAGACCTGAATGGCGGTCTTGGGAACACCCAGGTTCACGAGCTCTGCCTCGACCGCTCGCGCCCGCTTCCGGCCGAGGGCCTCATTGGAGACGGCTGATCCTCGAGGATCCGTGTGACCGTGGAGCAACACCCCGACCTGCTTGTGTGCGGCAATCTTGGGCGCCAGTTCGGCGAGCTGGGACTTTGCTTTCGCGGTCAACGAGTCCTGCCCGACGTTGAAATAGATGTCGAGGTCTCCGGAGGAAGGGACCGGCGAGGGACGAGCGGGCACCGTCACCGTCACGACGTCCCGAGCGATCTTTTTGTTCGCGACCACGCGTGTCGCCGTCGATCCCTCCTCCGCCCGCTCTTGGTACATCCAGATCCCCCCGATGGCGAGCACCAGTCCAAGTAGCATCGCGGCCACCAGCCCCACCTCACGCATGCTGTCCTTGGGCGGCGGCAAGGTGGGCTGCTGGGTGCGTCGCGGGGTCTCCAGTGAGCTCGGTCCGTGCTGTGGGCTGTGGTCCATGTGATCCTCCTTGGGGCTGGTGTGAATGGATAAGGTGGTCCGGTGTCGAGGCGCGGGACCAGCTGAGAGGGAGAGGGCTCGGTTGCCCCCCTTCCGGTCGAGCCCTCCCGCCCTGCTCAGCCGGCGCGTTGAACCGGCGCCACGAGACCTCTGAGCAAAGCCGCTGCCGTTCTGCCCGACGACCTGTCTTGAATGAAAAACGTCCGGTGGGGCCGGAGGTTGCGCCGTCGCGTCGCGACGGTGGCTCGGGGCAGGACCGATGGATTCCCGCATCGCGATGCGGGGACATCCCCGCAACGCCCACGGTCTCCCCCCGTCTCCTTCTTATCTTGGTGTCCCTACTGTGCGAGCGGGACGGGGCGACCGGGCGAGATGGAGCGGGCGTGACGCCTGGTCAACGTGATTCCTCAGGCGGGGCGCTCGGGAGTTGGAGGAAGAAAAGGAGACGAGCTCGCGGCGGGAATCCGTCCTACAGGTGTCCCGCGTGATGATGGCTGGCCGATCGCTCGAAGTACTGCTGGACGAGGAGTCGGACCGCTTTGAAGTGGCGATCGGGGAGGTTTTTGAACCGCTTGCGGGAAGCTGAGATGGCCGCCTCGATGGAGCCGTGGGGCTCGATGCTGCGCAGCAAATGCTGATAGTAGATCTGCAGCTTGCCCTCCACTCGGTGCGCCAACGCGGGGTCACCGGCCAGCACCGCGGCGGCCTTGGCCAGGTCGCCGCGTGCGTCAACCAACGCGCGGAAGCCGAGCCCCTTCAGCCGCTGGGTGACGGTGCTCCGGTCCCAACCCAGCGCGCGCGCCGTGGCCTGCATGTCGAACTCATACTCCCGGAGACAGGTGAGCACGGCCTGGTCGCCGGCGGGATCGATCAACGGATCTCTATGGACCGTCATGCGGCCCTCCTCCGACCCGGCCGGGACTTCGAGCCGGAGGTCCTCCTTGGTAATCACTTTACCTTCGGCCAAAGCCACGGCCTGACGCAGGCATTGCTGCAACTCGCGAACATTGCCCCGCCAGAACTGGCACTCGAGCAGGGAGAGCGCTTCCCTGGACAGTCCCAATCCTTCCCGGCCGGCCTCGCGAGCCGCCTCCTGGAGAAACCGCCTCGCCAGGAGCGGAACGTCCTCCCGGCGCTCCCGGAGCGGAGGCAGGCGGAGCGCGTGGCCCTGAAGACGGAAAAAGAGATCTTCCCGAAACAGTCCGGCTGTCACCTCGCGCTGGAGATGCTTGTTGGTCGCCGCGACGACCCGCACATCCACCTTGGTGGGCTGGGCCGCTCCGACCCGATAGAAGGTCTTCTCCTGAAGCACGCGCAACAGCTTGCCCTGCAACTCGTAGGGCAGGTCTCCAATCTCGTCCAGAAAGATGGTCCCCTGGTGGGCCATCTCAAAATATCCCTTGCGGTCCGCGACAGCGCCGGTGAAGCTGCCCTTCACGTGACCGAACAGCTCGCTCTCGAACAGCTCCGGCGAGATCGCGGCCATGTTCACCGCCACGAAGGACCGTGGCGCGCGCGGGCTCAACTCATGGACGGCGCGTGCGAACACTTCCTTCCCCGTACCCGGCTCACCCAGAATGAGGACCGGCAGGAGCGATTTCGCCACCTTTCGGACGTCCGCGATCAAGGCGAGCACGCGCGGGCTTTGCGTGGTGATCCCGAGCCGCTCGCATTGGTCATGAAGCTGCTCGCGGCCCGGATGACGTCCGTGCTCGGGCTCAGCCGTGACCGCCTGCAGATCGTTCAACCGAACCCGTAGCTCGTCGACCCGCCGCCGCGCCGCCACCTCCTTCTCATGGGCATCCTCGCATTGGGCCTGCAGCACTTGCGCGGACCGAATGAGCTCCGACTCCCGCTCAGCCGAGCGGCTGAGGGCACTCTTCGCCTCTCCTAGATCCTCTTCGAGCCCCTCGACGACGGACTCCTGTGACACGAGCGCGTCGCGCGCCGCCATCAGGTCGTGCCGCACCAGGTCCCGCTCGTGCTGCAGCTCACGGATCTGCGGGCTCGCGCGCAGATACGTCCATGACAGCGCGGCCCCCGATGCCAACCCAAGCGCGAGCAGTGGCGTGAAAAGGGGCAGGACCAACCCGGCGACGGGCAGGGCAAGAAACACGAACCCGGCGTAGGCGGCGCCGACCAGCAGCATGCCGACCAATCCGCTCCATCCCGGCTTCCAGAACAACGCGAAGGCCGCGACTCCCGAGAGCAGCAACACCAGCGGCACCACCGTCACGGCTGGCGCTTCCCGCGTCCAGTGTCCGGTCAGGACTGAGTTGAGCAGGCTGAGCTGGATCACGGCCTGGGGCGTTTCCGGTCCGACCGGTGTGGCGTAATCGGACAAGGGACCGGGCAACAGCAATACGACGGCCTTCCCTTCGACCCATTGCCGCATCTGCTCATGCTGCCCCGTCTCGATCGCGTGCCACAGTCGCGTGAACGGGATCGAGAAAAAAGCCGCGGCCGGGTCCAGCCCAACATAGTCGATCAAGGCCGGGGCGGACGCCTCGGGCGCCGGGCGTGCTCCGGCAACCGCCAGACCAAAAGCCGCGAGACGCCGACCCTGACCCACCATTACGGGCGAGACGCGCCGCACCAGGCCGTCGGCATCGGTCCGGACGACAAGGTGCGCCGCCCCGACGAAGGCCCGGGCGAGGGTTCGCGCCGGACCTCCCGCCCCCTTTTTCTTTTTGGGCGGGGCCTCGAAGGAAATGGGGACGACGACATGTTCGCTGCTTCGGATGGCGTCAACCAACATGGCGTCACTCTCCGCGCCACCCCGATCGATCGGGCTCGGCTGCTCAAGTGCTGCCAACAGGCCGATCGCACGCGCGCCTTCAGAATCGAGCGCACGCACCATGCGCGCCAACGCGGTACGGTCGACGGACCCTGCCTCCCACGGCGATGGGCTCGCGGGATCGTGATACACGACGACGACGGAATTGGTGGTGGCGGGGGGATGCCGCGTCTGCAACCAGTGGTCGTAGGCGGCCCAGTCAAGCGAGGTCACGAGGGCCGGAGCGACCAGCCACGCCGCCCAGGCGAGCCCGGCGGCGGCAAGGCCGATCCCCGCAGACCACAGGGTGGTGGGACGTGTGGCGAGGCGCAGCAGGGATTCAGGAGTCACGGCCATCTGGATGTCGGGGAATGAGCATATCCGGTGTCTGTCGCCGGCAGTCGCATGGGGCTATTCTCGAGCCCTGTCGCGCGAAGCGGCGGCCATGCCATGGGCTCGGCGAACCCGCCGGACCCCTGCGACCACACGAGCCGGCGGGCGCGATGACGATCGGCGGCGACACCAAGCCCTTCGAAATAGATGCGACCGAGGACGAGCCGCGAACGTAGGAGGCCTTCGGCTGCGGTCTCCTCGAAAAACTTCAGAATTCGACCATCATGGGGCTCCAGCGCGTCCTCGAACCCCACCTCGTACAGTGTTTCCAGGAGCCGGTGTGCCGTGGAGCTCAAGGCCGCAGCCTCTTGGATCAGGATCGGCAGCGCCTCTTGCACACGCCCTCGCTGCAGCAACCGCAGCCCGACCGACTCATCGACGTGCGACCGGCCCAGTTCCGGATAGGCTTCCCACAAGGAATCTCGGTAGGACCGGAATGCGGCCTGAAGGGATTCCGCACGGGGCCCGCGCTGCGCCGCGACACGGAGTCGAGCCAGTCCCTCCCGAGCCGCCGGGAAGCCCTGCTCGGCCGCCCGGAACCACCAGGCGACGGCCTGGCCGGGGTCCGCCGAGACATGACGCCCCGACCGATACGCGGCGCCCACGAGGTATTGCGCCTCTGGAACGTGACGACGTGCCGCCTCGAGCAGGTAATCGAACCCCTCCTCCTCACGGCCGTTCAAGCGCAGGAGCAGGCCGAGCTGAAAATGCGCCTGCGCGTCCGAGGGGTTTGCCCGGAGCGCGTCGTGAAAGGCCTCAATCGACCCCTGGACATCGTTCATGGTGTACCTGACCTGCCCAAGCGCATAGTGGGCCCGGGCCAGGTCCGGGCGCAGCCGAACGACTTGCTCAAGATGCTCCCGTGCCTGATACCAGCGCCGCTTGACCATCAAGGCTCGAGCAAGGTGGAACCGAACGCCCGCATGGTTCGGATGGGCCGCGAGCGCCGTCCGGTACTGGCCGATCGCGGCGTCGACTTCGCCGGCGCCGAGCAGCGCGCGGCCGAGCCGAATCATGGCCCCGGCGTCCTCAGGAGTCGCCCCGGCGACGTACCTGACCTCACCGAGTGAGTCTTCGAAGGGGTTGTCCTGCGCCCAACCGCGCCCAGGGTCCGTCTCTGAGCCCGTCGAGCCTTTCTGCCCCACTGCGGCGACGTGCTCCGATGCCTCATGGGCCGCATGCGTGGCACGCGCGCGAAGGTTCAACCGGGTGTGCCAGAACCCATAAAACGCCCGGGGATGATCCGGACGAGCCCGTAGCGCATCGTCATAGGCTGCCAGGGCCCGGCTGAGATCGCCGATTTGTTCGAGCTCCTCCCCCATCTCGACGAGCATATCGGCCTGGTCGGGGCTGCGTTCGAGCGAGGCCCGCAGCAGGGCAATCTTCGGGCGCATCTGGGTGAGCAGGGTCGAGACCGGAGAGGGGTCCATGTCGGAGCGGGAGGCGGATGCGTGGGATGGAGAAGCGTGTCCAACTGTCGTGCACGCCAGGGCCGCGCCCAACAGCCACCCGAGGGCAAGAAACGCATTGCGCGGGAATTTCATGTGACTCTTATGTCACGATCGGTTTCATGCTGCAGAATAAGTTTCCTATTATACCACTATCCCCCCGCTTACGCCCTCCTCTTCCGAAGGGCATGATCGGCCTGATCGACGGGCTGATGCGGAGGCCGTCCCCGAGGGTCCGGCCAGCTCCAGGACCCGCTTCCATTCGTCCGGTCTGACCGGTTGGACCGACAGGCGCGAGCCCTTCCGGAGCAGCTCCATGTTCCTGAGCCTCGGCTCGTGCCGCAAGACATCCAACGCGAGCGGCCTTTGAAACTGCCGGACGAGCTGGATATCCACCATGTCCCACTGCGGCCTGGAGGGTGTGCTCTTGGGGTCGTAGTACCGGCTGCGCTTCTGGAACGCCGTGGCGTCCGGGTAGGCGGTCCGGACGACCCGGGCGGTCCCCACGACCGACGGCGGGTCGGCGTTGCTATGGTAGAACAGCACACCGTCGCCCTTCTTCATCGCGCGCAGGAAGTTGCGCGCCTGGTAGTTGCGGACCCCCTCCCACGACGTGGTTCGCCGGGGTGATCTGGCGAGGTCGCGGATGGAAAACGTGTCGGGCTCGCTTTTCATCAACCAGTATCGCGCGCGTGTCGGCACGGGCCTCCTCCTCGTTGCTTGTCCGGGAGCCATTCAGGTGCTATGCTTCGCCCCCGTTCCGCCTTCGGAACGCAACATGTCCCCACATCCGCCATATCGTTGAGGGATGCTCCATGGACCTGTCTCCCTTTTTATTCGGGCTCTACAAGCTGGTCAAGTACCTCGTCTACCCGTATACGTGGCTCTGCCTGTTTCTGGGCGTGCTCACGCTGCTGATCTTCCTTCCGATCTCACCCTGGCGCCTGCGATGGATCAGAATCCTGGCCGCCTCCTCCTCCCTCGTCGTGTTCGTCCTTGGCCTCCCGCTTGTCGGGGGCACACTCCTCGGGCTGGTCGAGCAGCGGGCGGGGCGATTCGATCCCCAGGTGGAACAACCGTTCGACGCAATCGTCGTCCTGGGCGGGGGGGTGGCAGACCAGGGGTCGCTCCGCCCGGGCGTCGAGCTTAGCGATCACACTTTGAGACGAACGATGTGTGGGGTGAGCCTGTTCGAGCAGGGGCTCGCACCGCGACTGGTCTTGACCGGCGGCGACGCCTCGATTTTTGGAGAGGGCCCGTTGGAGGCGGCTGAAATGGCGCGACTGGCCTCCCGGCTGGGGGTGCCGACGGAGGCCCTTGTTGTAGAGAGCCGGTCCCGCACCACCTACGAAAACGCGGTCCAAACAATGCAACTCCTGGGCGGGTCATCGGTCGTGGTCGTGACCTCGGCCAGCCACATCGCCCGCGCGCGAGGCCTGTTTCGCGAGCAGGGCATGCGCGTGGAGGGGTATCCGTGCGGCTACCTCGTCACACATCGACCGGGCGACTTGAAGGGGCTGAATCCGTTTGATTTAATTCCTGAGGTGGGCGCGATGCGAGCGAGCACGATGGCTCTCAACGAACTCGTCGGCACGTTCGTCTATTGGCTGACCGGCAAGATCTGAAGGACTTCATCATCCCTGTGTCGCGTCAGGGCGCCGTGTTGATGCGATAAACGCCTCCCGCGTGGTCGACCACGTAGAGCTCACCGCGCTCATCCTCGCCGAAGGAAGAGATCCTCAGGTCCGTGTCGAGCAGGACGGAAGGATGGGCGGTCACCCCGCCGCCCGCGATCTCCGCCTCTTGGACCCCGAAAATCTCGCCGCTGCAGTAATCACCGAACACGTAGAGACCGCGCAGTCCCGGCATCTCCCCGCCTCGGTAGACATAGCCGCCCGTGATCGAGCATCGCGACCCCGAATGGGCGTATTCCACGGCGGGAAGCTCGAGCCCCCGCATCGGGCATCCGGTCGACGGCTTGAAGCAGTGCGCCCCTTCCATGATCCGCCAGCCGTAATTCCCGCCGCGCCGTACCAGGCTGACCTCTTCGTACGCATTCTGCCCGACGTCCGCCGCCCAGAGGCGGCCGGTCTGGCGATCGAACGAAAACCGCCACGGATTGCGAAAGCCGTAGGCAAAGATTTCCGGCCGCCCGCCACCGCTCACAAAGGGGTTGTCCGAGGGAATCGCGTAGGGGCTGCCACCATCGACGTCGATCCTCAGCACCTTTCCCAGGAGCTCCTGGCGCTGCTGGCCGCGATCGCCGGGATCCCCGCCGGCACCTCCGTCTCCCATCCCAATATAGAGATGGCCGTCGGGTCCGAACGCCACCATGCCCCCGTTGTGGTTGCCGTACGGCTGCTCGACGACCAGCAGGATTTTCGCTTCGGGTTTCGCGAGATCCGGATTGTTCGAGACCCGATACTCGGCCAGGATGGTCGCGCCGTCCGACTCTCGACTGTAATTGACGAAGACCCGTCCGGTCGTCCGGTAGGCGGGATGAAACGCCAGCCCCAGCAGCCCGCGTTCGCCGCCGAAGCTGACCAAATCGCTCACGTCCAGAAACGATGTCTCGAGCAGTCGACCCTGCTGATAGATGCGCACACGACCAACCTGCTCCACGACAAACAGACGCCCGCTCCCGTCGCCGGCGTGGGTCAGAAACAGCGGTTGGCGTAAATCGGACGTGACGACGGGCGACAGGACGATCGGTGACGGCGTGACCGGCGCCGCTCCTTTCGCGGCCATGCCCCAGGCCGAGGCGGCAACGCCGACGAGAAGCAGCACACAACAGGCTGCGAGGTCACCCAGGCGGACGTTACGCATCACCATCCTGGGTCCGCCGACGGTGCAGGTCGCCGTCCGTTGATCTGGCGCTGTCTCCGGTCTCGATGAACTCGATGAGCGCCTTGTAAGCCAGCTTGCGCGTGGCAGCCTTGGAGGAACCCTCCGATTTCACATTGCTCTCCAGCCAGACGCGATCTCGGACGTGAACCTGGGCTTCCTCGCAGAGCGTCCACATGTGATGGAGGAATCCTTCCCGCAGCCCGACCTCAACGCCTTCCGATTCGATTCGATCGTCGAGGATCGCAAGCAAGTCTGAAAGCGCCTCGTCGGGCCTGTAGGTTCCCTGCGCAAAGCCGAACGCTTTGTGGGCATCCTCATCTTGCTTCGCTTGCTCGACAAGGTCGTGCATGTAACCCTTGAGGAGCCCGATCTGGTGGCCGCTCAGTTTCATCTCTCTCTCGGGTGGGGCTGGTCGACACCATTATGTGCCGCCGTCGGAGGCCGCGCAAGTGAGGCAGGTGGGCAGGATGATTGTCTTAGAAAAGGGTGGATGGCTGCGAGCAGGAGCACGGGCGGAACCGACCAGGCGGCGACCGGTCACAGGGCAATCCGGTCGCCGCCTGGCGAACATCTCTCCGGCAGACTCAGCTCCAAAGGCCCTTCGGCAAGGCTCGGGGAAAGCGGGCCCCTCGACAAGCTCAGGGCAAGCTTAGAACGTCTGGACCGCTTCCGCCCTCCGGCGCACCTCCTGCGCCTTCTGCTCCAAACCAAGATTCTCGTACAACGACGCAATGTTCCCGTGCAGTTGGGAGAGGAGATCTCTCAGCTGGGCCTCCTGCACCACCAGGTTGGCCTCCAGCGCCAGCTGCTTTTCCTTACTGCGGCGGAAGCGCTCTTCCAGCTTACGAATGAGGTCGATCCAGCCGTGAATTTGCGCGGATTCGACGTCGGCTGCATCCGGCAAGGGTTCGCCCATTTCCATCGCCCGATCCGCCTGCTGCATCCAATTGATGAAGACCAGCAAGTCTCCCAATGTAATTTTGAGCGCCGAGGTCGTACTGTCCAGCTCGAACACCATGTCACTCATGCAACATCCCTCCTGAAATGATGTGTGGGTGAATAATGAGCAGCGGGCCTGGCCAGGCTCCCGAAGTCGTGTGCCTTCATACTGCATATGGGCCTGCGTGTCAATCCCCTACCTTCTGTTGCGTACCACGCCAGATCCCGTGACGTAGATCCGTCCGGCTCTAGGACGACTCCGTAGGAGGTTTCAGGTGGAGCACAGGGCGAGACCCGGCGCCATGCCCGATTGTGAGCCCGCGCAAAGTCCGTTATCATGCACGACTCGTCGCACCGCCGTGTGTGGAGAGCGAGTCATCATTGAAGGGAGACGACCTGATGAGCCGTGCTGTCCTGGTGAGCTTGGATCTGGAAGGCGTGCTCGTTCCCGAGATCTGGATCGCGGTCGCGGAGAAGACGGGCATCGCCGAGCTGAGACTGACAACGCGGGACATCGCGGACTACGATGTCTTGATGAAGCGGCGCCTGGCGATCTTGGACCAACACGGGCTTCGCCTCGACGACATCCAGGGGGTGATCGCCACCATGTCCCCGCTGGAAGGCGCGGACGCATTCCTGTCCTGGCTGCGGGAGCGCTGCCAGGTGATCATCCTCTCCGATACCTTCTCGCAGTTCGCCCTCCCCCTCATGCGCCAGCTCGGGTTTCCCACGATCTTCTGCCACCAACTGGAGGTCAACGGCGGCGGTCGTATCACCAACTATCGGCTGCGCCACCCCGACCAGAAACGCGAATCCGTCCGCGCGTTCAGGCAGCTCGGCTTCTATGTCATGGCGGCGGGTGACTCCTACAACGACACCCCCATGTTGGAGGCGGCCCACGCAGGCATCTTTTTTCGTCCCCCGGAGTCCATCGCCCAGGAGTTTCCCCACTTTCCCGTCACGCAGACCTATCCGGAATTGAAAACGCAGTTGTGCCGCCACGGCGCTCTCAGCGCGTAAGCAATTCCAAGTGATCCGACTCTGCACGACTATCCGTAGGTGATCATGGCCCCTTTGAGGGGTCTTGCGCGGTTCCCCGTGCTGGTGCGAACATAGGGCTGA
>JBFISJ010000033.1:0-18795 GCA_041608595.1 Nitrospiraceae bacterium
GTTCGCCAAGGCCTGGTTCAAGCTCACGCATCGCGACATGGGCCCTCGCGCGCGCTACATCGGCGCCGAGGTGCCGGAGGTGGCGCTGCTCTGGCAGGATCCCGTCCCCGCCGTCGACCACGAGTTGATCGGCGCCGAGGACATCGCAGCGCTGAAGTCGAAGATCCTCGGATCGGGGCTGACCACGCCCGAGCTCGTCAAGGCCGCCTGGGCCTCGGCCTCCACCTTCCGCGACACCGACAAGCGCGGTGGGGCGAACGGCGCGCGCATCCGGCTCGCACCGCAGAAGGATTGGAAGGCCAACGATCCGGGTGAGCTGGCGAAGGTGCTGAAGCGTCTGGAGGGCATCCAGCAGGACTTCAACCGCGCGCACAAGGGCGGAAAGCAGGTCTCGCTCGCCGACCTGATCGTTCTCGGCGGATCCGCAGCGATCGAGCAGGCCGCCAAGAAGGCCGGTCACGAAGTCCAGGTCCCCTTCACGCCGGGGCGCGCGGATGCATCGCAAGCCCAGACCGACGTGGACTCGTTCGCCGTGCTCGAGCCGACGGCAGACGGGTTCCGCAACTACTTCGGCGAAGCGAACGGTCGATCGCCGGCGGAGATGCTGGTCGATCGGGCCAGTCTGCTGACCCTCACCGTTCCCGAGATGACGGTCCTGGTCGGCGGGATGCGATCCCTGGATGCGAATGCCGGGCAGTCCGACCACGGGGTGTTCACCGACCGGCCGGGCACGTTGAGCAACGATTTCTTCGTGAACCTGCTCGACATGTCCACGCAGTGGACGAAGTCGGCCGAATCCGAGGGCATCTACGAGGGCAAGGATCGTCGGACGGGTGAGCTCAAGTGGACGGCCACCCCCGTCGACCTTATTTTCGGATCGAACTCCGAGCTGCGCGCTGTCGCAGAAGTCTATGCAGCTGACGACGCACAAGCGAAGCTTGTGCGTGACTTTGTTGGTGCCTGGACCAAGGTGATGACTCTCGACCGCTTTGACCTCAATTGACCTTGGAGAAAAGGTCTTCGGGAGCTGCTATAGCGCAGCATAAGCGTAAAGAGACAAATGAGGGGTTAGAATGATGCAGACACCCACGGGGATCATGACGTGGCGAGTTAGCCACATTGCCGCTGGCTTGGTATTGGCCGTTCTTTTGTCAGGCTGTGACATGGGCAGCAAGTCAAATCGATTCGGCAATGTGCCGAGCGCCTACGCGGGGAAGCACATGCCCGCTGGCTGGTGGAGTGATCAAACGATCCTCGCCGAAGGGCGCGACATTTACTACGGTCGCGTGAATCGGGAAGTCAAATGCTCCAAGTGCCATGGGCTGGGAGGGAAGCCCGTGATGGGCGCGAGGGACTTCAGCGACACGGCGAGCATGAAGCGCTTCAGCGACTCTCACCTGCTGTGGAGCGTCAAGGAAGGAGTTCCCGGTACGAAGATGCGGGGGTTCAAGGGCAAGCTGAGCGAGGAGCAGATGTGGAAGGTGATCGCCTTCATTCGTACCTTCGGGCTGGAGGGGCTCAGGTACGACGTCGATCGTCAGCAATGGGTCCCGATCGAGGGGGCATAGGCCTCCGAAACCACCGACGTCCAGACCCTGAAACAGCCCTCCCCCCATCTCGTCTTAGCTTCGACACCTCGTCGCTCGCTCTTCAACCGGTCATTCAATCTTGCCTGTCTGCACGATCCCGGATCATGCCATGGGTGATGGATGCGCGGTAGGCGCTGCCCTCTGCCGTGACGCATCCGAACTTGATCCAAGGATTACCAAGGGAAGGGCGGGAGCGCAGGAGACCCCCTGCCATTTGTCGGTCCGACGGGTATATAATTCGCCCCCCGGACGAAGACTGCTGCGGTATTGCGGCGACAGAGCAGGGGGGAATCCGAAGATTCAAGGACATGCGAAGGGAGGCTTAGCCATGGGCATTGCAACGGCGGGAGTAAAACTGGATCCGCGGGTCAGAAACTTCGTAGCCAGCCCGAAGAAAATGCTCATCGGAGGACAATGGGTGGAAGCGGCCTCCGGCAAGACCTTCCCTACCTACAACCCAGCCACGGGAGAGGTCCTGGCTCAGGTTGCGGAGGGAGATGCGGAAGACATCAACCGGGCCGTGAAGGCGGCACGCAAGGCGTTTGAAAGTGAGCCCTGGCTGCGGATGACACCGTCGGACCGCGGGCGGCTCGTCTGGAAGCTAGCGGATCTGATCGAAGCCCACCTCGAGGAGTTTGCCGAGCTGGACTCGCTGGATAACGGGAAACCGGTCGCGGTCGCGCGGGTGGCGGACGTGCCGCTCGCGGCGGATCTCTTCCGATACATGGCTGGATGGGCGACCAAACTCGAAGGCAACACGATTCCGCTCTCGGTTCCGTATACGCCGGGGGCGCAGTACTTGGCCTATACGCTCCGTGAGCCCGTGGGGGTGGTCGGACAAATCATCCCTTGGAATTTTCCCCTGTTGATGGCGGCGTGGAAGCTCGGGCCGGCTTTGGCGACCGGCTGCACGGTCGTGCTGAAGTGCGCGGAACAGACGCCCCTCTCGGCCTTGCTGCTGGGCGAATTGATTTGCGAGGCGGGCTTTCCGGCCGGGGTGGTCAACATCGTGCCAGGCTACGGAGAAACCGCCGGCGCGGCCCTCGCTGCACATTCTGACGTGGACAAGGTGGCGTTCACGGGATCCACGGAGGTCGGCAAGCTGATCGTCGGTGCAGCGGCCGGAAACTTGAAAAAAGTCTCGTTGGAGCTCGGTGGCAAATCTCCCACCGTCGTGTTCCAGGATGCGGATTCGGACGCCACTATTCAGGGCGCGTCCAGCGCCATCTTCTTCAACCACGGCCAGTGTTGCTGCGCGGGTTCTCGGCTGTTCGTTGAAGAAAGCTGCTTCGACCGTGTCGTCGAGGGGGTGGCGGACCAGGCCAGAAAGATCAAGGTCGGTCCGGGCATGGACCCCGCGACGCAGATGGGACCGCTTGTCTCTGACGAGCAGCAACGGAAGGTCCTGGGGTATCTGGAGTCCGGCTTCACGGAGGGGGCCCAAGCGGTCGTCGGTGGGACTCGACTGGGCGAGACGGGATACTTCGTGGAACCCACCGTCCTGGTCGGGACGAAGCCCGAGATGAAAGTGGTGCGAGAAGAGATCTTCGGCCCTGTGGTCTGTGCCGTGCCGTTCAGGAACATCGAAGATGTGATCCCGGCCGCCAACGACTCGATCTACGGGCTTGCGGCCTCAATCTGGACCCGGGACATCAGCAAGGCCCATCGCATTGCAGCCGAGCTGCGAGCAGGGACGGTGTGGATCAATTCTCATAACATCTTCGATGCGGCGCTGCCCTTCGGCGGCTACAGGCAGTCGGGTTGGGGCCGCGAGATGGGCCATGACGCACTGGCGCTCTACACGGAGGTGAAAGCCGTCTGCGCCAGGCTGTAAGCGAGCCGCCACTATGAGCGGGCGGCTCGGGCACCTTGGCCTCCCCGTGAGGGCTTGCCTGCTCGGGCGCTGGACAGGAGTTGAGCTAAGGGCTACGCTTGTGTCGTACCACGAATGGTGGACCGAGCCTGGGAGTAGCCGGTGGCGACGCGGATCACCTCCTATGCACAGTTCTGGCCCTACTACCTGGGCGAGCACAGCAAGCCAGCATGCCGCGCCCTGCACTATGTCGGGACGACGCTCGCGCTGGCGAGCCTCATCGCATTCATCGTGACCCTGCAACCCTGGATCCTGCTCGGCGCCCTGCTCTCGGGCTATGCGTTTGCCTGGGTCGGCCACTTTTTCGTGGAAAAGAACCGACCCGCCACCTTCACATATCCGCTCTGGTCCCTGGTCAGTGACTTCCGTATGTACTTCACCTGGCTCGGCGGCCGGCTCGGACCCCACCTGGAGCAGGCTGGTGTGGAGTCATGGCGGCCTGCTCGTCGTCACTGATACAAGCGGGCCGCATTCAGCCCCACCGCTGTCGGCACCCCGATGGGCTTGCTCAAGAACTTCGTTCGGGTGCAGCTGGAACGGAGCTTGCCGGTACAGATCGTGGAGGTGGTGCCTGGCTCACAGATCTCAGGGGTTGTGGCTCCTGCACGACTTCTCGAGCTTGGTCGGAGCTACAAGATTGAGCGTCTGGTCTTCGCTGTGCTCTCGAGCCGGGCGGATGAAGAACCGATGCATCTGGGTCAAGGGTACATGATAACGCAGATGCCCGGTGCCACCGCGGTGAATCGGGCGTTGTTTGAAGGTCTTCCGCTAGTGAGTCCGCCCCTTTTCATAGGAGACTGCGCCGTCAACGAGTACGACCAGCGCGATCAGCGTGAGTAGGCCCCCCCCTGTGAACCAGCCAACTGCTCCAAGCTTGTACACGTGTTCCGTCAAGCCCGCCAGTAACCCAGTCACGCCGCAGAGAAAACCCAGTGCTGTCATCGCACGGGCGATCATCGTACGCTTGGCCCCAAGCTGCATAGTGCACCTCCTTGGTTTGAGGGCCCACGGAGTCTTTGAGTGTGGTGACGCTTTGAAAATCGGGATGAAGAAGAGACACTGGAGCGGCAAAGCCACTCCGGACATACACGTAGAAGAGGAAGCGGCGTGACTATACAGCTTTTTGTCAAAAGAAGCAAGCGGCAATGTTGACGCGAGGAAGGTCCTGCTCGTAGCAGGTTGGTGGAAGAGAAAAGATACCGACACGGGCACGTGGGCGGCTTGCAACTCAGGATCCGGGCCCGGGAACCTGTACCGCACCTGAGGCACCTAATCGAATCTAAGTGGCTCGGTCTACCCGGTACCACCGCCCACGGCAGGCCGGGGAGGGATAGCCTCCTTTTTGTTGGTCGGTGCTAGCTTTCCCGAGAAAGCTGTCCTGGGCGAGGCGCTGACCTTCTTCGGTCCTCCGCTCGAATGGCAGCGATTGCGTTTCTGAATGTCGCTATGTTTTCGACCACGATTTCCAAAGAATCTTCTTCTCCCGTGGCGTGTCGGAAACGAATGAGAACCAGGTGATTGCCGGCTGACTCCTTTTCCGTCATCTGAATGATCGTTTTTCCAGGGATTCGAAAATCAAGGTGAAATGCCTCGGGGAGGAACAGGAGAGTGAACGGGAAATGGGGGCTCACCCACAGCTCGTCATTGGTGACGGCAACCCACAACCAGCGTTGCCTCGGACTGAGACGTGTAAGTGCGTCTCGCGGTGATCTACCCGACCGCCAGGTTTCCAGAAAACGAACGTGTGCGAAACTGGGCCTGAAAATCGGCTTGCCCTTGGCGAGTCGATAGGTGACAGAGAAGGCGAGCACGGAGCCAAGGCCGACGATTGCCAGCAAAAACAGAACGCGGTAGCTCACGTTTTCCTCACGGCCTCTGACTTATCAGCTTCCGGATATCACCCAGCCGGCGCAACGCACGTCCCGGCGAAGGCTAAGCCGTCCGTCGGGGCGTGTCAAGGGCGCTGACGAGCCGTGAGTCGGTCTTGTGGTAGTCAAGTTTTCTTCGCCCAGCCTCGCAGACGGCTGCGTTCTTGTTCGAGCATGCTGGTAAACTTCAATCCAAATTCATGCCCTCTCACCCATTGCACAGAAGCCGCTTCGACCTTCAACGGTAGCGCATGCGGCACGAGTTGTATCTGCAACGTGAGCTGCATGCCCGGGGCAATGCCCGTATCGCCAAGTATTTTCGCGCCGCCTTCCGAGATGTCGAGCACCATACCGCCACCAAACACATAGGCGCCACGAAACTGGACAGCGCATTCAACTGGTAGCCTAGGGCACAAACGTCGTCGCATCACAGTCGGATACCCACCACGTATATAGGAAGATCGGCAACGCTTTGCTCGGCGCCCACTGCCACCCGTGACGCTGAGCCGCCTGCCCCGCGAAGCATCGAGGCTAGTCGTCGATACTCCGGGCCGCACCCCGTGCCTTTTGGTAGGCAATGGCTCTGTGGGCCAGGGTAAATATGGGGAGTCGTGCGAGTAGAATGCCGCAAATGAGCCACGCGTGCGGCCAGAGTATCCCAATATTCCCCGTGACGGCAGAAATACACGCGATCACCCCGGACGTAAACCCCGCACCATCCCCACGCGGTCGATAAGTGTCCGCTTGTAACCAATCCTCACCCGTATGCTTTAGATTGTAGCAACTAGCCAAAAGATCGCCAGGATTTAAAGAAAATAGGCGGGGGAACGTTCGGGTGGGTCAGTCGGGGCTATTAAGTGCTGCGAGACACTGCTCACAACGGTCTCCTGCTTGGCTCCTGGACCAGCCCCGTCACGAACCGGCTGAGGCGGGCATCCCTTCCCGGCACAACCTGCGCACTCTCCACCAGCCCCACCAGCGCGGCGAACCTCACACGTAGGGAGAAGAGGAGGGCGAGGTCGGTGAGGATAACGGGGTTCTCCATGCCTTGACTCGGCGCGAGGTGGAGCGGCGCATGGCACGGTGGCGGCAGGAATCACGTCGCGCGGCAAACCTTAGAAACGGCAAGTGCCATAAGGGGTTAGAGGCAATGGCAGGGACATGAAGAAAAAAAGCCCGCGGATGTGAAGTCCGCGGGCTTTTAATTGGGACGAGGGTGGCTGCGGTCGCTGGCCGCGGCCTGCCTCGTCCAACGTGATGGGTCTTTCGCGAGGGATCGTTGGAGGCGGTCCTGCCTCACGAAAGACGCGTCACGCGGATCGGCCGGCGCTGGACCTCATTTGATGGCCACCGCCTTGACCTGCTTGAACGTGGTCTGCCCTTGGAGGGCCTTCTGAATGCCGTCTTGGAGCAAGGTCGTCATGCCCTCGTCCGTCGCGGTCTTGAACATGTCCTCGGTCTTTGCCTTGACCTGAATGTGCCGCTTCATGGCTGGCGTGCCGAGCAGCAGCTCGTGGAGCGCCACCCGCCCTTTGAAGCCAGTTCGATTACACTGGTCGCAGCCCTTGCCCCTGTAGAGCTTAAAGTTGCCGTCATGCTTGATGCCCAACTTCGCCCAGTGCTCGGGCCCGTAGGCTTGCACCAATTCCTCGTACTCGTCCTTGGACCCGTGATAGGACTCCTTGCAGTCCTTGCAGACCCGTTTACATAGACGCTGGGCCAAGACGCCCAGCATCGCGTCGGCGAAGCTGAACGAGTCGCAACCCAGGTCGAGGAGACGTGTCACGGTCTCGACCGAGCTGTTGGTGTGCAATGTGCTGAGCACCAAGTGACCGGTGAGCGAGGCCTCGATGCCCATGTCGGCCGTTTCTTTGTCCCGCATCTCACCGACCATGATGACGTCTGGGTCGGCACGGAGGAAGGCGCGCATCGCCGCGGCAAAGGTCAGCCCTATTTTCGGATGCACCTGGACCTGGCGCAGCTGATACTGCGTGATTTCGACGGGATCCTCCGCCGTCCAAATCTTTCGCTCAGGCTTGTTGATGTGCCCCAGCACGGAGTGGAGCGTCGTGGTCTTACCGGACCCGGTCGGGCCGACGCAGAGAATGATGCCGTAGGGCTTTTCCGCGATCGCTTTCAGCTCGCGTAGATTGCGGTCGGAAAACCCCATCTGGTCCAACGGCATCGGCTCGCTGGAGGCCAGGATACGCATGACCACATCTTCGTTGTAGCCGGCGGTCGGGACGGTAGCCACACGAAGCTCGATCTCTTTGCGCTGTCCAACCTTGAACTTAATCTTGCCGTCTTGCGGCTTGCGCCGCTCCGCGATGTCGAGGCTGGCCATAATCTTGAGACGCGAGACGATCGCACGCCGAAACGTCGGCGGAATCTTCATGTATTCGAAGCAGCTCCCGTCTAGCCGGAAGCGAACGACCGTTTCCTTCTTGTCCGAATACGGCTCGATGTGAATGTCCGAGACGCCCATCCGGTACCCATCTGCGATGATCTGGCTGGCCAACCGGACGATGGCGTGATCGTTTTCGTCCACGCTTCCGCCCAGCTCGTCTGCGATGGCCTCTTCCTGGGCCTCGTTGACCAGCTCGCCCAGAATGTCGGAGATGTTGGCCTGCGGGCCTGCGGCATCCGACCCGTCGCGCATGTCGTAATTTCCCGTCGCGGCGGCCAGAAACTTGGAAATGTCGCGCCTGAGGGCGACGGCAAAGCGAAGGTTCTGGCCCGGGAACGTCCGCTTAATATCCTGCTGCTTGTCCAAGTCGCCGGGATCGTCGATGAGAATCTCCACGGAGTTGCGATCGCGTTTCAGTGGCATCCAGTGATTTTTCCGGAGATAGTCGACGTTGAGGTTCTTGAGCAGGTCGGGGTCGACGATCGTGCGTTCGCTGTACTCGACGTAAGGCACGCGGTAGAACTGGCCTAAAGACTTGCCGATGTCGGCGCTCGGCACCTTGTATTTCTCGATGAGGATGGTCTCGATGTCCTTGGGGCCCTTCCGTGACTCTGAGATCGCTTGGTCGAGTTCGGCCTGCGTGATGCGGTTGTTCGAGACAAGGTAATCGAATTTGGTCGGAGTTTTCTTCGACAGCCTGCGCAAGTTGAAGAAGGCGATGCCAAGCGCCTTCGCGATTTCGGCGACCGAGTCCTCGTCCTTCCGAGTGAAGCGCCCCCCGCTCTTCTTGTTCAAAAGCTGAATGACACCCATCAGGTACTTGTTGTCGGCCACGATGGGGTAGGTGAGGACCTGCCGGGTCCGAAAGCCAGTCTTCTTGTCCCAGGAGCTGTCATGGGTCAGGGACGGGTGAACCTTGGCGAGCTCCGCCTGGTTGTAAGCGTCCGCAATGTTGATCGGGCGGAGGTACTTGGCGGCGAAGCCGGGAAGGCTTTGCTCGGTGATGGGGAACCGGACCTCCTCCACGGACTCGACGTTGGGGACTTTGGAGAAGACTTCCTTTTTCTCCGTGTCAACGGCGTAGAGGGTCACCTCCTCAGCGTCGAAAAGGCCCAGAATATCCTTGTGGAGGTCGAGCAGAATCTCGTCGATATCGCCGGCAGCGTGGATTTGGTTCGTGATGCGCTTGACGTGCTCCGCGTGCTCGACCTTGGCCTGGAGCTCGTGGACGTTTTCGGGGGCGGCCTTAAATTGCATTACGAATACTCCGTCGCAGACCTCTAGCGCGGACCCCGCGTCCTCCTACCCGAAGCCATGTGCCGGGCGGGGGGCGGTCCCAGAAAGCCGTTGAGGGGGCTATTAATCAAAGCTAGCGGAAATCCGCATTTTGGCAAGGAAGACCTGCCGAATCGATAAAAACTACATTAATTCAATATGTTATGAGTATTAACAGGCCTTAACCGAGCAGAGCGGAAATTATCCAGAAGTGGGGACCCGAAGGGCGCCGTCGCCTCGGATCGGCTTAGGTGGAGGGGATTTCCTGCAGCGCCTGCCGTAGGTGGGGCAGGACCTGGTTTGGAGGGAGCTTGGTAGAGGTGCCGGTCCGGCGTTCTTTCACCTCTACAGTGCCCTGTGCGAGCCCCTTCTCCCCGATCACGAGGTGGTAGGGGGCCCCGATCAAGTCGGCGTCGTTGAATTTCACCCCGGCGCGCTCGTCCCGGTCGTCCCACAGGACCTCGAGGCCGGCTCCGACCAACTCCTCGTAGAAATGCTGGCTCGCATCGACCACCTTCTGGGAAGGTCCTAATGGCAGCAGGTGTACGTGGAAGGGGGCAATGGGGATCGGCCAGATGATGCCCTTGGGGTCGTGGTTCTGCTCGATGGCCGCGGCCGCGGTCCGCCCGACACCGATGCCGTAACAGCCCATCACCGCGAGGCGCTCCTGGCCCTGAGGGTCGAGGAAGGTGGCCTTCATGGCGACGCTGTATTTCGTCCCAAGCATGAAGACATGGCCCGTCTCGATCCCTTTCGCGACCTTGAGCGTCCCGTCGCCGCGGGGAGAGGGATCGCCGGCTTCCGCCTTGCGGAGGTCCGCGGCGAGGTCGATCTTATAGTCGCGATCGAGGTTGGCGTCCAGGTAGTGCGCGTCCGCCTCGTTCGCACCAACGATCGTGTTCCGCAGGGCCGTCACGGCCTGATCCGCTACGATCCGCACATCCCGGAGCCCCACTGGTCCGGCGAAGCCGACCGGGGCCCCGGTGCGGGCAGCGACGGTCTCGGGGTTGGCCATCTCCAGGTCGGTCACGTCGAGCAGCTTCTTCAACTTGATCTCGTTGAGCTCGTGGTCGCCGCGTACCAGGACGGCCACGACCTCCTTGGGCGTCTTGTACAGGAGGGTTTTCACCAGACGGTCGGGCGTCGTCTTGAGAAATCCCGTCACATCCGCGATGGTCTTCATGCCCGGGGTCGAGACCTTTTGCAGGGGCCGCTGGGGTTCGTCTGACACCCGGCTCGGCGGCAACACCTCCGCCCGTTCGACGTTGGCCGCGTAGGCGCCTTCCGGCGTATACACGATCGTCTCCTCGCCGGTTTCCGCGAGGACCATGAACTCGTGCGAGGACGTGCCTCCGATGAGGCCGGTATCGGCCTCCACGGCGCGAAACGTGAGGCCGCACCTTGTGAAGATCCGCTGGTAAGCATCATACATTTTTTGATAGGTGATCCGTGCCGCGTCCTCATCGGCATCGAAAGAATACGCATCCTTCATGATGAATTCCCGTCCGCGCATCAGCCCGAAGCGCGGTCGAATTTCATCACGGAACTTGGTCTGGATCTGGTAGCAGTTGAGCGGGAGCTGACGGTACGAGCGGATTTCCCGTCGAATCAGATCGGTGATGACTTCCTCATGGGTGGGCCCGAGGCAGAAGTCGCGTTCGTGGCGGTCTTTGAACCGGAGCAGCTCCTTGCCATAGAAGTCCCAGCGCCCGGTCTCCCGCCAGAGCTCCGCCGGGGAGGCGACGGGCATCAGCAGCTCCTGGGCGCCGGCGCGGTTCATCTCTTCCCGAATGATGGTCTCGATCTTGCGAATGACCCGAAGGCCAAGCGGGAGGTACGTGTAGATGCCGGCGGCGACCTTGCGGATCATGCCCGCCCGGAGCATCAACCGGTGGCTGACGATCTCGGCCTCGCCCGGGTCTTCGCGAAGCGTGGGAATCAGGAGGTGTGAGACGCGCATGAATAACAACAGCGAAGAGGCCGACTGAGCCTAATTCGACAACAAGCGCTCAATATCGTTCCAGAAGACGAACACCATGATGCAGATCAACAACAGGAGCCCAGCCTGCTGTGCCAGTTCGCGCTGTCGCTCACCGAGCGGCTTCCGCAGGATTCCCTCGATGGCGAAGAACAGCAAGTGCCCCCCGTCAAGAATGGGAATGGGCAACAGGTTCAACACCCCCAGATTGATGCTCAGAATGGCGATGAGAAACAACACGCTCGAGGCGCCTTGTTCCGCCGCCTCCCCGGACACCTGGGCGATGGTGATGGGCCCGCCGATGGTCTTGCGGGACATCTCGCCGGTCACGACCTTGCCGAGCACGACCAGCGTGAGCTCCGTCCAGTGCCAGGTGGCGCGCGCGCCGTACACCACGGCCGCGGCCGGCGAGCTAGCGCGAATGATGGATTGCTGGCCGGAAATGCCGATCACGCCTTCCTCCACCGTCTGGCCGTCAACCTCCCGCTCCCTGATCGTCGGGATGACGGTGAGGTCAATCCGTTTTCCTTCGCGCAGCACGACAAAGTCGAGCGGTTGGCCGGGGCTCTTCTTCACGACCTCGGTCATCCCCGACCATGAGTCGATGTTTTTGTTCTCGATCTCGACGACCCGGTCTCCGGCCTGGAACCCCGCAGCCGCAGCCGGCATGTCGTCCATCACGGCGGTCACCACCGGGGCAGGTTCCTCGATACCGATGCGGTAGTAGGTCTCATCTCGCCCCTGCGTGGCGGGAATGGGTTCGGGAACGACGCGGAACGACAGCAGCTCCCCGTCGCGCCTGATTTCAACGCGAAGCGGTTTCCCCTTGCTGGTCGCGATGATCTCGAGCAGCTCCGTCTTCGTCGAGACTTGTTCGTCGTTGACCCGTACCACGCGGTCGCCGACCTGTACGCCGGCCTTCGCAGCCGGTGAGTCGGTGACCACGGCCTCCACATCGGGCGTGAGATCCTGAAACGCCGGCACGAACAGGGGAGCCCCGGTCGCAAGCCACCCGAAAAAGATGAGATAGGCCAGGATGAAATTGAAGCCTGGACCGGCTGCAACGATGAACATCTTGCGCGGCAGGCTCTGATGGACGAACGAACGCCGGCGCTCGTCGGGGGACGACGCATCGGCTTCCTCCTCGCCGAACAGCTTCACGTATCCGCCGAGGGGAAAAGCCGAAATGAGATATTCCGTCTCGCCGATCTGCCGCCCGAACACCTTGGGGCCGAATCCCAGGGAGTACTTCAGCACGCGGACTCCGACCCATCGTGCGGCCAGGAAGTGACCGAGTTCGTGGAAGGCGATAAGCACGCCCAGAACCACCAGAAACCACCACACCTTTTGGGCGATGACCCAGATGGCATCGGGGGACCATGCTAACAGTGAGATCACGCTGTTTCTTACCCTTTCCCCAAAAGTAAAAAGGCAAAAGGAACAATTAATAAGGGCGGATCAACTTGAATGCCGTCAGTTCCTTTCTAATTTTGCCTTTTTATTTTTTCCCTGGCGTTAGCGCGTGGTGCTGAGAACGAGCGCGCTCGCTTTTTCCCGCGCCCAGGCATCCGCCGCTAACGCGTCCTCCAGTGACCCAAGCGTGCGCGTGCTGTGGGCCTCCATCGTTGATCGAATCACGTGGGCAATGTCCCCGAACCGAATGCCTTCCTGGAGGTACGCGGCGACGGCCACCTCATTTGCCGCATTCAGGGTCGCCGGCATGGTGCCGCCGACGCGCAGGGCTTCGTAGCCGAGCGCTAGGCAAGGAAAGCGGTTCGTATCAGGCCGATAGAATGTGAGCTTTCCGACCTCCGCCAGATCCAGGAACGGCAACTCCAGAGGGATGCGCTCCGGATACTGCATGGCGTAGGAGATCGGCGTGCGCATGTCAGGGAGGCCCAATTGTGCCATGACCGACCCATCTTTATATTCTACCAGAGAATGAATGATGCTTTCGCGGTGGACCAGCACGTCGATCTGAGCGGGATCGATATCGAAGAGCCATCGCGCCTCGACGACCTCCAGACCCTTGTTCATGAGCGTGGCCGAGTCGATGGTGATCTTGGCTCCCATTTTCCAGTTGGGATGCTTCAAGGCTCGCTCCGGCTTCACATCGGCCATTTCGTCCTTGGCCATGTCCCACAGCGGCCCACCGGACGCGGTGAGGATAAGCCGCCGCACGTCCTCCCGGCGATGGCCCTCCAGCGACTGAAAGATCGCGCTATGCTCGCTGTCGACGGGGAAAATCCGGACGCCGTGGCCCTGCGCCTCCGCTTGCATGAGCTGTCCCGCCATCACCATGGGCTCCTTATTGGCGAGCGCGACGTTCTTACCGGCCCGGATGGCGGACAATGTCGGGAGCAGCCCCGCCCCGCCGACGATGGAAGAAATGACGAGGTCGGCTTCGGGCAGGCGCGCGACCCCCGCCACCCCATCGGGTCCGGAGGCGATCTCGACGTCGAGCCCGCCGCATCGCTGTCGCAGCCGGACGGCGGCCCGCTCATCCGAAAGCGCCACGAGCCGCGGTCGGAATCGCCGCACCTGCGCCTCCAGCTTCTCGTCGCTGGTCGCGGCCGTGAGCCCCACCACCCGAAAGTGATTCGGGAACTTCTCCACGATGTCCAAAGTGTTGGTTCCGATGGAGCCGGTCGACCCCAGGATGACGATATTCTTCATGTCAGCGTCCTTCTCAGGCTGGCTTCCCCAGCCTGCTCTCTGCGCGGGAGGGTGTCAATCTCCGTTCACGGGCTGATCGACGAGCACCGGACCCGGTCCGCGTGCTCAGGTGAGCTGTCTCACCAGGCCAGCACTCTCCCCGGGGCCAATCCTTTGACATAGACCAGATAGTAGTAGAAAGCTGGGGCTGTGAACAACAGGCTATCGAGACGGTCCAGGAAGCCCCCATGCCCGATGAGTAAGTGTCCGGCATCCTTAACGCCGGCGCTGCGCTTCATGGCCGACTCGACGAGGTCTCCCAACGCGCCGAAGGCGCCCAGACCGAGACCCAGCACCAAGCAGTCCCATGGGGTCATTATCGGCAGAAAGGAGAGCTTCGCGGCATATGCGCCTAGGACCGCGAGCAGCAGCCCCCCAATGAGCCCCTCGATGGTCTTGTTGGGACTGATCGTGGGCGCGAGCTTGTGGCGCCCCAGCGTCTTGCCGGCCACGTAGGCTCCCGTGTCGCCGAGCCAGGTCACGAGGAGGACGAAAAACAACAGGGCACTGCCGCCTGCGAATGTGCGGATGAGAGGGAGATGCCCGAGCGTGAATCCAACGTACAGCACGCCGAGAACCAGGATGCCGCTGTCGTCCAGACTCGAGGTCGACGCTCTGGCCGAGAAAAGTCGTGAGACCAGGACCACCAGCAGCAGTGGGGCGAGCATGGCCCCGGCGGGTCCGCCCAAGTGCATGGCGACGATTAGGGCGATCGTCAACGCGGACCCGAGCGCAAGCTCCAGCCCGTGGCCCTGGGGTCCGAAGTGAAGCTGGTAAAACTCTCTGAGCGTGAGGACAACCGCGCTCAGCACGAGGACGTGGAGGCCGACGGGCGGGACATGCGCGATGACGACGTACAGGACGGGGACAAAAATCAGCGGCAGGATGAGGCGGCGCGGATCGAAGCGGCTCGACGCGCGGGGAAAGTGCCCTGAAGCGTCTTGGGTGGACTGGTGAGTGGTCAATGTTTCCCGGCCCCTAGAGCCCGCGTCGCGGGGAGACGCCCTTGGACACCCGGCCGAAGCGCCGCTCCCGACGTTGATACTCCAGGAGGGCAAGGAGGGCCTCGCGTCGACGGAAATCTGGCCACAGGGTGGGGGTGAAGTAGAGCTCGGTGTAGGCCAGTTGCCAGAGCAGAAAGTTGCTGATGCGGGTTTCGCCGCTGGTCCGGATGAGCAGGTCGGGATCGGGCAGCCCATGGGTCAGCAGCGACCGTTCAAATGTACGCTCGTCGATCGCGTCCGGGTCAAGGTCGCCGGCTCGACAGTCAGACGCCAGCTTCCGGGCCGCGTCGGCGATTTCGGCTCGGCCGCTGTAGCTCAGGGCGACATTGAGAACCATGTTCTGGAGATGACCGGTGTCCCGCTCGATGGTGCGCACCCATTCGACGGCCGAGGGCGGGAGCATGTCGACTCGACCGATCGACTGAAACCGAATACCTTTCTCAATCAACTCGTCGCGTTCAGCCTTGAGATAGTGCTCCAGCAACTGCATCAGCGCGCTAATCTCGAGTGAGGGACGCTTCCAATTCTCCAACGAAAAGGCGTAGATGGTCAGTACGCCAATGCCCAGCTCCCGGCAGAGAGTCGTGATCTCGCGAACGGACTTCACCCCTTCCCGATGGCCCGCAATGCGGGGGAGACCCCGTGCCTCCGCCCAGCGACCGTTGCCATCCATGATCACCGCCACATGGCGCGGCAGCAGGTCTGGATCCAGATGGGCGAGGAGATCGGAGTCGGAAAGTTGCTCGTGGCTGATTGCAGTTCCCTTGGCCATGATCGGGCAGGTAATATGCGTTTCTTCGTGATACTGAAGCGCTTGAAAGGCGGGATATCCCGAGTCTAAACAGCGCACGAGGAAATGTCAAACGCTTTTTGGAGATTTGCTTGATAAAGCATAGGGTTTGGTGCCATGCGGCATTGCAGAGGCGAAAAACGATGGGCTATACTCGTGCAACCCTAGCTGGGAGGCAAACGGCATGGCTGACGATCTCGTCGCGGACCTTGACCGCTTTGGATTCAATGAACGGGAAATTCAACAGGCCTTGGGTCGTGTCAAGGTCGGTGACGTGGACTACGCGGACCTGTATTTTGAATCCCGGGTCTCCGAGTCCGTGTCCCTGGAAGAGGGCATCGTCAAACGGGCCACCAAGGGGATCTCACAGGGGGTCGGGGTCCGGGCGACCGCGGGCGAGAAGACGGGGTATGCCTATTCGGACGAGCTGACCAAGCGGGACTTGGAGATTGCCGCCGACACGGCCAGATACATTGCCCGCTCGCCCGAGGGAAGGTCCGCCCCGGCCGTGACCCACCGAACTCGGCCGACTCGCGACCTCTACCCGCTGGAGGACTCCGTGTCAAAGATTCGCACCCCCGCGCGGGTTGATCTGCTGAGCCAAATCGACGTGGAGGCCCGCCGGTACGACCCGAGGATCAAGAACGTCATGGCATCCTTCAATACTGAGCTCAAGGTCGTCCTCATCGCAAACGCCGAGGGTCTGTTGGTGGGTGACGTCCAACCACTCTCGCGTCTCCAAATCACATGCATTGCGGAAGAGAAGGGGAACCGCCAGATCGGCTCGTTTGGCGGCGGCGGCAGAATGGGGTTTTCCTTTTATCACGAGGGGGAACGGTTTCTTCGGTACGCAAGAGAGGCGGCGCGCCAGGCGATTTTGAATCTCAAAGCCGAGGATGCTCCCGCCGGCACTATGCCGGTGGTCCTGGGCGGGGGGTGGCCCGGTATTCTTCTCCATGAGGCCATCGGGCACGGGCTCGAGGCGGACTTCAATCGGCGGAAGACGTCCGCGTTCAGCAATTTGCTCGGTCAGCGTGTCGCCTCCGAAGCCTGCACCATCGTGGACGACGGCACGTTGCCCCTTCGCCGTGGGTCCCTGAACATGGATGACGAGGGAACCCCAACCCAACGCACCGTCCTCATCGAGCGCGGCATCCTCCGCGGCTATCTGGCGGACCGTCTCAATGCCAGGTTGATGGGCATTCCTCAGACGGGAAACGGGCGGCGTGAAAATTTCCAGTGCGTCGTCCTGCCTCGCATGACCAACACCTTCATGCTGGCGGGGGACTTGGACCCGAATGAGATCATCCAATCCGTCTCGCGTGGACTCTACGCCGTCTCGTTCGGTGGCGGCCAGGTGGACATCACCAGCGGGAGATTCGTGTTCTCGGCGAGCGAAGCATACTTGATCGAGGACGGCCGTGTGACCCGTCCCGTCAAAGGCGCCACTCTTATCGGTCACGGCCCGGAAATCTTGACCAAGGTCTCGATGGTCGGCCATGACATGCGGCTCGATGAAGGCATCGGCACCTGCGGTAAGGAAGGGCAATCCGTTCCCGTCGGAGTTGGGCTACCGACGATCAAGGTGGATGAGATCACGGTAGGCGGAACGACTACCGGGAAGTAAAAAGTAAAAATGAAAAAGTAACAAGCTCCGATAGAAGTTCGACCGCCCCCCATGTTCTAAGTTTGCCTCTTTAATTTTTCATTGGCGAAGCCTATGCACGAGCGAATCGATCATGCAACCATCGCCGCGGATGTGTTGGGCCGCGCAAAAACACTCGGCGCGACCGGTGCCGACATCGTCATCGCCGACGGAGACACGTTCTCGGTCCAGGTCCGCCTCTCGGCGGTCGAGCGCCTGACCAAGGCACGCGAGAAACGGCTGGGGCTCCGGGTGTTCTTTGGCAAGCGGTCGGCGAGCACCGCAACCTCGGATTTTACCGCTGACTCCCTGGATCGGCTCGTGTCCGAGACCTGCGCGCTCGCGAAAGCTGTGGCGGAGGACCAGGCCTCCGGCCTCCCCGAGGCCGGCGCAATGGCGACCGAGTTTCCGGATCTCGATCTCTACGATCCCACCATCCTAGAAACGGAGGCGCAGATCGAGTTGGCCCGTCGAGCGGAGACCAGTGCCTGCCAGACGGACCCGCGCATCACTAATTCCGAGGGGGCCGAATTCGATTCGACCTCGGGACAGATCCTCCTTGCGAACAGCCACGGCTTCGTGGGGGAGTACCGCAGCTCGAGTTTCTCGGTCGCGGTGTCACCCATTGCCTCCGACCCGAGCACGGGGGGCATGCAGCGCGACTCGTGGTATGCCGTGAGCAGACAGTTCGGTCGGCTGGAGGATCCGGAATCGGTTGGTCGAGAAGCGGCCAGGCGTACCCTTCGTCGGCTCGGTGCGCGCAAGCTCAAAACCACGCGGGCCCCGGTGATTTTCGATCCTGAAATGGCGGCAAGCTTGCTCGGCAACCTTTGCGCCGCTGCGAACGGCTATGGTCTGTACAAAGGGGCTTCGTGGTTGACCGGCCAGCTCGGGCAGCGGATCGCCGCCGAAAGCGTCACCGTCTACGATGATGGCCGGCTGCGTGACGGGTTGGGATCTCGCCCCTTCGACGGGGAGGGGCTGCCGACCAGAAAGACGGTGGTTGTCGAGCGGGGCATCCTAAAAAGTTATCTACTCGACACCTACTCGGCGGAAAAACTGGGGTTGTCTTCAACCGGCAACGCTTCGCGCAGTGTGGGTGAGAGCCCGTCAGTCGGTCCAACGAACTTTTACATGGAGGCCGGGGCTTCAACGCCGGAGGAGATCATCCGCTCTGTGAAGCAGGGGTTGTACGTCACTGAATTGATCGGCTTCGGAGTGAACATGGTGACGGGAGACTACTCCCGCGGAGCGGCGGGCATGTGGATTGAAAACGGGGAGCTGGCCTATCCCGTCGAGGAAATCACGATCGCCGGCAATCTCAAGGCCATGCTTCAAAGCATCGAGGTGGTCGGGAACGATCTCCGGTTCCGTGCCCGCGTGGCGAGTCCAACCCTAAAAATCGGCGAGATGACCATCGCGGGCTCGTAGCCCGAAGGAAAAAGTAAAAAGGCAAAATTAAAAAGGAGGGAGGATTAGGAACTCGCGTGACTTCCTCTTCACTTTTTCATTTTTCCTTTTTTTTCCAGGAGGATGTCATGGGACTCAAAGAGAGCATGGTGCAATACCCGAGCGAGGGGGTAACCGTCCAGGCGTTTCTCGTGTCACCGGACGGCGGTGGCCCCAGCCCGGCGATCATCGTGGTGCAGGA
>JBFISJ010000034.1:0-18688 GCA_041608595.1 Nitrospiraceae bacterium
CCAAAATGAAAGGACCAGCTCTCCAAACCGGTCTTCGCCTCTTCTTTTTGTAGTCGGTGTCCCCATCTGCTCCTACCCCGGCGACATTACGTCAGCGCCTGAAAGTCCACCGTAACGACCCCGGAGATCCCGCAAGAACCCCATCTAAACGACCCGATGTAAACGCCCATCATCTCGTGCCGCCCCTTCCACCCTGTGGACCACCCCGGTGTATGCCGCCTTGCATCATGCCATGCATCGGCCTCGAAGACGGCTGCCGCGCCGCCTCCGACTCGCCCTTTTCCTCCTCAACCGCCACGACGGCGCCGCTGTCCACGTCGACCCAGACCTCCATGAGCTTGCCGTCATCGGTCACCACCTCGACCTCCCACGTCACACGGGGCTTTTCCTCCAATTCGGCTTCGATGACTTTGCCGGACACCGCCCGGGTCGCTGCCTCAATCGCGTCGTGGATGGTCACCTTCGCCTCCGCGGCCATCTTCACCTTCTCCTGGACTTCGCTTTTCCCTGTTTCCTTTCCTGCGCCCTGGTCGCTCCAACCAAACACGGGAACGCCCATGACCGCCCCAACACACAGCGAGATCATCGCCCATCGCCTCCGCAACCCCACTTCTTGCATGACATTTCTCCTTTCCCCTCCGTCAGCAGGCGCCCGCCCAGACTGCGGTGCACAGGTGACTTCCTGGGAGCGGGCCAAGTCAGAACGCCTTGTCTCCGGTTCGGCCAATGCGACGCTGGCGGCACCGATCCACTTCAGCCCTTACACTGGTCAATGAGGCAGGGTTTCTCGTGAAGATTCAACCGGAGCCTTCGGGACAAGGCAAAGGGTAGCACAACCATTTGGCGGGCGTCATAGCGAGTTGACAGACAGAACATTGATCCATGAGAAATTCAATATGACAGTCACTTATATTACAATTCTGAGGTGATAGTTGAGGTTAAGACTGGTCCGTCAGTGCCTGAGGGGGAGGGTGACGCGGGGAGTCGCTCCGTGGCTCTGCTGCCCCCTCGAGGGATCATACTGCAAGGGAGGCGGGGTCGCTGGCAGACTTAAGGCATTCGAGCGGAAACGCCGGGGTTCGGCCAATCCGTTGAATCGTCTCCGCGATGCGCACGGGGTTGCCCCAGTCGCTCCAAAGCACATCGCAGAGCTCCATGACCGCGACACGTTCGACCGCGTATTGAAGGAGATCGCGCGAAAAATTCCTGCTCGGCATGTCTGCGTAGATGTCTTTCAGGACCTGGCCCTCCTCGGAGGTGCCGATCGCCGCCTCAAGGCGATCAAACCGCGACAGCACATCGGGGAAACAACGCCTGCCGATCTCCCAGAGAGTCGAAAGCTTTGCCGTCAGCACGAGCGTGTTCCAAAGCGCCTTCCTTGCCATGGCGTCCTCAGCCTGGGCCGCCGTCGGCTTTTCCACAAATGTGCTCACGCCACGGACCGGATGCGCTCCTTCGAGCGCGAGAACCCGAGCCGGCAGAATCCACCCGTATTCCTGCTCGGGACGATCCGCTGTGACGCCAAGCAGAATCACTCGATCATGAAGGCGCTCCGTCGCCCGCGCCGCAGCCGCGACCGTCTCCAGGAACCAGTCTTCGGGATAGACGAAATGGTCGGACGGATAGATCACCACCCTGGCATTTGGATCATGAGCTTTCACGTACGTAAGCGCCAGAAAGATGCCACTGGCGGTGTCGCGATTTTCGGGTTGCAGCAGGATCGTCCCGGCCTGCCGGCCGTCGAGCTGGGAGAAGGCCTCACGGCGGTGGCCTCGGGCAATAACGGTGACCATTCTGGTCACGGGTGTCAGGACCGCCGCGCGATCGAGTGTGTGTTGAAACATGGAACGTGTGCCGACAAACGTGCAATACTGCTTCGGTCGATGGCGCCCCAACCAGCGCTGAATCAGGGGTCGGACTCGCTCCCCCTCGCCGCCGGCGAGAATGACAGACCACAAGCGTTTCGAGGTGTGCAGAGACGGGTGCATAGAGTGTTTCCCAGAGGCCGATGCGTGTGCAGTCCGACCCCCTGCAGGGCAACGTGGTGGCCAGGTACTCAGGCGCTTGGCGCCGATCTCGCACGACCTGGCGCTGCGTTCTTCGCCGGACTCGGCCGCCTGACTTTTCGGTACAGATCCGCACATTCGGGACAGTAGGTTTTCTCGAGCCGGAGATCCGCGAGCTGCAACCCGTGCTTGACGCGGTACCGCCTCATGTCCATCCACGGAATGCTCCCGACGGCGGTGTGGAGCTCGTCTTTCACTCTCCCGCAAGCGCAGCAAAACGGCACATCTTGTCGCTTCATGGCATTCCCGGAGATCGAGACCTCCGCCTCCCTCCAAGCACGCTACCCATGTGATGGCACAACTACGGTGAACTCTTCGCCGGCTAGTGGTCCCCGGCATGGGATGAAGATGAGGCCTGACAGGAATCAGGGCGAGATCGATAGAGAAATCAAAAGCTGACATCCCCCCCAGTCGGCCTCTCTCAGTCGAAGCCGAACGAGGCTCAAGTAATAACGCCGACAGGTACCCTACCTTAGGCCAATTCAACTCGTTGATCAATGAGGCCAAACGCCCCAGGCGTTTTTTCTTTTTTGATGCCGACTTGGACAAATTGATCGTCCGTCGTGCACCGGCGTGACTTGCAGGGAATAGTTCAAGCGGTGACTTTTGCGCGCCTGTGGAACTTGTCAAATGACCAAAGGTTTTGGGGAGTGCGCTGATGCTTCAACCTCGAGTTTTGCTGGAAATTAACGTGGTTGTGATTTCGGCTTGTCTGGGACGGGGAATTTTTTTAGATCTACACACATCGGCACCCGCTGACCATCGATCCCGCCCGGGCACCGATTTTGCCGCGATCAGTATTGGCCGGACCCGGGTCGATCATGCCTCGGGCTCCTCATGTCTTGTCCGGAGCCCCACCACCTCGAGAAGCCGGAGCGCATCGTGTGCCGCATAAGCCTGATGATCGTTATCGAAGTAGCAGTAGACGTCCCGCCTTTCCTTCGACCATGTGACGATCTTCTTCGCCCAGTGACGCAAGGCTGCGTCACTGTACTGCCCATGGTAGGCCTGACCGGGACCGTGCAGGCGAATGTAGACAAGGTCAGTCGTCACATGCTCCGGCGACTGCCGTCCAGCCAGGTCGTAGATGCAAAAGGCCGCCCCGGCTCGCTCCAGCGACGCCAGCACCTTGGCCGTGAACCACGTTTCGTCACGAAACTCGAAGGCATAGCGGTAGGGGTCGGGCAAGATTTCCAGGAACGCCTGCAGTCGAGCCTGGTTCACATGCCAGCGAGGCGGAAGCTGAAAAAGCACGGGGCCGAGCTTCGAGCGCAGGATGCCAATCGTGTCAATAAAGCGCTTCATGCTCCGCTTGGGGTCACCAAGCTTTTTCATGTGTGTGATGAACCGGCTCGCCTTGCACGCAAACAAGAAGTCTTTCGGCGTCCCGTCCCGCCACGCCTCCAGCGTCGCCGGCCGCGGAAGGCTGTAAAAAGTGTTGTTGATCTCGACGGTGCGGAAACGCTCCACGTAGTAGGCGAGGAAGTCCGCGCTGGCGGTGCCGTCCGGATAGAACGGTCCCACCCAGTGGCTGTAATGCCACCCCGATGTGCCGATATGAATATGACCGGGTGCCATCCCAACGAAAATTGCGGAAGGGTCTGTCGCGCTACTGTTCGCGGTGAGGGAGGTTCAGCGTCAGGTTCAGCAGCTCCGATTCGCCGAGCACCCGATCGCGCAGGGACGAGTCCGAGCGAAGCAGTTTAGCGCCTAGTCCGAGCGCGAGATTTCGGTAGATGACGACCCCGATGTCCGGTCGTCTCCGCACGAGGTCCGCCAGGTCTCGGTGCGCCAGAAGAGCCACCTCCACCGGCGTTTCCGCAGTCGCCGTGGCGCTGTGCGGCCGGTGGGCGAGCAGCGACAGCTCGCCGAAGGCTTCGCCCTTCCCGACGGTGCCGATCCCGACGGCTGGCGTACCCGCGCTGATTCCGACCTTGCCGTCGAGCACCAGGTACATGGAATGAGCCGGCTCCGCCTCGGTGAAGATTCGCTCGTGGGCCTTGTACTCTTGCACCGTGCAGGACCCGGCCAGACGCAACACCTGTTCGTCGTCCAGCCCCTGAAACAGGGGAATCTCCGAAACCGCCTCGGCCATGCGCGGGACGACCGCACGGGTCGTGAAGCCGCGCATCACGAGATCGGCCAGTTCTCTGACCGGCCGCGCGAGCTCCACATGACCGAGGTCTTGGAGCTTGACGAGCCGCACCATCTTGATGATATCGAGACGCTCGACCTCGTGAAAGACCATGGCCGGGATGTAGGCCGCCGGCATGAAGTTCAGCTCAAGCAGCGTGCGCTGCATGCGCGGGGCGTGTGCGCTGACGTCGATCTCGATGTATTCGACCTTCCGCTCCTCCCGGCATTTCCGCTCGAACTCCGACAGCAGGAAGCGGATGACCTGGTCGTCCAACGCAATGAGCTCGAAGACCTGGACCGTGTGCTCGTGCGGCTCCTCGATGAAGCCGATCGCGCCAATGACACGATCCTCATCCATCGCCAGAAAATAATGTGCGTGGCGCGCCTTGAGACGGAAAAACCCGTATTCGAGCCGCATCGACCCGAACACTTCCCGGTGGCGCACGCGACCGCGCTCGATACGGAGCAGGGCGGGGAATCCGCGCACCGAGAGCTCCTGAATACGAAACGGTCCGCCAGGCGGATAGGGCGCGGACTCTTCATCGACGATCACGTCAGGAGTCATGCCCATTCCCTGCAATACGAGATGCGCCAGCGGGTACACCTCCGGAATCACCCGCGGATTGTTGCCACGGAGAGCCAGCGCTTGGCCGAAGCACCGGGCCATCAGGGCAAAGCTTTCACGCCGCGCGAACAGGTGGCGCAAGGGCAGAAATCCGACGGGGACAAAATGGTGCTTGAGACTGATCCGTTGCGCGTAGGGATGGACCGCCCTTCCGACGACGATCCCTACGTGCAGCCGGTCCTGCACAGCCTCGATGCGGCGCTGCATCAGCACCTTGCCGATGCCGGCTCGCCGGAAATCCGGGTGCACTGCGAGGCGCCCAAACTCACCGACCAGATCGGAATGTGCGCCGTAGTCCAGCAGGACCGACGCCGTGCCGACAACTTTGCTGGATTTGCGGTCTTCGGCGACCAGCATCAGGGCGTCGTCACTAAACACCGCCCGCTTCAGCCATTGCTCGTCGTAGACCTCGTGGTGCGGATAATCCTTCCCGTAGACCGAGATGAAGATCTCGCGGATCTCGGGGATATCGCCCTCGGTCGCTTCGCGGACCTTGATCATGAGGGGCTTGGCCTCCCCTCCGATCGGGCCTCGCGCAGCTTCCCGCCGGCGCGCTTCGCGACGGCAGCGAAGTAGGCAGCCCCGACGGCGAGCGCCTGTTCGTCAAAGTCGAACCTGCTCGAATGGGCGGGGAATCCCTCACGCCCGGGAACCTGCGCCCCGAATCGCACGTACGCGCCGGGAATCTTTTCGAGGTAATAGCTGAAATCCTCCGCGCCCATGTTCGCGGTGCGGAGCGGGAACACGTTGCGTTCGCCCACCACTTCGCAGGCCGTCTGTCGCGCCAAGGCAGCCATCCCCGGCGAGTTGACCAGGGGCGGCGTGCCCATGGCGATCGAAACCGTGATCTTGGCTCCATGCAACTGCGCGATCGAGTCGGCGATCCTCTTGATGGAGGCATTCAAATGTCGCCTCACCTCCGGATCCTGTGCGCGGACTGTCCCTTCCAGCGTCGCCTGTCCCGCAATCACATTGTGGGCGGTCCCGGCATCGAAGCGGCCGATCGACACGACGGAGGGATGGGCCGGATCGACCTCCCGTGACACGATGGTCTGGAGGGCCATCACCATCAGGCTGCCTACGACCACGGCATCGATGCTTTCGTGCGGCCGCGCCCCGTGGGCACCTTGTCCCCTAATCTCGATGCGAAACGTGTCGGAGGAGGCATTGACCGGCCCCTCGCTCACGACAATGCTACCCACGTGGTAGTGGCGATCGAGGTGTCCGCCGAAGATGATGCCGGCGCCGTTCAACACCCCCTCGTCGATCATGGCCAACGCGCCGGCCGCCTTTTCCTCCGCCGGCTGGAACAGCAGGCGGACGGGCGCCGGCAGTCGCTCCTCACGCATCAACAGGGCGGCGGCGCCGAGGAGCATGGCGGTGTGCCCATCGTGGCCGCAGGCATGCATGATACCCTCATGCACGGACGCGAAGGCGAGGTTCGTCTCCTCCTTGATCGGCAGGGCATCCGTATCAGCCCGCAACAACACGCAAGGCACGCCTCCCTCCCCCGGGATGTCGGCGACGACCCCTGTCCCTGCCACCTGCGCGGTAAAATCCACCCCCTCCTTTTCGAGGAACCGGCAGATCCTCTTCGCGGTCTCATGTTCATTTCCCGTCAGCTCCGGGTACTGATGAATCTCCCTCCGGACCCCGATCAACCTATTGAGCAGGTCCTGATCCACCATGGACATCGTTTGCTTCCTCCACCCGGGGCACCCTTGCGATGCTCCGGCCACCCATCTTCCACCTATCCACTCAGCTACCCCGCAAGAAGCATGCTCAAGTGGCCCTCCTCATCTCTCTGGTTAGCGGCGACGCGGCCGCCAAACTTGTCGCAATTCTCCCCTGCGGGGCCAGGGACATGGCGAATTCTGCTACAGCAGGGCCACCCTCCGACCGCCCAAGGACTCTTCATTGCCTTGACCAGCCTGTCCTTACTCGGGGCGTGAGGAGCGTTCGTACCGGGAGCTAGTGGTCCGTCCCTTGCTTAGTCGTAGGGAACGAATGGGAGCAATCATGCCCTGGGAACCGGTCAGCAAGCCACCTCACAAGCTCGCGGTGTCGCCCAACCTTGCACGGTACGAAGAGGCCGTCACGACGTTTACATGGGAACGGGCCGGAAAGGACCTGACCGGTCTTCCCGACGGAAGGGGCCTCAACATCGCGCACGAGGCGGTGGACCGGCACGCGACGGGCGCGCGCGCGAACCACCTCGCGATCCGCTGGGTCGGTAAGAACGGACAGACCCGCGACTTCACCTATGCGGCGCTGCGTGACCAGACGAGTCGCTTCGCGAACGTCCTCCAGCAGCTGGGCGTCGGCGAAGGCGAGCGTGTCTATGCCTTGGCCGGACGCATTCCCGAGCTCTACATCGCCGCCCTCGGCACGCTCAAGCATCGCAGCGTCTTTTGTCCGTTGTTCTCCGCGTTCGGCCCGGAGCCGATTCGCGCCCGGATGGCCATCGGCGAAGCGAGAGTGCTCGTGACGACCGCCTCGCTCTACCAGCGCAAGATCGCATCGCTGCGTTCGTCGCTGCCGCATCTCGCGCACGTGCTGATCGTCGGTGAGTCCGGGGAGCCAACGAATCTACCGGCCACGCAGGACCTCGGTCGCCTGATGGACAAGGCCAGCGCGCAATACAGAATCGGTCCCACCGATCCGGAGGACATGGCGCTCTTACATTTCACGAGCGGGACGACCGGTACGCCCAAAGGCGCCGTGCACGTCCACAAGGCAGTGGTCGCGCATCATACGACCGGGAGGCTCGCCCTCGACCTGCATCCCGAGGACATCTTCTGGTGCACGGCCGACCCGGGGTGGGTGACCGGCACGTCCTACGGCATCATCGCGCCGTTGACCAATGGCGTGACCAGCATCGTCGACGAGGCGGAGTTCGATGCCGAGCGCTGGTACCGGATGCTTGAAGAGGAAAAGGTGACAGTCTGGTATACGGCACCCACGGCCATCCGCATGATGATGAAGGCGGGCGCCGACCTGGTGAGAAAACACGACCTCCGAGCGCTCAGGTTCCTCGCGAGCGTGGGCGAACCGCTCAACCCGGAAGCGGTCGTCTGGGGGCAGCAGGCCTTCGGACATCCCTTTCACGACAACTGGTGGCAAACGGAGACGGGCGGAATCATGATTGCCAATTTCGCGGCCATGGACGTGCGGCCTGGCTCGATGGGTCGGCCTTTGCCGGGGATCGAGGCCGCGATCGTGACCAGGGCGGAGGATGGAACTGTCCGGGAAATCACCGAGCCGGATACGCAAGGTGAGCTGGCGCTTCGGCCCGGCTGGCCGTCGATGTTTCGAGCGTACTTGAATGAGCCGGAACGCTACCAGAAGTGCTTTGCGGGGGGCTTCTATTTGACCGGCGACCTCGCCAAGCGCGATCGAGACGGCTACTTCTGGTTCGTGGGACGAGCTGACGACGTCATCAAAACGTCTGGGCATTTGATCGGGCCATTCGAAGTCGAGAGTACACTCATCGAGCACCCGGCCGTTGCCGAGGCAGGCGTCATCGGCAAGCCGGACCCTGTGGCAATGGAAGTCGTGAAAGCCTTCGTGTCGCTCAAGGATGGCTACGAGCCGTCTCATGCGCTCCAGCGCGAGCTCCTCGGTCACGCCCGGAAGCGCCTCGGTGCCGCGGTGGCGCCCAAGGAAATCGAGTTTCTCCCCTCCCTGCCGAAGACACGCAGTGGGAAGATCATGCGACGACTCCTGAAAGCGCGAGAGCTTGGGCTGCCGGAAGGCGATACGTCGACGCTGGAAAGTTCGTGAATGGGTAATTGGGTAATTGAAGAAAAAGCATCTTGCCCAATTGCCTCGTTACTCACTTACCAAATTGCGCTTGAGCGAAGCGATGGCGAACGAACCTGACCGTGACAAAGCGCTGAGGCTGCTGCACGACATGCTGCGAATCCGCCGCTTCGAAGAGAAGACGGCCGAGCTGTACAGCGGGGGCAAGATCCGCGGGTTCCTCCATTTGTATATCGGGGAGGAAGCGGTGGCGGCGGGCGCCATTCCCGTCCTCCACCCCGAGGACGCCATCGTCGCCACCTATCGTGAGCACGGCCACGCCCTCATGCGGGGCACCCCTATGGGTGCGCTGATGGCCGAGCTTTACGGCAAGGTCGACGGCTGCAGCCGCGGCCGGGGCGGATCGATGCATTTCTTCGACGCCTCCCGCCGCTTTTACGGCGGCCTCGCGATCGTCGCGGGCGGTCTCCCCATCGCTGTCGGCATCGCCCTTGGGGATAAGCTACAGAGCCGGGCTGGCGTCACGGCCTGCTTTTTCGGCGACGGAGCGACAGCCGAGGGGGAGTTCCACGAATCCATGAACCTCGCCGCACTCTGGAAACTGCCGGTCCTTTTCCTGTGTGAGAACAATCTCTACGCGATGGGCACGGAAATCCACCGGTACGAGTCCCAGACGGACATCGCGGCCAAGGCACAGGGGTACGGGATGCCCGGCGAAGCGGTCGACGGCATGGACGTGCTGGCCGTGGAAGCGGCCATGCGAAAGGCCACCGATCACGCGCGTGCCGGCAATGGCCCGTCCCTGCTCGAATTTCAAACCTATCGCTTTCGCGCCCATTCGATGTATGACGCAGAGCTGTATCGCAACAAGCACGAGGTTGAGGAATGGAAGGAGCATGACCCGATCAAGAACTTCGAAGGGCGCATGCACGAGTGGAAATGCCTGACGAGCGACGATCTGGTGTCCATGGAAGCCGCGATCGCCAAGGAGATCGACGAGGCCGTCGCCTTCGCCGAAGCCGGCACATGGGAACCATTGGGAGACTTGACCAAGGATGTCTATACAACGTGACGCCTGACCGGTGACGCGTGACCCGGCTCTTGCTCGATGAGAAAACTAACTTACAGAGAAGCGGTGCGAGAAGGGCTCCACGAGGCCTTGCGGAGTGACCCGCGGGCCTTCCTGATGGGGGAGGACGTCGGGAAGTACGGCGGGGCCTATGCGTGCAGCCGCGGATTGCTCGAGGAATTCGGGCCCGAACGGATTCGCGACACGCCGCTCTCGGAGTCGACCTTCGTGGGCGCCGGCATCGGGGCCGCGCTGAACGGCATGCGCCCGATTGTCGAGGTGATGACGGTCAACTTCAGTCTCCTGGCACTCGACCAAATCGTCAACAACGCCGCAACGCTGCGCCACATGTCGGGCGGCCAGTTGAGCGTCCCGCTCGTTGTCCGCATGGCAACGGGGGCGGGGCGACAGGTCGCGGCCCAGCATTCGCACAGCCTCGAGGGTTGGTATGCGCACATCCCCGGCATCAAGGTCCTGGCGCCGGCCACCGTCACGGACGCCAGGGGCATGCTTCTCGCCGCGCTTCGGGAGCCTGATCCTGTGTTCATCTTCGAGCACTCGTACTTATATCCCCAAGAGGGAGAAATGGAAGACGAGGCGGGCCCAGCGGACCTCACCCATGCCGCCATTCGTCGCCCGGGGGCCGGAATCAGCGTGATCACCTACGGCGGGTCTCTCTGGAAAGCGCTCAAGGCGGCGGAAGACCTTGCCGCCGAGGGGATTGATGCCGAGGTTATCGACCTGCGCTCGCTGCGACCGCTCGATGGTGACACGATTATTGCCTCCGTCAGGAAAACTCATCGGGCCCTCATCGTCGACGAGGGGTGGCGGACGGGGAGCCTGTCGGCGGAGATCAGCGCGCAGATCATGGAAGGCGCATTCTACGATCTGGACGCACCTGTGGATCGCATCTGCAGCGCCGAGGTCCCCATCCCGTACCCCAAACATCTCGAAGACGCCGCCTTGCCGCAACCGGCAACGATCGTGGCAGCGGTCAAACGGATGCTGGAGAAAGGAACGTAATTGGGTAAATGGGTAAGTGCGTATTTCCTCAATTACCCAATTACCTTCTCACTTGATTACTCGCTTGAGATGCCATGATTGACTTTGTCATGCCCACTTTGGGCGCGGATATGAATGAAGGAACGGTCTTGGCCTGGCGCAAGAAGCCCGGCGACCGTGTGAAGCGCGGCGAGATCATCGCGGAGGTGGACACCGACAAGGCCGCGATCGAGATCGAGGTTTTCACCGACGGGGTGCTGGAAAAGATTCTCGTTCAGCCCGGCCTGAAGGTTCCCGTCGGGACCGTGCTCGCAACCATCAGGGAGGAAGGCAGGCAGAAGGAAACGGCGGCGCCCGCGAAGCCAACCGCGGCGGCCCCTCCGTCAGCCGCCGCGCGCGCGCCGCAGCCGGCCCCGGCGGCCGGAGAAGGGTCTCGCCTCCGGATTTCTCCGGCGGCTCGCAAGTTGGCGACAGAGCTTGGCATCGACCCGAGCACGGTCGCGGGAACCGGCCCCCAAGGGGCTATCACATTCAAGGATATCGAACAGGGGGCGTCGGCCCGCGGCGCGGGGCTTGGGGCCGGAGGCGTCGAGGTTGCCGTGGACCGCCAGGCCCGGATGCGGCAGGTGATCGCTGCCGCCATGGCCCGGTCCAAGCGCGAGATTCCGCATTATTACCTGAGCACGACCATTGACCTGAGCCGGGCCATGGCCTGGCTTGCGGACGAAAACCTCCGCCGGCCTGTGCCGGAGCGCCTGCTGCACGGGGTGCTCTTCGTGAAAGCGGTCGCGCGTGCGCTTCAAGAGGTCCCCGAGTTGAACGCCACATGGAAAGAAGGCCAGATCGTCCCGAGCTCGGCGATCCACGTGGGGGTCGCCATCTCGCTCCGCCGCGGCGGTCTCGTCGCGCCAGCCATTCATAACACGGACCAGAAAAGTCTGACCGATCTCATGCGTGACTTTCGTGACCTGGTGAAACGAGCGCGCGCCGGGACGCTTCGTGGCTCCGAGCTCTCCGACCCCACCATCACGGTTACCAGTCTGGGAGAGCAGGGCGTGGAGACCGTGTTCGGGGTGATCTATCCACCACAGGTCGCATTGGTGGGCTTTGGGAAGGTCGTTGAGAGACCCTGGGTGTCGGACGGGAAGGTGGTGCCGCGACACCTCGTCACGGCAACCCTTTCCGGCGACCATCGGGTCACCGATGGGCACCGGGGCGGGCTCTTGCTGGCAGCTGTGGATCGCCTTCTGCAGGAGCCGAATCGGTTATGACGGACAATGAGCAGGCAAATGATCTGAGAGCCACGATACTTCGCACGCTCGGTGAGATCGCGCCGGAAGCGGATGTGACATCCATTAAGCCTGACGTCAGCTTCCGGGACCAGCTCGACATCGACTCGATGGATTTTCTCAACTTCGTGATCGCGCTTCACGAGCAGCTTCATGTCGACATTCCAGAGGCCGACTATCCTCAGCTTGCGACGCTGAACGGCTGTGTGGAGTATTTGTCAACATCTCGCCATACGTAGCGCGTGGGTGGCGAGGTTGCGCGAAAAGCATCGCAATTTTGTAGCAAGAGCGATGAAAAGCGCGGAGAGGAGGATTTATTTATGACCCAACACTCGAAGCTTCCGGCAGGGCGCGCGCCGCGAGGTGACCGGCGTGTCACAGAGTACGAGCACGACACCTACAAGAGCAAGGGCAAGTTGAAGGAGCCGACGGCCTGTCCGCAGTGCGGAGCCGTCTATGAGAAGGGCCGATGGACGTGGAACCCTAAGCCGTCCGACGCCCACGAAGCCCTGTGCCCCGCATGCCATCGGATCGCCGATCATTGCCCGAAGGGGCTTGTGACGATCACGGGGGCATTCCTGACTGAACACCGGGATGAGATTCTCGGCATTGCGCACAACGAGGAGAAAAGAGAGAAAGGACAACACCCGCTCGCGCGCCTCATGCGAATCGACCCGCAGGACAATGGTGTCGTCCTCTCCACGACGGACACGCACCTCGCGCGGCGTATCGGTGAGGCGATTCATCATGCCTACCAGGGCGATCTTAATTTTCACTACGACGAAGGGGAAGACTTTATTCGTGTCTATTGGATGAGGTAAGCTGAAAACGGTAATTGGGTACGTGGGTAATTGGTCGGTCGAAGCGGTCGGCTCTTCCCGCGATTAGCCAGTTACGCCCCTACCGGATCACGTGGGTTTCCTCTGTTATGCGCATTCTCGTTGCCGTCGATTGGTCCGATGAAACCTTCGCCGCGGTGCAAGCCGTTGGACGGATGTACCGTCCGGCCGAAGTGGCCCTAGTCCATGCGGTCGACGTCACGCCGTTCGAGTCCCCCGTCTTCGCGCCTCATATCGCGAAAGAAGCCTATGCGGACGTCCGTGACGCCATGGTCCAGTCCGGGCAACAGCTCCTGGAGCAAACGGCCGCGCTGGTACCGGCCGGCGTCGATTCGACACGACGCCTCTGCGAGCTCGGTGCACCGGCCGAGGTGATTCTGGATGCCGCGCGCGCCACGGCCGCTGACCTGCTGGTGCTGGGCACGCGAAGCCGAGGGCGGATCACAGAGCTGTTCTTGGGCAGCGTGTCGCACCACGTGCTGCTGCACGCCCCGTGCTCCACCCTCATGGTAAAAAAACCGCTTGAATCTCTGCGCCGCGTCCTTGTCGCTATCGAGGGGGCGGAGGACGCCGCGCAAATTCGAGACTGGCTCCTCGGCCATCCGTTCACGCATCGGGTTGAGCTGACGATGCTGCGCGTCTTGCCAAATCTGCATTTCGGCGATCCGGCGACCGAGCTCTCCTACGCGTCCTGGGTCGAGCAATCGGAAAAGATTGCGCACGGGTTGCTGGACGAGCTCAAGGCATCGCTCCAGGGCGACCGCTATGCGATGACGACCAAGGTGACGGCCGGGTTTCCAGCCCAGGCCATCGCCGAGGCTTCCCAGGCGTGTGATCTTGTCCTCGTCGCCTCACACGGCCGAACCGGGCTGAGCCGTTTTCTGCTGGGGAGTGTGTCGCACGCGGTGGTACACCGCGTGGCGTGTCCGGTCCTCGTGGTCCGGAAGTAGGTGTCCTTAAGTGTCATTCGACAAAAAGGAGGAGCAATGGATCCGCTCATGATGTTCGGTCTGCTGGCGATCCTTCTGGGTGTGCTTGGCGTGGGTGTCTTATTCGCCGGCCGCAAGAAGAGACAACAGTAACGAGAGAAAGGACGTCTCGAGTATGCTCAACAAAAGTGGCATCATCGCGGTCATGTTGGTGGTCCTCTGCAGCTCATGGGTCGCGGCACAGGGCTTGGCCGGAAACCCCAAGCGGGGAGAGGCCGTCTACGAAAACAATTGTCTCCGCTGTCACGGTCCCAAGCTCGATGGCAATGGAGAGGAGGGGCAGTACTTGATTGTCCCGCCAGCCAACCTGCGCTCTATGGAGGTTCGTCTCAAGTCGGATTGGGAGCTCCTGATCGCGATCACCAACGGGGTGCTCTTCAGTCCTATGCACGGGTGGCGAAACCGGCTGAAGGACCAGGAGATCATGGACGTGCTCGCGTACATCCGTATCATGGCGCCGCCGGAGACGGTCAGCTAGGTCCGCGCGAGCCTGGTCGGGTGGGTGTGCTCCGTTCGTGAGGCCGCAGACAGGGCTACCGCTTGACGTTGGGTTCTCTGAATCGTTGGCCATTGTTATTATTGTCTTGTTCGGGTCCTAGTCACTTCCCTTCAACCCCGCTACAATAACGAGACATACTCAGCCCGAAACGAACTCCCATCACGCAGCAGGGGGCATATCAGGGAAGCACTGTGGGCAGGCAGGCTTCTCGCATTGGGGACGTGCTGATGGATCGTCTCTCCGCAAACATCCACGTGAGGGGACAAGAGGGGACCATTCGCTGTAGCGGATCCTGGACCTTGCACGCGCTGGCCGGCCTCGAGCAGCGGATCGCGCAGGCGTCGTTTCCCGTGACGACCGCGCTCGTCTGTGATGTCGCCGGCATCACGTCCATGGACACGGGAGGCGCCGTGCTGCTCCATCGGATGATGCAGCACCTCGAGCAGGATGGGCGCAAGGTGGAGCTGAGCGGGCTTCAGCCCGACTTCACCGCGTTGCTGGAGCTGGTCACGACCCATTGGGGTAGCGTGGACCTCGACGCGCCGGCGCACGGCCGAAACTGGATCGAGCGGCTGGGGGACCATGTCTGGCGACGGCTCGAGCGGGGCGTCGACGGGGTGGCGTTTCTCGGCGAGAGTACCGTGGCGCTGGTTCGCTCGCTCGGCACGCCCGGGACCATCCGCTGGCGCGAGCTCTTCGGCAGCCTGGAGGCCGACGGATTCAGGGCGCTTCCCATCGTGGGGCTGCTGGTCTTTTTGATGGGCGTCGTCATCGCCTACCAGGGCGCGGAGCAGTTGGAATCGGTCGGGGCCAACATCTTCGTGGTCGACCTGGTCGGCATTTCGCTGTTGCGCGAGATCGCCCCCCTGGTGACCGCGATTCTGATCGCCGGACGATCCGGCTCGGCCTTCACCGCACAGATCGGCACGATGAAGGTCACGGAGGAGCTGGACGCCCTGCGGGTGCTCGGGCTGTCTCCCATCAACATGCTGGTGCTCCCCAAGGTCCTCGCGCTGGTGATCGCGCTCCCGCTCCTGACCGTGTACGCGGACATCGTGGGCGTATTCGGCGGCATGCTCATCGCCGCCGGTCAGCTCGGCGTGAGCTTCAACGAGTTTCTCACGCGCTTCGAAGAGGCCGTCGTTTTGCGTCATTTCCTGATCGGCATCGGCAAGGCGCCGGTGTTTGCCATCATCATCGCCCTGGTCGGATGTTACCAGGGCTTCCAGATTCGCGGCGGCGTGGACGATGTGGGCCAACGAACCACGATCAGCGTCGTGCAGAGCATTTTCCTGGTCATTGTCTTCGACGCGGCCTTTTCAATTGTGCTCAATTGGTGGAACCTGTAAGAATGGCGATGCACGCCGCCGTGACCGGCCACACGCCCGTGATCGAAACGAGCCATGTCTGCACACGGTTCGGAACCGCCACGGTGCACGAGGACGTCACCCTGTCGGTGCTCCAGGGAGAGATCTTCGCCATCGCCGGGGGGAACGGCAGCGGGAAATCGACGCTTTTACGGGAGATTATCCTGCTGCAGCGCCCCACCAGTGGAACAATTCGCGTATTCGGGTATGATTTGAGTACCATTACGGAGGCTGAGGCCCTGGCTCTGCACCACCGATGGGGGGTGATGTTCCAGCACGGGGCCCTGTTCAGCTCCCTGACGGTCGCGGAGAACGTGGCCGCCCCGCTGCGCGAGCACAGCCGGCTCAGCCTGCCGCTGATCCAGGAGATTGCCGCGATCAAGCTGGGCATGACCGGGTTCCCGATGGAGAGCACCGGCAAATACCCGAGCGAGCTCAGCGGGGGCATGCGGAAACGGGCGGCGCTGGCGCGAGCCCTGGCCCTCGACCCGGAGCTGCTCTTCCTTGATGAGCCGACCGCTGGGCTCGACCCGATCGGGGCAGGAGAGTTCGACGAGCTCGTCGAGCGCCTGCAAGAGGTGCTGGGGCTGACCATCGTCATGGTGACGCACGATTTGGATTCCCTCTGGCGGGTCGCCGACCGCGTGGGCGTCCTCGGGCAGGGACGGGTGCTCGGCATCGGAACGATGCAGGAGCTCTGCGCCTCACCCGAGCCCGCGATCCAGCAATTCTTCGGCGGGCCGCGCGGGCGCGCGGCGAAGGAGCAAACATGGAACGACGGGTCAACTTTGTCCTAGTCGGCGCATTGGTCGTGGTCCTGGGGATCGCCCTCGTGGGCATCATCCTCTGGCTTGGAAAGGGCGACTACCGGTCCACCTATGACCGCTACCTCGTGTACATGACGGAGTCGGTTGCCGGATTGAGCATCAATTCCCCGGTCAAGTACAACGGCGTGGAGGTCGGCTACGTGGCGGAGATCGTGCTCAATCCCGAGAACCCCGCGGAGGTCCGGCTCTCCCTGGATATCAAGCGCGGCACGCCGATCAAGGAGGACACGATCGCCATGCTCTACGTCCAGGGCCTGACCGGGTTCGCGATCATCGACCTCACGGGGGGCTCGCGCAACGCGCCGCTCCTGACAGCCAAAGCGGGACAGGAGTATCCCGTCATCCCAACCAGCCCGTCCTTCTTCGCCCGCATCGATCGGACGGGCAGCAGCTTGATCACCAATCTCAACCGGGTCCTCGAGGACACCCACCGCCTGGTCGACGCCGAAAACCGGGAGAACCTCAAGCAAATCCTGATCGACCTGGCCGCATTGACCCAGGCCGTCTCCGGTCACACGGAACGCGTGGAGCGCGGCGTCGAGAGCGCCGCCGAGGCGGCGGACAACCTGGCCGAGCTGACCTACACGCTGAACGAGCAGGTCCCGGGAATCCTCATCCGCGTCGACCGCAGCATGGCGGCCGTGGAGCGCATGACACACACGGTGTCGAAAACCAGTGCCGCCCTCAACTCGGTCGTGCGGGACTCCGGGCCGAATCTGCAGCAGTTTTCCCGAGAGACCCTGGCAGAAACCGGGCTCTTGATCGCCGAGCTGCGCCAGCTCACCGCGAACCTATCGCGGCTGACGCGGCATCTGGAGCAGGAGCCCCAGTCATTGGTCTTCGGACGGACCTCGAGCACGCTCGGTCCAGGAGAATAGCCCATGCGCCGTCTCCTCTCGGTCCCCGTATCAGGCCTGGTCGCGATGGCTTTTGCGCTTCTCGTCATCCAGGGATGTCTCTCGGCTCGGCCCGGCCCGGTGATTCAGACCTACCAGTTGAATCCCATGCCCGACCCGGAGCGCTCGGCGCGCCCGGTATACCAACCCGTTCCGGCCACGCTTCTGGTGAACACGCCGAAGTCACGAGCGGGATTCGACACGCCGCAGATGGCCTACGTCAAACGGGCACACGAGCTTCAATACTTCTCCAAGAATCAATGGGCGGAGACGCCGGCGCGCATGCTCGTCCCTCCGCTCACGCAAGCCCTGGAGCACAGCGGCATCTGGGACGCGGTTGTCGTGATGCCGAGCATTGTGCGGGGGGACTACCGGCTCGATATTGACAACCTCATCCTGCAACAGGAGTTCTTCGAGTCGCCCAGCCAGATACACCTGTCCCTGCGCGCCCAACTGATCGACGTGCACAAGCAGTGCGTGATGGGCACGACCGACTTCGACGTGCTCCAGCCGACGCCGTCGGACGATCCGTACGGCGGCGTGCTCGCCTCAAACCAGGCCGCGGCCAAGCTCCTGGAGCAGCTCGTCGCATGGCTCAGCACCTACATGAACGAGAGTGCACAGCAGGGGTGCGAGCGCTCGTCCCCCACCTCAAACCGGACCGGCATGCGGCAAAACATGTGACCGGGGCATGGGGGCCACGGCAGCCACACCACTTCTTCCCGTCGGCCAGTACGACGCCGCGATCTTTGACCTCGACGGAGTGGTCACGCGCACGGCCAGGGTGCACGCGGCCGCATGGAAGCAGGCATTCGACGAGTACCTGACCCGGCGGGCATCCTTCGAGGGCCGGCCCCCCGCCCTGTTCGACGCGGAGGAGGATTACCGGCGGTACGTGGACGGGAAGCCCCGGGAGGACGGCGTGCGCAGCTTTCTCGCCTCGCGCGGCATCGAGTTCCCCCACGGGAAACCGGACGACCCCGAGGACCGCGAGACGATCTGCGGGCTCGGCAACAGAAAGAACGGCTGTTTCCGCCGGGCCCTGCGCGAGCATGGCGTCGAGTCCTTTGAATCGACCATCCGCTGCATCGATGCCCTCCGAGCCTCCGGCCTCAAGACGGCGGTCGTCTCATCCAGCCAAAATTGCGTCGAGGTGCTCGAGGCTGCCGGCATCCGCCACCTGTTCGACGCCAAAGTTGACGGAGCCGATCTTCGTCAGAAAGGTCTTCACGGCAAGCCTTCACCCGACATGTTTCTCCACGCGGCGGCCCTCTTGCGCGTCTCACCGGGCCGCGTCATGGTCTTCGAGGACGCGATCGCCG
>JBFISJ010000035.1:0-18560 GCA_041608595.1 Nitrospiraceae bacterium
AAGAATCCCACCTCGGTGTCGACGGGCGACTTTAATCAGGACGGCACGACTGACATCATTACGACCAATATCGGAAACAATACGCTGTCTCTCCTGTTCGGAAACGGGGACGGGACCTTCAGACCTCAGGTGACGGTTCCGACCTGCCAGGAGCCCCGGTCACTCGCGGTGCAGGATTACAATCGGGACGGGTTCAAGGATATCGCCGTGGCGTGTGCCGGCAGCAACCAGGTCAGCATTCTCTTTGGGCACGAGGCGGGCATGTTCGGCATCGGCCCCAGTTACTCCATGCACCGGACACCGGTCTCGATCGCCGGCGGCGATGCGAATGGCGATACCTTTGCCGATCTGCTCGTGGCGCTCCGCAACGACAAGATCCAGATCCTCTTGGGTAATGGAGACGGATCCTTTGCCAAGGGGTCATTGTATGAGTACGGAGATACGCCCACGTCGATCGCGGCAACCGATCTCAATAAGGATGGCAAGCTTGACCTGGCAGTTACGAACGGCGGTCCGATGAGCAGCGCCGTGTCGATCTGGCTCGGGAAGGGCGATGGAACTTTTGAATCCCCGCGTGATTACCGGACCGGCAAGCGGCCGCTGCGGGTCACCTTCGCTGACTTCAACAGGGACAACACGACCGATCTCCTCGTCGTGAACGGGGAAAAGGACACCTTTACGGTCTTTCTGGGGAACGGCGATGGAACCTTCAAGGACGGAAAGGACGCAGGCGCCAACGCGGGACCGGTCTATGGACTGGCGCGAGATTTTAACGGCGACCACGTGACGGATGTCGCCATCGTCAACATTCAGTCGAACGACCTGTCGATTCTGTACGGCAAGGGCGACGGAACGTTTCGCTATCCCCCGATTAATTACCGAACCAAGGGTGGCCCCTTCGCCATCGCTTCCCTGCAGCTCACCACCAAGCAACGCGACGAGGAGCCGGGACTCGTTGTCGCCAACAACGGCGGCGGCAGCGTCTCCGTCTTCTTGCATCGTGGTCTGCGGGGTTTCGATGTGCGCGCCACCCTGCCTCCCTCCTGACCATGCCAGCGTGGTACTCGCCTTGCGCGCACGCCGCGTGCATGCAAGTGCGGGTAGACGAAGGGCGTTGGTCCTTGACAGCTTTTTGGCGACACGCTAGAGTCTTCGGAGACGTCGCGTGCATGCTTGACCGTGAGACAAAGACGGTGGGGGCCAGGGGCACGGGCCGGTGAGAGTATTCTTCTGGTGGTTCAGTATCGGCTGTCTGATGACCCTGTCCGTGCTCATGGTGCAGGGTGGGGTTCGTGATCTCCTCTACGGGAGCACGCCGGCTGATGGGGGAAACCCGTACTTCACCTTTGCGATCACGATCGCCGGTGGAGGGTTGATGGCGGGCTGTATCGCGTTGATCCTGAACCGGATTCGGTGAGTGTTGAACGTCAGGTAGCGGGCAACTCTAGAGCGAATGGGTGCGCTGTTGGGAAGCGGGTTCCTCGGCCGCGTTGATGGGATGCGAGGGGCGGCGATTGGTGACAAACAACATGCATTGTCTGAAATGCAAAGGCTTCATGATGATCGAGCGCCATTACACGATGGTGAACCGCAGGCTCTACGCACGGTGCCTGAACTGCGGGTTCTGGCTCGACCTGGCGGATCTGCTTCGATTCTTCCACAAGGTGATCGACAGCGGCGTGCGGGGTCTCAAAGTTCGTGAGACGTTGACGCTCTGATCTTCCTCCGCGGCCGGGCTCTCCGGTCTCCTCAACCTCTCGCCAATCAGGTTTGCATGTAAGAGCGCAGCCGCCCCACCGTCGCTCAAGCGGATCGGTGGAGAGCGACAGGGACTCGAACGTGTGCAGCTCCGGGGGCGCTTGAGTTGAGGCGTCAGATCGAAATGACAAGCGTGAGGAGGGCATAGCCTCCGGGGAGGCGATTATTGGGGAGAGGTGAACTCGACGTTGATATCCTTCCCGAGATAGTTAACGAGATACCCTTCGTCGTCATAGGAGCACGCAGCCCCCATGACATTAATGTCGCAGAAGTCGGGTTCCCCGAGGAAGCGCTTGATGTCCTCGACGTTCTCGCTGTTCAGCACCGCGCGAAACACGCCCCGGGTTTTATAGGCAAAGCGGTTGTTGATGAAGATTAAATCAACTCGTCCATCCATGACTCGGACGCCTGCCATGGGGCCCGTCGGCTTACGCTGATCCAGCAACAGAAGAAATGTCCCTTCGACTTCCGTTTTGACACCGGGGATCTTCTCGTTCACGAGGGTATCCACCGCCTTGTTCTCGGGGTCCCCCAGCTTTACGCCGAATAATGAGATGTCCTTACTCGAGAATGCCTTCGGATCCATCACGTCGTTCCGCGTCAACTCGTACGATTCCGCCTGGGCGAGATAGCTCACGAGGACGAGTCCCGGAATCTGCAAGACGATGAATGCCCATTTCCCAAAGTTCATCGAAGCCTCCTTCTACTGATCGACCCAGGGCGCGCGTATGACTAGATATTCTAGCGGGCTGTCTGTCAAGTTGCAAGGCAAGGGGGAGCGGATCGAGGGCCATGGACGCGGCTTTTATCGCGCGGCTCACCCGGCCTGCGGCTTGAGCACCAGGTGCCCGAGGACCTTGAGTCGATCGAAGTAGACTCTGGAATCCTCGTCGGGGAGGTCCGGCAAGATATTTTCAAGGTCGGAAAGGCAGCTCTCCAGGATTTCAACTCGCTGCACGTCCAGTCCCTCCCGGTGCTCAATATAATAGACGACACACCCACTGATGACCGTGTCGAGAGTCATGAGCTCGCCTTCGTGCGGGCTCGAAAAATGCGGCCACCCCGCATCCTTATGGGTTTGCCAGATTGACGTCAGGTCATCCATGACGCTGTTCCGGTCCTGACCAACACCGCGGCCCGTGCGGTTAGGGCACAATCCTTACGGCCTCGATGGTGAGCAGCACCGCCAGTCCGACCATGCAGAGTCCGGCGATGCGGTGCGCCCACGTCGGCATCCGCGACCACCAATTCACGGCCCGGACACGAAGTTTCTCCGGTGCGCCGAGGAAGAACATGCCCTTCAGCACCGCGATCACGCCCAGGCCGACCCACAACCAGACCGTCTGCAACGCGGAGGTCGCGATCAACAACAGAAGCCCAATGAGGATCATGGCCTGCGTGAGGGCAAAGCGCCGATCCGGGGACGACACCATCCCCGTCATGAGGGTGCTCCACCACGCCGGGACCGCGATCAGGACGAGCCCAGACGCCAACCAGATCAGGCCAATCACGGCGAGGATTCCGACGACGACCATGTCATTCTCTCGCCGGCATCCCGGCAAGGGCGTGAAACATCAGCACGGCCAATGTGCACAGTCCAATGCCCCATAGCCGATAATCCACCTCTTCGCGATTCAGCCCCCAGTCCAGGACTTGTTGACGCAGCGCAGGAGGGCCCACCGACAGGAATAGTCCCTTGATGATCATGAGTGCGCCGGTCACCCCCCAAAGAGCTCCCAGCCAGAGCCCTGGGGAGGCCAGCAGCAAACCGGCCCCCAGAAGCGCCGCCACGGCTTCCCAACGAAGCAGCCCGGGTGAGGTCGCCACGCCCTCCCGCAAGAGGGTGACGATGGTGCGTGGCGCGGTGATGAGTGCCACCCCATCTGCCAGCCAGATCACGGCGAGGGCAGCCAGAAAATACTTCATCCCAACAGGCGTGACGCGCGACGGTGTCAGGGATAGAGGCCGCGCGCCCAGTGGGCTTGTGCGACCTTCTCGATCCCACTCATGAGGGCGGCCATGCGCATCGGCACCTTTTTTGTCACGGCAAACTCGAGTGTGCGCTGAAAAGCCGCCTGAATGATCTCGCGCAAGCGCTCCTGGATGTCGGTGGCATTCCAAAAAAACCGCTGGACGTCCTGGACCCATTCGAGGTAGGAGACGATGACGCCGCCGGCATTGGCCAGGATGTCCGGAATGATGAACACGTGTTTATCCAACAAGATCCGGTCGGCTTCGAGCGTTGTCGGCCCGTTTGCGCCCTCCGCCAGGATGCGGCAGCGGACACGGCCCGCATTCTTCTCCGTGATCTGCTCGGAGAGGGCGGCGGGTACCAAGACCGTGCAATCGAGGGCGAGCAGCTCGTCGTTGGTGATCCAGTCTCCCATTTTCAGGGTTTTCAGGCTGGTATGGCCGTCGGAGCGATAGCGCCGGATCAGCTCGTGGACGTCAAGCCCCTTTTCGTTGTAGAGTCCTCCCGTGTGATCGCTCACGGCGAGGATACGTGCGCCAGCCTCCTTCATGATAAGCGCCGTGTGGGACCCGACGTTCCCAAATCCCTGGACGGCGACCGTGGCGTTCCCGATGTCCAGGTTGAGGTGTCGCATGGCCTCGAGCGTCAGGTAGACCACGCCGCGTCCCGTCGCGTCCTCGCGACCAAGGCTGCCTCCGATGGACAGCGGCTTCCCTGTGACCACCCCCGGGACAGCGTACCCCACTTGCATGCTGTAGGTGTCCATGATCCACGCCATCACCTGGGCGTTGGTCCCGACGTCGGGAGCGGGCACATCCTTGTCCGGACCGATGATCGGGAAGATTTCCGATGCGTAGCGGCGGGTCAGTCGCTGCAATTCGTGAATGGATAGCTTCTCGGGCGCCACACGCACGCCGCCCTTGGCCCCCCCGTAAGGAAGCCCCGCGAGCGCGCATTTCCAGGTCATCCACATCGCCAGCGCGGCAACTTCCCCGAGATTCACGTCGGGATGGTAGCGGATACCACCCTTGGAGGGACCGCGTGCCGAGTCGTGTTGCACACGATATCCGGTAAAGACCCTGACGTCGCCGCTGTCCATACGGATCGGCAGGCTGACCATCAGCGATCGCTCGGGCATCTTCAGCCGTTCGCGCAGATCACTGTCGAGATTCATTCGCTCGGCGGCCTGGTCGAACTGCGCCACTGCGAGACGAAATGTCGGCGTATCGAGTTCGTTTCCCATAGCTCACGCGTTCCGCCCAGCCACCCGCTCAAACGGAGGCTGGCGCGGGATCCTCCTGGTGGTGCGCATCCCCATGCTCCGAGTCGCCCGACCATCGCCCGTCAGGTGGCGGCAGGCGGAGAGGGTCGCGATCAAAGGTCTGCATCCACTCAAGCCCAAAAACCTCAGCAAATCGAGCCGCCAGGCTCCGCCGCGCCTCGGCGACTGAGACGGGCTTCCCAAGCACGGCGGCCATGGAGGTGGCCCGGCACCCGGGGATGCCGCAGGGAACAATGGCATGAAACGGGCTGAGGTCCATCGCGACGTTGAGCGCGAAGCCATGCATCGTGACGCCTTGGGAGATGCGCACACCCATGGCCGCGATCTTTTCAGCAGGATCGCGACCCACCCAGACTCCGGTCAGTTTCTCGATACGATGCGCGTCAATGCCCCACTCGGCAAGGACCCTGATCACCACCTCCTCCAGCAGCCGCATGTAGGCCTTGGGGCCGGCGCAAAACTCGCGCAACCGCATAATGGGGTATCCGACGACCTGACCCGGACCGTGATAGGTGACGGAACCTCCACGCTCGACCCGATACCACGGAATCCGATCGTGAGGGGGTGGCACGGGTGAATGGTCCTGCGGTGCGGCTTGTGCGGAGCGTCCGATCGTGTACACCGGATTGTGCTCGAGAAGAAACAGGGTATCCGGCCATCGTTCCTGCACACGCTCCTGGACCACACAACGTTGCATGGGCCAGGCTGTGGCGTAGTCTAATTTGTCGTACAGGATCAAGGCTGCCGACCGCGGCATTGTGGACGCTCGCAGGGGGTGAGAGGCCCGGGAGGAGTAACGTTTAAAAATGCTACCACAGTCACGCCCACCCAGCAATGTGAGACGCTCAACGCGTCACGGCCGGACGCGGCAGGCGAGGCAAGGACACCACGACCTGCCCCTTCTCGCCGTAAACCGCCAACTGGGCCGGACGTTGATCCGAGGGCTGCAGATAGTTGTGCCAGAAGTCACCGAGGTTGTGGATTTGCTGATTGTCCACGGCGGTGATCACGTCTCCGACCTGGAGGCCCGATACAGCTGCCAGCGTGCCCGGCTGAACCTGCGCGACCACCACGCCGCGCTCCACATCAAGGCCAAAGCTGTCTACGACGCTCGGCGTAACGGTCAGGACGATCATCCCCAAGTCCGGTCTGAGGACCTTCCCGCGTACGAGCATGGATTGGATATTGGGATAGACGTCGTCGATCGCGATCGCATAGCTGATAGCTTGAGCGGACGGGGCGATGGCCACGTTGAGACCGACGACCCGTGCAGAGAGATCGACGAGGGGACCGCCGCTGTTGCCGGGGTTGATAGCGGCATCGGTCTGGATCAAGTTGTACAAGGTTTCACCGTTCGGTGCGAGGATGGCACGGTTCAGCGCGCTCACGACCCCCACGGTCACGGTGGACCCTCCTTTCAGGGCAAAGGGGTTGCCAATCGCGACGACCGTCTCGCCAATTTGCAGGTTCGAAGAGTATCCCAACCGTGCGGGAACCAAATCGACCGCACTGATCTTGACCACGGCCAGGTCCAGAAGAAAATCACGAGCCACGACCCGGCCCGGTGTCAATCTTCCCTCTGACAGCCCCACCACCACGTTCTGGCTTCCCGCAACGAGGTGGTTGTTGGTGAGAATATGCCCGTGCGCGTCCAACACGATTCCGGACCCGGAGCCTGGAGGGGACGGATGCTGAAACGGGTGCGGGGGAACGCCTCGGGTCAGGATGGTGACGACGGAGGGTTGCAGCTCCGCCACGACGTCGGGAATGGCTGCTTGCTTAACCGGCCGGTGTCCTTCACCGGATGATGCCGGGGCAGCATCGACGACCAGCAGTAGGGCCAGGCTACAGGCAACGGCGCCGACGCCGCAGGGTCTGGTTCTCAAGAGGCTTCTCGCAGAGCTCACGTTCATCGCGCGCTCGACCGACCCGGGACCCTCATGGAAAGAGTTGGAAAAGGGGGACGCTGGCCAGAGGAAACGGGGGAAGCCAGCGTTCCGCCCGTTTCACACAGAAGGGTCGGGTCACATGATTCCGGTGAAGATGCGCTGCACCTCGACCGTCTTCAGCTTCTTCAAAGCCTTGGCCTCGATCTGCCGAATGCGCTCCCGGGTCACCGAGAGGCTCTGACCAACCTGCTCCAGCGTCCTCGGCTCATCCTGTCCAATACCGAATCGCAAGCGGATGACCAACTGCTCGCGAGGGGTCAGCGTGGAAAGAATGCGATCGACCTCGCGGTCCCGCTCACTTCGGTGGACATGGGAGTCCGGGGGCACTGCGCCGCGGTCAGGGATCAGCTCGCCAAGTGATGTGTCACCATCCCCCACGGGGTTTTCCATGGAGACGGGCTCCTGAAACGCCTGGACGGTCTCGTAAATCTTCTCCGGACGGACGCGCAAGGCCTTTGCGACCTCTTCGGTACGGGGCACATGGCCGAGCTGCTGTACGAGCCGGCGGGACGTCCTGGTAATGCGGTGCGACGCCTCGGTCAGGTGCACGGGGATCCGAATCGTCCGGGACTGGTCCGCGAGCGCACGGGTGATGCCCTGGCGAACCCACCACGTCGCGTAGGTGCTGAACTTGAACCCCTTGCGATACTGATAGCGTTCCGCTGCCTTCATCAGCCCGATGTTGCCCTCTTGTACCAGGTCGAGCAAGCCGAGCCCGCGACCGTGATACCGCTTGGCGATGTCCACGACGAGCCGCAGATTGCGCCGGATCAGCTCGTCCTTGCCCTCCTCCAGGGTCCGTCGATACGTCTGGGCTTGACGCAGCGCCTGGCGGAACTGCTTCACCCGGGAAGCGGCAATGCGGGACGTGCCACGCGCCTCCCTGGCTAGCGCAGCCAGGCTCGCCTCTGCGCGATTCAATGCGGTTGCGGACAAACCGCTCAGGTCGCGCACCTCGTTCAAGACGGCGACCTCTGCCTCCAGCTTTTCGGTCTTGCGCATGCGACCCGCCAACACTACGGCCGCTTGCAGCGTCTTCCGAGTGCCGCGTGTTCCGATGTCCACTTTCTTGGCGAGCTCCACCTCCTCGAGTTTCGTGAGCAGTGGGCGCTCCCCAAACGACCGGAAGTACAGGAGCTCGAGGGGGATGGCGCCCTCCTGAGCCTGGGCACTCTTGACTTTGGACGAAGCTGGGCGCACCCGCACGGACGCACGGTTGGAGTCGCGTTCGATCAACTCGATCAAATCGCTGGCCTCGGGATCGTCGGTTTCTTGTTCCGGCCTCAACGGCCGAGGGCGGTGTTGCTGCTGCTCTTCAAACAAGTGATCTTTCTTCATAACCTCGCCTACTTTCTGAAAAAAAGATCCGCTACTGTATCGCCGCGAGTCGGAGGGCACTATACCTCTACAGTATTATTAGAGCCTGAAATGCGGGGTTGGATTCACCGTGTTGGCGAATCTAGCCCAGGTGGGCGAAGATAGGACGGGAGGCCAGAATGGCAAGGGGGAGCCGCGGAGAGACAGTATAAGGCGTTGATATTAAAAGATATTATTTTTCCATAAAGACGGGTGACAGTGGAAGGAAGGACCCCACTGCGAGCGGGGCCACCCGTTCTCGGCCCCTGGCTCACCCCTATCGGCTACTCTTCTCGCTCCGCTCCTGGGCGCCTTTGAGGAAGGGAGTCACGATGTCGAGTGGAATGGGAAAGATTGTGGTGGAGCTGCGGTCCCCCGCGATCTGGACCAGGGTCTGAAGGTACCGAAGTTGGAGGGCCATCGTGTTCTGGCTCATGACCTCGGCGGCATCGGCCAGGCGCTGGGCTGCCTGGAATTCGCCCTCGGCATGGATGACTTTGGACCGCCGTTCGCGCTCGGCCTCGGCCTGCTTGGCGATGGCGCGCTGCATCTCCTGCGGGAGATCCACGTTCTTGACCTCCACGGCGGTGACCTTGATGCCCCAGGGCTCAGTCTGGAGGTCGATGATCCGCTGTAGCTCGGCATTGATTTCGTCACGCTTCGCCAGCAAGTCATCAAGCTGGCTCTGCCCGAGGACGCTTCTCAGGGTCGTCTGGGAAATCATGGAGGTGGCGTACAGATAATCTTCCACCGCCACGATGGCACGCTGTTGGTCGACGACGCGGAAGTAGATGACTGCATTCACCTTGACCGAGACGTTGTCTTTGGTGATCACGTCCTGTGGGGGCACATCCATGGTGATCGTCCGCAGGCTCACGCGGACCATCCGGTCAATGAAGGGGATGATGATGATGATTCCGGGACCACTCCCGCCGACAATGCCGCGCGCCAGCCGACCGAACCGAAAGATGACCGCCCGCTCGTATTCGGGCAGCACCTTGAACCCCATGAGGATCAGCATGATCAACAGCGCCATCCCGACCAGCATCATATTCATCTCAGCCATCTCCCTTTTTTGAAGTAGACCGCACGCGCAGCTTCAACCCCTCAATTCCCGTCACCTCAACATGATCGCCGGGACGTTGCGAATCTTCACTCACGGCGTCCCACAGCTCGCCTTGCACCACCACTTGGCCTTCCGGCGACAGCTTGCTCTTGGCGACGCCGATGAGCCCGATCATGCCTTCCCCACCTGTGGTGGGGCGGCTCCGGAGCGCGCGGAGGCCCATCCCGACGACAAAGAAGGAGAAGGCGGCGGCCAAGGCGATCACGGGAATGATGACGGAAAGCGACACCTGCATGAACGGGGCGTCCGATTTCATGAGCATGAGCGAGCCCAACAGCATGGCGATGACCCCGCCCAGGGCGAGGACCCCGAAGCTCGTTACAGTCGCCTCGAGAATGAAGAACACGATGCCGAGAATGAGCAGGATCACGCCGGCATAATTCACGGGCAGGGATTGAAACGAGTAAAACGCCAGGATCAAGCTGATCGCGCCCACGACGCCGGGCAGAATGGCGCCGGGACTATAGAGCTCTGCGATGATGCCGATGGTGCCGATGGTCATGAGGATATAGGCGATGTTGGGATCACTCAGGGCCTTTAGCGTCTCGAGGCGCCACCCCATGGGGAACTCCTCGACCATCGCCCCGCTCATCTCGAGGGTGAACGTTCGACCTGACAGGGTGACCTCGCGTCCGTCCAACGCCGCGAATAGCCCCGAAAGGTCATCGGCCACAAGGTCGATGATGTTCAGCTTGAGCGCTTCCTGCTCGGTGGCGGACAGGCTCTTGCGGACCGCGTCCTCCGCCCAGGCTTTATTGCGGCCGCGCTGCTCGGCAAGAGACTTGATATACGCCACCGCATCGTTCTCCACCTTCTCGCTCATTGTCTTGTCCATCTCGCCGCCGCCCATGGCCACCGGATGCGCCGCGCCGATATTCGTGCCGGGCGCCATCGCCGCCACCGGCGCCGCCATAGTGATGAACACGCCGGCTGAGGCCGCGCGTCCGCCCGAGGGCGAGACGTAGACGACGACGGGGATGGACGCGCTCTGAATATCCTTCACGATCAGGCGCATGGAGGTATCCAATCCCCCCGGGGTGTCCAATTGGAACACCAGGGCCCGCGCCCCATGGCTTTCGGCATGCAACAGGGCATCCTGGAAGTATTCGGCGGAAACGGGATTGATGACGCCCTCGTACGTCGCCACGACGACGGGGCCTGTGGCCGCATGCGCGCCCCCGCCCACCGCGGCAACCAGGATGAGCGACACCAGTGCGGTCACGAGCGTGACCGTGATGGCGCGAGCGCGGCTACGGGGAAGCGATTGAACCGAGGCCCGGCGGGAATGCTTTGCAGTGTCCGACGAACGAGCAGGGGCTGATGGTAAAAAAGTTTTCGTAGGTGTTTCCTCGGCCATTGGGGTCGAGGCCTCGACAGAAGATGGGGCGAAGCTCAACGCACGATCAGATCATACGGTTGCCACGGCGGGCTGTCAAGAAACCGCATGCAATCTCGCTCGGTTGCAAAGGGGCAGACACTCACCTAGAATGCCGGCCATGCGCAGGCTCAAGGACGGAGACCGCATCCATCTGGTCGACAGGAAGGGGCGGCAATACGCGCTCTCGCTCAAGGCCGGTGCGATGTTCCAGTTGAGTGGGGAAACGATCGCGCACGATGCGCTCATCGGGGTCGAAGACGGGTCGCTGGTGACGCTATCGAGGGGACGCCGGATGCTGGCGGTGGTGCCGACGCTGGGCGAATACGTCCTGAAGATGCCGCGCGGCGCGCAGGTAATCTATCCCAAGGACTTGGCGATGATCACCGTCTGGGCGGACATCTACCCGGGCGCGCGTGTCTTCGAGGCCGGCACGGGATCGGGCGCACTCACCCTGGCCCTGCTCCGCGCCGTCGGCCCGAAGGGCACGGTGGTCACCTACGAAGCGCGCGATGATTTCGCCCGAATGGCGCTGAAGAACATCGAGCGGTACCTGGACGCACCCTCGCAGCTCACCTTTGTCCTCCGCAACGCATATGAGGGCATCGAGATCGGACCGGGGGAGGCGTTGTTCGACCGCGTCGTGCTGGATCTTCCCGAGCCCTGGCAGGTCGTGCCTCACGCGGCCGGAGCCTTGCGGTCGGGGGGAGTGTATTTGAGTTACGTGCCGACCATTCCGCAGGTCATGCAAACGGTGGAAGCGCTCGAGCGGGAGGGACTCTTCGCCCAGATTCAGACCTTCGAGACCTTGCTCAGAACCTGGAACATTCAAGGCCGCAGCGTCCGACCCGACCACCGGATGGTCGCACACTCCGGCTTCATCACCGTGGCGCGGCGTGTCCAGGGCGTCGTCCGGGACGAGACGACCAGGGCCGTCGCGCCGGATGGGACCGAGAACGGGGACACGCCGGCCACGGGAAAATGGAAGGGCAACGGGCAGGATGCTGAGGACGACGAGGAGGAGCCCAACGAGCTATGAGCGCACTGAACGGAAAAACGGCGTTGGTGACAGGCGGGGGCGCAGGGATCGGGGAGGCGATCGCCAAGACCTTCGCCCAAGCAGGGGCGGCGGTGGTGATCACCGGCCGCCGCAAGGAGCAGTTGGAGCGAGTCGTGAAGGACATCCACGGCGCGGGCGGTCGGGCGTTGGCCGTGCCCGGTGACGTCGCCGACGATGGCCATGCCCGCACCGCGGTCAGCCAGGCCGTGCGAGAGTTCAAGTCGCTCAATATCCTGGTGAACAACGCCGGCGTCGGCGCGTTCGGGAAGCCGCTCCACGAGACGGACGATGCGACGTGGGAGCAGCTCATGGCGGTGAACCTGACCGGCGTGTTCCGAATGACCCGTGCGGCGGTGCCGGCGATGCTGAAGGCTGGCCAGGGTGCCATCGTGAACGTCTCGTCGATCGCAGGCCAGGTCGGGATTCCTCTCCTCGCGGCCTACGGCGCCACGAAGGGCGGGCTGGACGCCCTCACGCGATGCCTCGCGATCGACTACGCGGGGCAAGGGATCCGCTGCAACGCGGTCAGCCCGGGGCTCGTGGATACCCCCATGGCGGCCAGTCTCATGAGCGATCCGGAGCGAAAAGCGCAGGTGCTCTCGGCATACCCCCTCGGTCGGGCGGGGACACCGGAGGAGGTCGCGAAGCTCGTGCTGTACCTGGCATCCGATGACGCCGGGTGGATCACGGGGATGGTCTATACGATCGATGGGGGCATGACGGCTCATTAAGCGCGGCTGAATAACCGCCGGGCATGAGCAAGGAGTGAGGGAGAGGGTCGACGAGTGGAGATCAATGCGCACACACAGCTTTGTGCCGTGATCGGTAATCCGGTCGAGCATTCGCTGTCGCCGGCGATTCACAACGCAGCCTTTCAAAAGCTGGGGCTCAACTTCGTCTATCTGGCCTGCCGCGTCGAAAACCTGGGCGGTGCCGTCACGGGGATGCGAGCCCTGGGCAACCTCAGGGGGTTCAGCGTGACGATCCCCCACAAGGTGGCAATCCTGGGCATGCTCGATGAGGTCGAGGCGACAGCGCGCCACATCGGGTCGGTCAACACGGTCGTGATCGATGAGGGCAAACTTATTGGGTACAACACCGACGCCTCGGGGGCCTTGCGCGCCCTCGACGGGGCCGGTGTGGGACTCGATCATGAGCGCGTGGTGCTCTTGGGCTCGGGGGGTGCCGCCAGGGCCATCGCCTTCGGCCTGGCAGATCGCGCAAAGGCGCGCAGCCTCACGATTCTCGGGATCGACGAGCCCGAGCGCCTCGCCCTCGTTCGCGACCTGCGGGCCAAGACGGCGCTGGCCGTGGTGGAGGGGCATTTGGACGCGCAGCGGATCCGCAGCGCGCTCGTGGAGGCGCGCGTCCTCATCCACAGCACTCCGGTCGGCATGCATCCGCATGTGGAACAATCGGTCGTCCCGCAGGACGCGCTGCACAGGGGGCTGGCGGTGATGGACATCGTCTACAACCCCGTGGAGACGCGGCTGCTGCGGGAAGCGCGGGAGGCGGGCTGCAAGACGATACAGGGCCTGGAGATGTTTCTGAACCAGGCGGTGGATCAGTTCGAGCTCTGGACGGGGCGGGCTGCGCCCGCGGACGTCATGCGCGCCGTCCTCGAGGCGCGCATCGCATGAATATCGTGCTCATCGGCTATCGGGGTAGCGGCAAGAGCACGGTTGGGAAGCTCCTGGCGGAGCGGCTTTCGCTCGAACTGGTGTCCACGGACGCCGAGATCGTCAAGCGGGCAAACCAGTCCATACCGGACATTGTCCAGCAGTCCGGGTGGAACTACTTTCGAGACCTGGAGTCTGACGTCTGCCGTGACCTGGCCTTCCGCGACGGCATTCTGATTGATACGGGCGGTGGCATTATCCTACGCTCCGAAAACGTGGCCGTCCTGAAGAAGCACGGGGTGGTCTTCTGGCTGATCGCGGGTGTATCCGAAATCGCCGCCCGAATCGGCGGGGATGACCAGCGGCCCTCCCTGACAGGCGGCAAATCGTTCGTTGAGGAGATCGAGGACGTGCTCCGCGAACGCGAGCCGAAGTACCGTCGCGCTGCGCACCACCTGATCGAGACCGACCAGCGATCACCGGCTGAGGTCGCGGAGAGCATTGTGGGCCTGTTGCGAAAGGCGGAGTGATTGATCTGAGCCAGGCTCCATGCTATGCTTTCGACGCAATTCATCGCTGCGGGGCCCAGTGATGGAAAGCGGATCGGAGAAGGGCCCTGAATCGGTGTTGCCTTGTGAGAGGAAGTCAGCCGGGAATCGTGAGTGACTGGACGGTGCCATTCCGGTCTGGGCTTCTCGTCCCTCCTGCCCCCCCTCTATTCCCTTTCAAGACAATATCGAGAGCCGTGGAGGAGGTTTGTCGTGGGTAACAAACTGTACGTCGGAAGCCTACCCTATTCCACCACCGAACAACAGCTCAGCGAGCTCTTCGCCCCGCACGGGACCGTGCAATCGGCCAAAGTGATTACGGACCGGTACACGGGACAGTCGCGTGGGTTCGGCTTCGTTGAAATGGCCACCGAAGAGGAGGCGCAGAAAGCCGTCGCCGCCCTCAACGGGACCAATTTGGGCGGCCGCACCCTGGTCGTCAACGAAGCCAGGCCCCAGGAGAAGCGTCCCTTTGGCGGAGGCGGCCGCGGCGATGCGGGCGGCGGCGATCGGGACCGCTGGTAGCGTCGAGGCCGTTCTCAACGGCACGTATAAAAAACAAGTTCGAGAAAAGGGGGTTGCTGGATGACGGCGCCCCTTTTTCATTTCTTGTCAAGCACGGCAGGCCGCGTCCCTCGCTTGACAAGCCTTTCCGCGGCGTGCTTGAAATAGCGCGTGTGCGCCCGTAGCTCAGTTGGATAGAGCGTCGGGCTTCGAACCCGCAGGTCGCAGGTTCAAGTCCTGCCGGGCGCACCAACATCCGTCCTCCCCTGTCACCCCCCTCAGAGCTGCCAGGTCATCGACACCACCCCTGAACAACGGTTCCAGGGCAGCCTCGCACGCCCCCGACCTTATGGCTTAGGCCATAGGATAATCGGCAAGGCCGGGTGATATACGTAGGTGGAGGAGCGCCCTTGTCTGGGGCGCACACGCATGGGGAGAGCTGGAGCAGGGAGTCATGTGTTTGTGGCTGTGACGCGCTTCGTTGACGAAAGAGGCGTAAAATGTCACCTGTCACGAGGATCGCAAGCGCCTGATTTCTCCGGCTTCCGCCGCGTGGTAGAATAACATTGACGCCCACGAGGGTTGACTCGACAAGATGGCGGAGTTATTAGACCACACCATGACAGAGCGTGACCTGACACACGATGAGAAGAAGGCGGCCGAGGCGGCCTTCCGCGGGCTTCCACCGGACCCGAAGTGGTCGTCGGCTGCGCAAGCGGTCTATGACAACCTCATCAAGGTGTTGCCGACCATGGAAGCGCCGCTCGTCCAAGAGCTGGCTCAAGTCGGCGATCCTGAACCCGAAGACATGCTTCCGGTGCCCGCAGAGGAGCCGGCTCAGGGACCGGTATCAGGCCCCGTGGATCGGCCGCGGGGGCGCCGGGGACGAGCCGAGCGTGAGATGCAGGCGGTGCAGTCCGGGTCGCGGGACCAGGCCATCGAAGCCGGTGTTTTGATCGACATTACCCCCCAGGCCCAAGAGATGGGGCTTCCCTTGCCGGTCGGGATCAGCCGGTCGCTCTGGGACTTCGGGATCACCGCGTCGGACCAAGTGGTGGATCGCGAGCAAGATCAGCGCATCCGAGATCTGCTCATGGCCCTGCGGCTTCACCTGTGCCGCTCGCCGCTGGTCTCCCCGGTGACCCAGTTTCCCGCTCTGTTCTCGTTTCCTCCCGATCAGAGCCCGCAGGTGTGCGGGGTCTGCGCAGTCGTGCAAGCGGAATCTGCGGACCACCCGTTCCTGACACTCATCCTGCCGACGGAGCTGTCGGACACCTCCCCACCCGGCACCGTGAACTAGCCAGATTCAGGGTCGCGCTGTCGCTTCGGGCCCGCCTCCCCCCATCGTGCCTCCGTTCACCGGTTTCAGCAGAGGATCACGAGCGGCTATCGCCGGCGAGGAAGACTCCTTGCCGAAATGGCCCCGACTGATAGCAGTTGAGCCCGGGATGGCCCGAAAGTGGGTAAGCGGCTCCATTCGTGCGCGTTTGCCGGCACGTGGTCGCAGGTGCGACCTCACAAAATCCGAAAAAACGCTCACAAATTGCGTGCCTTTCCGGTCTCCCGTCGCAGCCCCCTCTCGTCAGTCTGTGAGAACCCCTTGCAAAACCAGGCGCTTTGTCCGAGGGCACGGGACCCACCCCTGGCACCCGCATTGCCTGCTTAGGTCATAGGGGGCGTGGCGTGGGTCAGGCGCAGAGTCGCGGGGTGGCCGCGCTGGAGGCTTTGGCCATGGCACAGACGCCCGGCCCGAACGGAACACCAGTGATGGCATCCAGATTCACACCAGGGCTGATGAGCGGGTGGCTCGTCGTGATCTCGCTCGCGGGGCTATGTGCGTTACCCGCCGCTGCGGACACGATGGCGCCGCCGCCGTCGTGGCAGCTGACGGTCCAAGGAGGACGCATGACCGCTCAGGTGCAGAATGCACCCCTCGAGACAGTCCTCCGGGAGATCTCGCGACGGGTGCCGTTAACGGTGTCGATTCAGGGCCCGGTGGCGCGTGCCCTCGTCAGCGTGCGATTTACGAATCTTCCCCTGGAGGAAGCCATTAGAAAGGTCCTCGAGGGGAAGGAGTATGCCATCATCCGGAAGTTTGGATCATCGCCAGCTGTTGGGCAGGGGGAAACATCCACACTTCGCGAAATCATTGTCTTTTCCGCCCCTGGAGCCGGAGCTTACGAGGCCGACGCATGGATCAACGTCAGCAACGGGGCGCCGCAGCCCAGCGCACCGCAGCCCAGCGCACCGCAGCCCAGCACACCCCCCCTGAGCGCCATCGGCCGAGAGTCTAAAGGGGGCAACTTGATGCTGCAGTTGGAGGAGATGGGTGACTTGGCGGACGAGGATGAGCTTCTGCCGGTCCTCGCGCGCGCCTTGGAGGATCAGGATGCCAGAGTACGGGCGAAGGCCATGGAGGTCCTCGAAGACACGTTCGGCCCCATCCCGGTCCGTCAACTGGCGCGTATCGCCGAGACCGACCGCGATCCGCTCATGCGGTCACGCGCGTTGACGCTCCTTGCCTTTCGCGCCGAGGAAAGCGCCGGGCAGCCGCTGACCCGCGCCCTCCAGGACTCCGACGCCGACGTGCGGGAGCTGGCCTCGAGCCTGTTAAACCAGCTTGCTTTGTCCGCCCACGCTCAGCCGGTGCCCTGAGCGTAAACCCCGCATGTTCCAAGTTTGCTCGTGAGCCCCCGAGTGCAAACACAGCAAATAAACGTATAAGTACGTAGTACTTTCGTCGGGCCTCGCAGGCAACGAAAATTCTCCCCGGCTCCCACAATTTTCCGCCCTCGTGTCTTTGGGATCGTGACAAAAATCTGCCCCGGCTCCCCGAAGCCGTTAGTTTTCCATAGGGATAGAGCTGCGAAGGGTTTTGGCACTAGCATTGCTCACTCTTCGTGCAATTGAATTCGCGTGCCCGTGCAATTCTGAACAGGAGGTTTGTGTGATGCTGAAGAAGAGAATAGTGACAGTTTTTGGCGCTCTGCTTGCCGCCGTCATGCTGGTGCTCGTTGCGGTGCCGGCCGATGCGAAGAGGTACACGAGAGCCGAGAAGAGAGAATTCAAGCACTGGCTGAAGTCAGAGAACTACGATTGGCGACGCTGGATGCACGAGCAGAAGTACCACTGGTGGAAGTGGGTGCATGAGCAAAAGCAACTCTTTTACAAGGGCGAATGGGATCGAAATGCCAAGTTCGTACCTCCTGGATACGATTCTGGAAACAGCGACAACGGGAACACTGGTGGCACCTCGGACACCGGAAACACTGGTGGCGGGGAGCAACCTGCCGAGCCGAAGCCGCGCTTCGAGCTGATGCCCGATTATGCGAATATGGCTGTCCGTGACAACGAGACCGGCCTGGTGTGGGAGCAAAGCCCCAACACCGGGATCGTCAACCTCCAGACTGCGTGGCAACACTGTGCCAGGAGGGAAGTCGGCGGCCGTATGGGATGGCGTCTGCCTGCCATGTCGGAGCTGACAAGCTTAATGGACATCAACAAGCCCGACCCCAACGGATTGATGCTGGCTGAGGGTCATCTCTTTGCAATCCCTGCCGACACGACCGGCTACTGGTCGGCCACGGGTTTCCAGGGCGGAAACTTTGCGGTCTGGTATGGTGCCACGATTTTTTCGGGGAATCCGGCAAATCTCGTTGGCTCCATGAACGTGTTCAGCACCAACCGTGTCTGGTGCGTCAAGGGCAGTGTGCAAGGACCCTCAATAGATAAGAGCTGAACCAGCTCAGGTGGCCCGGGCCTTCGCACGCGGGTCACAAGTTGTCGTCGACGGCAGCGCGAGAGACCCGAGAGGGCTTCTCGCGCTGTTTGTTTTTGGGGATCGAGAGCCGGGGTTCCGTCCGCCCGCTCGTCATGGCTCAAAGCGAAGGCCGAACATCAGAGCCACGCTTGTGTCGTCTTCACCGACTGGTGGATCCAGCTCCAAATTATGAAGGTTGACGAGCAGCGTTCCGGCCAAGGCGATGTGCTCGCTGACCGGGACCTCCGCGG